>NZ_JBEOUL010000031.1:0-77475 GCF_040304075.1 Kitasatospora sp. NPDC094015
CCACAAGGAATCCGGCGAACTCCCAGCTCAACCGCCCGTTACCGGCAGTACCGGAGGGAACGGGGCCCCGTGGTTGAGCGGGCGAGCACCGACCCGGGGCGCCGGATGTGGCCGCGGTCACCGAACGTACCGGGTGAGCCCGCCCACATTGTCGACACAGCGTGAACCCGCCCCGACACCCGGCACCCACCGACCCCACCCCCACCACCCCCGCGAATGACCCGGGTCACACCGGCCGCCCGGCGGTAGCCTCCGAAGGGTGAGCACGTCGGATTCCTCGGCCGAGGTGTCGACCAGATCCGCCCGGACCTTGTTGCGGGCCGGACTGCTCGATCCGCAGCACCTGCCGGAGCAGCTCGCCCTGCTGGCCGTGCAGTTGGAAGGGCGCAGGGCCCGCACGGCCGTGGCCAAGCTGCGGCGGACCAGGTCGGAGGCCGGGCCGGCCGTGCTGCGCCACGTGGTGATCGAGCGCGGCACCCGGCTGACCGTGCTGGAGGGCGGTGCGGTCGGCGGGCCGTTCATGCTGCTCGTGCCGGTGGCGTTCTGCGCCGCGCTGCTGGCGCAGCTCCGGATGGTGCTGGAACTGGCCGCGCTGGCCGGGCACGACCCCATGGAGCGGCGACGGGCCGCCGAGCTGCTGATGGTGCAGGGCGCGTACCCGACGGTGCCGGAGGCCGAGCTGGCGCTCGCGGCGGTGCCCGACCGGCCGGCCAGGCCGGCGGAGGGCCGGCTCCCGCGCGGCACCCGGGTACGGATGCTGCGGGAGATGGCCTACCTGCTCGGGCTGATCGACCCCGGGGCGCGGCAGCCGGGCCGGGTCCGGCAGGTGGCCGGCTGGGTCCTAACGGCGGCCTTGGTGGTGGTCTGCTTCTTCTTCCCGCTGCTGTGGGTCCCGGTGATGTGGGTGGCCTACCAGCGCGGGACCAGCCGGCTGGGCCTGCGGGCGGCGAAGTTCTACGGCTCGGGCGGCGGTGCGCTGGTGCAGCCGCCGGGGGGTGGCCGCTGGCGGCCCGCCGGGGTGATGGTGCTCGCCCGGACCGTGGTGGCGACCCTGGTGCCGACCTTCGCACTGCTGGCGGTGCTGGTGACCGACTTCCGCCTGGTCGGCAGCAGGGTCTGGGCAGCCCTGGTCGCGGTGGCGCTGGCCTCGCTGGTGATCGCGACGGTGCAGGGCATCCGCCACTGGCTCCGTCGCCGGGGGTAGCGCGGGAGCGGGCACGGAGCTGTCCGGACGCGGACCTTCCCGGGGCCGGAGATACCGCCGTCCGGAGCTGATCCGGTGCGGAGCTGACCCGGTGCGGAGCTGATCCGGTACGGAGCTGCCCCGTGCCGGACGTGGTCGGTTGCAGAGGTTCGCGGTACCGGATCTGTTCGGCGACAGAGCTGTCCGGCCCCGGAGCAGTGCGGCCCCGGACATATGCGCTGTCCGAGCTGATCGGCAGGCCCCGCCCGGCCTCACCGTCGGTGATCACCCGGACAGCCCCGCAACGGGCGCGCGCCCTGGGCCGCCGTGATGGCGTGGGTCGGGATCCCTGCGGATCGTCCGAATCATCGGCCCCGAGGAGCGCCCGTGAGTGCGATGGACATGCCGGCCGACGGTTCCGGTGCCGGGGCACGGACCAAGGAGCGGGCGGTCCAAGCCGTCTCCGCGCCCCGGCTGACCTGGCTCACGCTCGCGCTGATGACCACCAGCTCGGTCGCCAGCCTGCGCGCCGCACCCACCATGGCGGTCTACGGACTCGCCTGCGTGTTCCTCTACCTCGTCCCGGCCATCGTGTTCCTGCTGCCGACCGCCCTGGTCTCGGCCGAGCTGGCGTCCGGCTGGGAGGGCGGGGTCTACAACTGGGTGTCCCAGGGGCTGTCCAAGCCGATGGGCTTCCTGGCGGTGTGGTGCCAGTTCGCGATGACGATCTTCTACTACCCGAGCCTGCTGGCATACGTGGCCAGCACCATCGCGTACGTGGTCGATCCGTCGCTGGCCAGCAACGGGCTCTACACCGCGATCGTGATCATGGTGCTGTACTGGACCGGCGTCTGGATCTCCTCGCGCGGCACCGGCGCGGTGGCCGGGCTGGCCTCCTGGGGCCTGGTGATCGGCACCCTGATCCCGGGGACGCTGCTGGTCGTGCTGGGCGGCGTCTTCCTGGGCCAGGGCAACGCCTCGGCCGCGCCGATGAACGCCGCGCACCTGCTGCCGGCCTGGACCGGTCTGGCCAGCCTGGTGCTGATCGTCAACAACTTCCTCAGCTACTCGGGCATGGAGATGAACGCGGTGCACGTCTCCTCGCTGCGAAACCCGCCCAAGGAGTTCCCGAAGTCGATGTTCCTGGCGATGGGCCTGGTCCTGTTGATCTTCATCCTCCCGGCGCTGGCGATCAGCTGGGTGGTGCCGTCCAACCAGCTCAGCCTGACCGCCGGGGTGATGCAGGCCTTCGACGCCTTCTTCCAGTACTTCCACATCGGCTGGCTCACCCCGGTGATCGCGGTCGGGCTGGTGGCGGCCTCGCTCGGCGGGATGCTGACCTGGCTGGCCGGCCCGTCCAAGGGCCTGCTGCTGATCTCCCGCGAGGAGGGTTACCTGCCGCCGTTCCTGCAGCGCCTCAACCGGCACGGGATCCAGCAGAACATCCTCGTCACCCAGGGCGTGGTGACCACCGCCATCGCGCTGATGTACGCGTTCATCCCGAACGTCTCCAGCGCCTACTGGATCTTCTCGGTGATCACCACCCAGGTCTACCTGATCGTCTACCTGCTGATGTTCGTCGCGGCGATCCGGCTGCGCCGCCTCCAGCCGGACCACCCGCGCGGCTACCGGGCCCCGGCCCTGGTGACCCTGTGCGTGACCGGGCTGCTGGCCTCGGCGGCGGCGATGGTGATCGGGTTCGTGCCGTCCTCGCAGTTCGGCGGCAGCAGCGTCTGGTCGTACGTGCTGCTGATCGGCGGCGGGCTGCTGCTGCTCGGGGTGATCATCCCGCTCTGCTTCCTGAAGTTCCGCAAGCCCAGCTGGCGGAACGCCGGGGAGGACGCCCGGCCGGCCACCGGGGGTGCGGCATGAGCCCGACCAGGTTCGCCTCGCAGCACCGCTGGATCTACGTCGGCGCGATCGTGGTGCTGGTCGGCATGCTGATCACCGGCATCCTCGTCTACCAGCAGCACCACCAGGACGTGCAGGCCAACAACAAGGCCCAGGAGCTCTCCGGGAAGCTGGCCGCCCAGGGCTACCCGGTGCCCGACCAGGACCAGATCGTCTCGACCCTCGGCAACGACGGCGGCGCGGTCTGCAAGCAGCCGGCCAGCGCGCTGAAGAACGCGCTCTGGCTGCAGAACATCTCCAACGGCGCCACCGGCCCGGGCCAGCGTCCGGTGATCGGGGACGGCCGGGCGATCGAGGTGGAGGCGCTGGTGCTGGGCGTCTACTGCCCGGACCAGCTGGCCAAGTACCAGGACCGCTTCGAGGACATCAAGACCGCGCAGACCGTCAAGCACTGAGCCGTCAAGCACGGAGCCGTCAAGCACTGAGCGAGTCAGGCACGGAGCCGTCGGGCCCGAGGCCGGGAGGAGCAGCACCGCCATGAACGAGGACGCAGCAGCGCAGGACGGCCTCGCCCGTCGGATCGCCGGGTTGATGCCCCGGGCCAAGGCCGACCTGGCCGAGCTGGTGGCCATCCCGTCGGTCGCCGACCCGCGGCTCTACCCGCCCGAGCGGTGCCGGGAGGCGGCCGAGTGGCTGGTGGGCGCGTTCGCCGAGGCCGGGCTGCGCGACGTGCACCTGGTGGAGACGCCGGACGGCAGCCACGCGGTGCTGGGCCACCGCCCGCCGCCGCCGGGCGCCCCGACCGTGTTGCTGTACTGCCACTACGACGTGCAGCCGCCGCTGGACGAGGACGCCTGGACCTCGCCGCCGTTCGAGCTGACCGAGCGGGACGGACGCTGGTACGGGCGCGGCAGTGCCGACTGCAAGGGCAACATCGTCATGCACCTCACCGCGCTGCGGGCGCTCGGCGACGACCTGCCGGTCGGGGTGAAGTTCGTCGCCGAGGGGTCGGAGGAGCAGGGCACCGGGGGTCTGGAGGAGTACGTCAAGGCACACGTCGACGAGCTGCACGCCGACGCGCTGCTGGTCTGCGACACCGGTAACGCCGCCGTCGGGGTGCCGACCGCCACCACCACCCTGCGCGGGCTGGCCAATCTGGTGGTGACCGTCTCCACGCTCCGCGGCGACCTGCACTCCGGGATGTTCGGCGGGCCCGCGCCGGACGCGCTCGCCGCGCTGATCCGGATCCTGGACTCGCTGCGGGCGGAGGACGGCAGTACCCGGATCACCGGGCTGGACGCCGACGGGGTGTGGGACGGGGTCGGCTACCCGGAGCAGCAGTTCCGGGCCGACGCCGGGGTGCTGGACGGGGTGGACCTCACCGGGGGCGGCGCGGTGGCGGACCGGCTCTGGGCCCGGCCCGCGGTCACCGTCCTGGGCATCGACTGCGCCCGGGTGGTCGGGTCGGCCGCCGCCGTCCCGGCGACCGCCCGGGCCAGGGTCAGCCTGCGGGTGCCGCCCGGTACCGACCCGGAGGCCGCGCTGGACGCGCTGACCGGGCACCTTTTGGCGGCGGCGCCCTGGGGTGCAAAGGTGGAGGTCGAACCGGAGGGCACCGGCGCCCCGTTCCGCGCGGCCACCGACGGCAGGGCGTACGCCGCCCTGGACCGGGCCGTGCGGGAGGTGTACGGCCGGGAGATCTCCTACCTGGGGCAGGGCGGCTCGATCCCGCTCTGCAACGTCCTCGCCGGGGTCTATCCCGAGGCGGAGATCATCCTGATGGGCGTCGAGGAACCGCGCTGCCTGATCCACGCGCCGAACGAGAGCGTGGATCCGGCCGAGATCGAGCACATGGCCCAGGTCGAGGCGCTCTTCCTGCGCCACTACGCCGAGACCGCGGCCCGGCGCTGAGCCGGCCCCGCCAGCCCCCCGAGAACCGGACCCCCCGAGAACCGGATCCCCGAGAACGGCACCGCCCGCGAACGGCAGCCCCAGAGAGCAGGAACACCATGTCGAACCGGAGCAGCACCCGGCCGTCGCAGCCGCAGCACTTCGCCGCGCGGATGAGCCGGGCCGCCGACGCCGCGGCCGCCGCGGGGCTGGCCGGGCTGGTGGTGACGCCGGGGCCGGACCTGCTCCACCTCACCGGCTACCAGCCGGTGGCGATCACCGAGCGGCTGACCGCGCTGCTGCTGGCGCAGGGGCGGGAGCCGACCCTGGTGGTGCCGAAGCTGGAGCGGCCGGGGGCGGCGGCCTGCCCCGCGGCCCCGGCGCTGCGGCTCGCCGACTGGGCGGACGGCTCCGACCCGTACGCGGCCGTCGCGCCGCTGCTGGAGCCGCACGGGCGCTACGGGATCTCGGACGCGGCCTGGGCGATGCACCTGCTCGGTCTCCAGGAGGCGTTGCCGGGCAGCTCGTACCGTTCGCTCACGGGGTCGCTGCCGATGCTGCGGGCGGTGAAGGACGCCGACGAGCTGGAGCGGCTCGGCGCGGCGGGGGGTGCGGCCGACGCCGCGTACCGCTCGATCCTGGAGGTCCGGTTCGCCGGGCGGCGGGAGAGCGAGGTCGCCGCGGACCTGGCCGAGCTGCTGCTGCACTACGGGCACAGCCAGGTGGACTTCACGGTGGTGGGCTCCGGGCCGAACGGCGCCGATCCGCACCACGAGGCGGGCGAGCGGGTGATCGAGCCCGGCGACACGGTGGTGCTGGACTTCGGCGGGTTGCGGGACGGCTACGGCTCCGACACCACCCGGACGGTCTTCGTCGGCGCCGATCCGCCGGCCGAGGTGCGGGCCGTCCACGAGGTGGTGCGGCTGGCCCAGCAGGCCGCCTTCGAGGCGGTCCGGCCGGGGGTGGAGTGCCAGGAGATCGACCGGGTGGCCCGCCGGGTGATCACCGAGGCCGGTTACGGGGAGTACTTCATCCACCGCACCGGGCACGGGATCGGCCTGACCACCCACGAGCCGCCGTACCTGGTGGAGGGCGAGCAGGCCCGGCTGGTGCCCGGGATGTGCTTCTCGATCGAGCCCGGGATCTACCTGCCGGGCCGGTTCGGGGTGCGGATCGAGGACATCGTCACGGTCACCGCGACCGGTGGCCGGCGGCTGAACAACACCCCGCACGAGCTGGGGACGGTGGCCTGACCATGATCGGATGTGGCGTGGCTCACATTTCCCGAATCGCACTGACGGTCCGTCAGATTGCCTGACGTATCGTCATATCCGTTGCCAGGGAGCAGGTGTGGAAGCTGACTGAGTGTCAGTAAATCTCATTTCAGGGCCAGTTGGGCTGAGCCGCGATCAGCCGTTCCGATCGGGACTTGGTTACCATCGACGGGTTGTCCGCTTTCGGCCCGGAGCGAGTGGACGGGGACGAGAACGAGGAGCGTACGACCGTGACCATGCTGAGCAGCACGTTGCAGGATCGGCAGCCCGGGGGGACGGGGCCGGTCGTAGCGCCGCCCGCCGTCTTCCCGGGCCGCCCGGCGCCCGCGTCGCGCACCCTCGTCGAGCTGCTCGCGGCCACCGTCCGCGACCACGCCCAGGAGCCCGCGCTCGACGACGGGCAGTGCGTGCTCAGCTACGCCGCGCTGGCCGCCGAGGTCGAGACCGAGCGCCGCCGGTTGGCCGCGGCCGGCATCGGCCCCGGCGACCGGGTCGGCATCCGGGTGCCCTCCGGCACCAACGACCTGTACGTCTGCATCCTGGCCGTGCTGGCCGCCGGCGCCGCCTACGTCCCGGTCGACGCCGAGGACCCGGACGAGCGCGCCGAGCTGGTCTTCGGCGAGGCCGCCGTGGCCGCCGTGCTCGGCGCCGAGCGGTCGCTGACCGTGATCGGCGAGGAGCGCCCCGCCCGCGCGACCGGCCACCCCACGCCCGCGGACGACGCCTGGATCATCTTCACCTCCGGCTCCACCGGCAAGCCCAAGGGCGTCGCCGTCACCCACCGCAACGCCGCCGCCTTCGTCGACGCCGAGGCCGCGCTCTTCCTCCAGGAGGAGCCGATCGGCCCCGGTGACCGCGTGATGGCCGGCCTCTCGGTCGCCTTCGACGCCTCCTGCGAGGAGATGTGGCTGGCCTGGCGCTACGGCGCCTGCCTGGTGCCCGTCCCGCGTTCCCAGGTGCGCAGCGGCGCCGACCTCGGCCCCTGGCTCGCCGAGCAGG
Source organism: Kitasatospora sp. NPDC094015 (assembly GCF_040304075.1). Lineage (NCBI taxonomy): Bacteria > Bacillati > Actinomycetota > Actinomycetes > Kitasatosporales > Streptomycetaceae > Kitasatospora > Kitasatospora sp. NPDC094015. The sequence continues at coordinate 7,198 of NZ_JBEOUL010000031.1, forward strand.
AGATCACCGTGGTCTCCACCGTGCCCACGCTGGCCGCGCTCTGGCCGGCCGAGGCGCTGATCGAGGTCCGGCTGCTGATCTTCGGCGGCGAGGCCTGCCCGCCCGAGCTGGTGCAGCGCCTGGTCACCGAGGGTCGCGAGGTGTGGAACACCTACGGCCCGACCGAGGCCACCGTGGTCGCCTGCGGCTCGCTGCTGACCGGCGACGGCCCGGTCCGGATCGGCCTGCCGCTGGACGGCTGGGAGCTGGCCGTGGTCGACGAGGCCGGCGACCCGGTGCCGATGGGCGGCAGCGGCGAGCTGGTGATCGGCGGCGTCGGCCTGGCCCGCTACCTCGACCCCGAGAAGGACGCCGAGAAGTACGCGCCGCTGAAGTCGCTCGGCTGGGACCGCGCCTACCGCAGCGGTGACCTGGTCAAGGCCGAGCGCGAGGGTCTGCTGTTCCTCGGCCGCGCCGACGAGCAGATCAAGCTCGGCGGCCGCCGGATCGAGCTCGGCGAGGTCGACGCGGCCCTCCAGGCCCTGCCGGGCGTGCAGGGCGCCGCCGCGGCCGTCCGCACCGCCCGCGGCGGCAACCAGCTGCTGGTCGGCTACCTGGTCACCCAGGAGGGCTGGGACCAGGCCGCGGCCGTCGAGCGGCTGCGCGCCGAGCTGCCGGCCGCCCTGGTGCCGCTGCTCGCCCCCGTCGAGTCGCTGCCCACCCGGACCTCCGGCAAGGTCGACCGGGCCGCCCTGCCCTGGCCGCTGCCGGAGCTGGAGACCGGTGGCCCGACCGAGCAGCTGTACGGCACCGAGGCCTGGCTCGCCGAGCAGTGGGGCGAGATCCTCGGCGTGCAGGCGATCGGCGCCCAGGACGACTTCTTCGCGATCGGCGGCGGCAGCCTGGCCGCCGCCCAGCTCACCACGCTGCTGCGCACCCGCTACCCGGCCGCCGCGGTGCTGGACATCTACCAGCAGCCGGTGCTGCGCAAGCTCGCCCGCCACCTGGAGCGCTCGGCCCAGAGCGACGGACCGGCCCGCACGGTCGACCCGGTGCCGACCCGCGCCAAGGCGCTCCAGCTGCTCCTGCTGCTGCCGCTGTTCACCCTGGTCGGGCTGCGCTGGACGGTCGGCCTGCTGGCCCTCGGCAACGCGCTGTCCTGGTTCGGCGACTACCCGTGGGCGCCGACCGCCTCCTGGTGGGCGGTGCTGCCCGCCGTGGCGCTGCTGTTCAGCCCGCCCGGCCGGCTGGCCGTCGCGGCCGGCGGCGCCCGGCTGCTGCTGCGCGGCCTGAAGCCCGGCAGCTACCCGCGCGGCGGCTCGGTCCATCTGCGGCTGTGGACCGCCGAGCGGCTCGCCGAGCTGAGTGGCGCGACCGAGCTGTCCGGCGCCTGGTTGGTCCGCTACGGCCGCGCGCTCGGTGCCCGGATCGCCCCCGAGGTCGACCTGCACTCGCTGCCGCCGGTCACCGGCATGCTCCGGCTCGGCCGCGGCTGCGCGATCGAGGCCGAGGTCGACCTGTCCGGCTACTGGCTGGACGGCGACCGCCTGGAGATCGGCCAGATCCGGGTCGGCTCCGGTGCCGTGGTCGGTACCCGCAGCACCCTGTTCCCCGGCTCCCGGATCGGCAAGCGTGCCCAGGTCGCGCCCGGCTCCGGCGTCACCGGCCAGGTCCCGACCGGCCAGCGCTGGGCCGGCGCGCCCGCCGTCAAACTCGGCAAGGCGCACCGCGACCGCCCCGCCCGCCGTCCGGTGCGCCGGGCCCGCTGGGCGGCGCTGTACGGCGCGAGCGGGCTGGGCCTGAGCCTGCTGCCGGTGGTCTCCGGCCTGGCCGCGCTGGCCGTGCTGAGCGCCTTCGTCCGGCCCGGTGACGGGCTCGGCGCCGCGCTCGCCGGCGCTCTGGCCGCCGTGGTGCCCGCCACGCTCGCGTTCGGCCTGACCTACGCCGTGCTGCTGGTGGCCGCCGTGCGGCTGCTCAGCATCGGTCTGCGCCCCGGCTACCACCCGCTGCACGGCCGGATCGGCTGGCAGGCCTGGACGGTCAGCCAGCTGATGGACCTGGCCCGCGGGACGCTCTTCCCGCTGTACGCGGGTCTGATCACCCCGGTCTGGCTGCGCGCCCTCGGCATGAAGGTCGGCAGCCGGGCCGAGGTGTCGACCGTGCTGGCGCTGCCCAGCCTGACCACCGTCGGCGACGGCGCCTTCCTCGCCGACGACACCCTGATCGCCCCGTACGAGCTGGGCGGCGGCTGGCTGCGGCTCGGCGAGGCGGAGATCGGCGAGCGCGCCTTCCTCGGCAACTCCGGGATGACCGCGCCCGGCCGCGCGGTGCCCGACCGGGGCCTGGTGGGCGTGCTGTCCGCCACCCCGAAGAAGGCCAAGAAGGGCAGCTCGTACCTGGGCATGCCGCCGATGCGGCTGCCCCGTTCGGCCGACGCCGGCGACCAGAGCCGCACCTACGACCCGCCGGCCCGGCTGCTCTGGGCGCGCGGGCTCACCGAGGTCTGCCGGATCGTGCCGGTGCTGGCCTCCGCCGCGCTCGGCGTGCTGACCGTGGCCGCGCTGGCCTGGCTCGCCGCGGCCGGCTCCGTGCTGCTGGCCGCCCTGCTGTCCGGCGTGGTGCTGCTGGGCGCCGGTGCGCTCGCCTGCCTGGTGTCGATCGCTGCGAAGTGGCTGCTGGTCGGACGCTTCCGCGCGGTGGAGCACCCGCTGTGGAGCGGCTTCGTGTGGCGCAACGAGCTGGCCGACACCTTCGTCGAGGTGCTCGCCGTGCCGTGGCTGATCGGCGCCGTGCCCGGCACCCCGGTGCTCAACCTCTGGCTGCGCGGGCTCGGCGCCCGGGTCGGCCGCGGCGTGTGGTGCGAGAGCTACTGGCTGCCCGAGGCCGACCTGGTCACCCTGGGTGACGGGGTCAGCATCAACCGCGGCTGCGTGCTGCAGACCCACCTCTTCCACGACCGGATCATGCGGATGGATACTGTGGTCCTCCGCGAGGGCGCCACGCTGGGCCCTGGCGGAATCGTGCTGCCCGGCAGCACCGTCGGGGCCCGCAGTACGCTCGGGCCGGCCTCGCTGGTGATGCGCGCGGAGTCCGTCCCCGCCGACACCCGGTGGCTGGGCAATCCGATCGAGGCCTGGCAGGCGTGACGGCTTGACGCACACCGCACAGCGCAGTTCGTAAGACGGCAGGGAGAGTTCGCACCGTTGAGCCCCAAGCAGGCGTCGCACCTCGGTGTCGACCCGTACTTCCCCACGCACGGTGACATCCGTTACCGGGTCCACCGGTACGAACTCGCCCTGGACTACAAGCCGGGCCCCAACCGGCTGGGCGGCACCGCCCGGCTGAGCGCGGTGGCGGGGGCCGAGCCGCTGCGCGAGTTCGCGCTCGACCTGGCCGAATTCCGGATCGGCCGGGTGCTGGTCGACGGGCGCGCCGCGCACTACACGCACCGGGCGGGCAAGCTGCGGGTCCGGCCGGCGAAGGCACTGGCCGCCGGCGCGGCGTTCACCGTGGACGTGGCCTACACCGGCAACCCCAAGCCGGTCCGCAGCCCGTGGGGCGGCCTGGGCTGGGAGGAGCTCACCGACGGCGCGCTGGTGGCCAGCCAGCCGATCGGCGCGCCCTCCTGGTACCCGTGCAACGACCGGCCCGCCGACAAGGCCTCGTACCAGGTCTCGATCACCACGCCGTCCGCCTACACGGTGCTGGTCGGCGGCCGGCTGCTCACCCGGACCACCCGGGCCGGCAGCACGACCTGGGTGTACGAGCAGCCCGCGCCCACCTCCAGCTACCTGGTCTCGGTCTCGATCGGCCAGTACGTGCCGCTGCGGCCCGCCGGCCCGCCCCCGGGCGGCGGCGTGCCCCAGCAGATCCACGTGCCCGCCCGGCTGGTGCCGCAGGCCGCCCACGACTTCGGGCGGCAGGCGGACATGATGCGGCTGTTCGAGGAGCTGTTCGGGCCGTACCCGTTCACCGCGTACAGCGTCGTGGTGGCGGACGAGGAGCTGGACGTCCCGGTCGAGGCGCAGGGGGTCGCCACCTTCGGCACCAACCACGTCGACGGCGTCCGCGGCTCCGAGCGGCTGGTCGCCCACGAGCTGGCCCACCAGTGGTTCGGCAACAGCGTCACGATCGCCGACTGGCGGCACATATGGCTCAACGAGGGCTTCGCCAAGTACGCGGAGTGGCTCTGGTCCGAGCGCTCCGGCGGGCGGCCCGCCGCCACCCACGCGGCGGTCGCGCACGCGCTGCTGTCCGCCCTCCCGCAGGACCTGCGGCTCGCCGACCCGGGCCGGGCCCGGATGTTCGACGACCGGCTGTACGAGCGCGGCGGGCTGACCGTGCACGCGCTGCGCTGCGCGCTGGGCGACGCGGCTTTCTTCCCGATGGTCAAGGACTGGGTCGGCCAGAACCGGCACGGCGTGGTCGGCACCGCGGACTTCACCGCCCACGTGCGCCGCTACGCCGCCCGCCCGGTGGACGGGCTGCTGGAGGCCTGGCTGCACGAGACGGCGCTGCCGATGCTCCCGGTGGCACCGGGAGCCGCGGCCTGAGCGGTGGTCCGGGGCGCCGCGGCGCCCCGGACCCGCGTCGCGGTCAGTCGGACTTGTACACCTTGAGCACCTTGCCGGTGGCACCTGCGGTGAGGTAGCCGCCGCCGTTGTACTCGTTCGACAGGTAGTACCGCAGGGTGATCTCGTCGGCGAACCAGCCGTAGTCCACGATCACGTACCGCGACTTGGGGTCGGAGACGCCCAGCTCGGTCCGGGCGGTGGCCATCACGGTCGGGAGCTGGTTCCAGTCGATCTTGCTGAGGTCGACCGACTTGTCGTCGCTGTCCACGACCCCGCCGGGCTTGCTGGTGACCTTGCCGCCCCGGTAGTCGACGTCGTCGTAGTGCTTGGGGTTGTCCTTGGTCACCACCTTGGCACTGGCGTACTCCGGGTAGATCGTCATGTCGATGATCGTGGCGTTGCCGGTGGCCGAACGGATCGCCTCGACCAGGCTGCGCGCCCCGTCCGGGGTGAGCAGGTCCTTGGCGGCGGCGGGCGTGGCCTTCGCGGTGCTGCCCGCGGCGGGGGAGGCGCCGCCGCCGGGGTCGGCGGTGGTGCTACCGGTACCGCTCGTGCGCGGGGAGCTGCTGCTGACCTGCGGCGTCGACCCGGCGTCGTCGTGCGTGCCGGACTTCAGCAGCCCGTGGCTGAGCGACCAGCCCAGCAGGCCGACCGCCGCCACTCCGGCCACCGCCGCGGCCACCACCGGGCCGGTGCGCCGGCGCGCGGGTCGTACCGGCGCGCCCCACACCTGGTGGCCACCGGAGGGGTGGCCGGGCGGGGTGCCGTACCCGGGCATGCCGTAGCCGGACGTGCCGTAGCCGGGCACCTGGTCGGTCGGGCCGGTGGGGTAGGGCACGCCGCCGTTGAGCTGGGTGGACGCGTACGGGGCTGCGCCGTTCAGCTGGGTGGGCGAGAACGTCGACCCGCCACCGCCATGGGTGCCGTCGATGCCCTGCTCGGCCGCCGCGAACAGCCGGTCGAGCTGGGCGGCATCCGGGCGGACGGCCGGGTCGCGGGCCAGCAGCGCGGCCAGCGTGGCGCCGAGCGGACCGGAGCGCACCGGCGGCGGCAGCGGCTCGTCCAGCACCGCGGCCAGCGTCGCGATGCTGGTGGCGCGGCGCAGCGGGTGGTGGCCCTCGACGGCGACGTACAGCATCATGCCGAGCGACCAGAGGTCGGAGGACGGGTTGCCCTCCTGGCCGCGGATCCGCTCGGGGGCGATGAACTCGGGCGAGCCGATCAGCGAGCCGGTCGCGGTCAGGCTGGTCGACTCGCTCAGCGCGGCGATGCCGAAGTCGGTCAGCACGGGGGTGCCGTCGGGGCGCAGCAGCACGTTGGCCGGTTTCACGTCGCGGTGCTGGATGCCCGCGGCGTGGGCCGCGCGCAGCGCCGAGAGCACGCCGCGGCCGATCCGGGCGGCCTCCTGCGGGGAGAGCGGGCCCTGGTTGATCCGGTCGTGCAGCGAGCCGCCGGTCACCAGCTCCATCACCAGCCAGGGGTGGGGAAGTTGGGCGTTGTCCACGATGTGGTAGATGATCACCACGTTGGGGTGCTGGAGCCGGGCCAGCGCCTGGGCCTCGCGCAGCACCCGCTCGCGCAGCTCGAAGGCCGCGGCGGGGTCGGCGGCGAGCATCGCCGGGTCCGGCGGGCGGACCTCCTTGAGCGCCACCTCGCGCTGCAGCACGGTGTCCCGGGCCCGCCAGACCAGACCCATGCCGCCGCCGCCGAGCCGCTCCAGCAACTCGAAGCGGCCGTCGATGAGCTGGGCGCCTGGCCCCCCTGTAGTCATGGCGGTCATCGTAGGGGCTCGGGCGGACAGCTTCCGAACGAGGCACCGAGGAGCCGCGGCGACAGGCCTGGTTGCGGCTCCGGTCGTGTGCGGCCGGCCGCCCCGGCCCCGGGTGCAGCACTGCTCGGCTGCTCGGGGCAACCCATCGGGGGGAACTGCGCGGAGCGGCAGGCTGCGGTCCTGGCACGTCCGGTTCGCGCAGTTCCCCGCGCCCCTGGGGGCTGATCCCCGAAGTGGTTCAGCGGGTGGTGGGCGGGCGGGTCGGTGGGCGGTCCAGTGCGCAGTCCCCGCACAGGCCGCCGCCCGGCACCCGGTAGTAGAGGCAGCAACTGGTCCGGCGGAAGCCCGGGGCGGCCGACCAGGTGTCCTCCAGGGGTGATCGGTGGAGCAGATGGGTCATCAGATCGGTTGCCCGTTGCATCGCTTGACGATCCGTCAGATGACCGAGCAGGATCCGGTGCGAGCCGACCAGTGCGGAGGCGGCGTTGCCCCGCAGCAGCTGTTCGGCGACCGGGGCCACCGACCGTACGGCCGCGCCGAGCGGCTCCAGCACGCCCAGCACGGTGTGCCGGTGCAGGGCGTCCACCGGGTCGCCGGTGACGGCGGCCGCGCCCGGGGAGGGCAGCCACAGGTCCAGCGGGCCGCCGGGCGGCAGGCGCACGTGCGCGCGGTCCGGATCGAGGTCCGCCACGCCGCCGAAGGCCGCCACCCCGAGGGCCACCGACCAGATCCGGGCCGCCAGCCCGAGGTGGACCACGGACGCCGCCACCCTGGGCTCGGCGGTGCGCAGCTGCGTCGCGGCGTGCCGGATCCGGCGGGCCAGGTCGGTGTCCGGCCCGGGCCGGTGGAGTTCGCGCAGCGGCCGGAACCCGTCCGGCGGCCGGTCGGAGACCTCGACCTGGAAGTACGGCCCGACGGCTCCGACCCGGCGGAGCACCTCGGACGCGGGGAAGCCGGCCGGTTCATGCACGGACGCCATGGTGGCACAGCGCGCCCCGGCGCCGGCCCCCGGCACCGGCCGCGCCGGACCCCTGGCGTGCGGGTCCGGGCGCTCACGGCCCGTCAGGCCGCTGCCGGGCGCGGCCGTTCGGCCGTGTCATGATGGGCCCGCCATGTGCCCGTCGACGCGGTTGCGCCTGCTGCGCGCCCTCCTGTTCGCCGGGGTCTGCACGACCCTCGGCGCCCTCGGGCATGCGCCGGCCGGCGGCGGTCGGGCACCGTGGGCGGCCGTCCTGACCGGCGGGGTGCTGGCCTTCGGCGCCGCCCTGGCGGCCGCCGGGCGCGAGCGCGGGCCGCAGGCCGTCACGGCCGCCGTCCTGGGCTCGCAGCTCGGACTGCACCTGTGGTTCGCCGCCTGGCCGCCCGCGGCCGCGCCGCCCGATCCGGCCAGGCTGCTGTTGGACCGGCTGCTCTGCCCGGCCGGATCGCACCTGAGCGTCCCCGCCGAGCAGGTGCCCGAACTGCTGCGCGCGGCCGGCCTCGACCCCGGCCGGTTCGCGCCGCCCGCGACCGGCCACCCGATGACGGACTGGCGGATGGCCGCCGCCCACCTGTTGGCCGCGCTGGCCTGCGCCTGGTGGCTCCGGCAGGGCGAGGCCGCCCTCTTCCGCACCCTCCCGGACCTGCGCACGGCCCGCCGGCTGCGGCTGCCCGCGCTCCTGCTGGCCGCGGCCGGCCGTGCCCCGGTGCCGCCGCGCCCGGGGCGGGTGGTGCAGCGGGCCTGGGCGCCGTACCGCCCGCCGCTGCTGCGGCACTCGCTGGCCGGCCGGGCACCGCCGCCCGTCGCCCCGGCGGTCTGAGACCGCCGGCCCGGATCTCCCTCCTCCCCGTGCCGGACGGCGCCGGGCGCTGCCCGCGGCTGCCCCGGCACGGGTCCCTTCCGGCCGCCCGCGGGCGGCCGACTCCTGCTGGAGAGCGTTGAGATGAGCGGTACGAGGATCGAACGGTTCGGCCCCGCCGGGGTGCTGGCCGGGTTCGCGCTGGTGCTGGCCCTGGTGTTCGGCGCCGGGTACGGCCTGGGGGCGGCGGTGGGACCGGTCGCCCCCGGCCTGGCCCCCGCCGGGCCTGACCGGGACGGCCACGGCGACGGCGACGGCGGGCCGGGTGACGGCATGACGATGGGCGCGCCGGCCCCGTCCGGCGCCGCGCCGGTGGTGGCCCGGTGAGCGGCGGTGCGGCGGGTGCCGCGGTCCCGCAGGCGGCGCCGGCGGACGAGGTGGTGACCACCGACCTGGTGGTGGGCGGGATGACCTGCGGCGCCTGCGTGGCCCGGGTGGAGAAGCGGCTGGCCCGGCTGCCCGGGGTGAGCGCCGGCGTCAACCTGGCGACCGGCCGGGCCCGGGTGCTGCACCCCGGGTCGGTCGGGCCGGATCAGCTGGTGGCGGCGGTCGAGGCCGCCGGGTACCGGGCCGAGCTGCCGGTCGGCCCGGCGCCGGCGGCGGCGCCGCGCGAGGATCTGGTGCCCGCCCGGCAGCTCGCGGTGGTCGCGGCGCTGGCCGTGCCCGTGATCGTGCTGGCGATGGTGCCGGGCCTGCAGTTCGCCGGCTGGCAGTGGGTCAGCGCGGCGCTCGCCCTCCCGGTGGTGACCTGGGGTTCGGCGGGCTTCCACCGGCGGGCCTGGCAGGGCCTGCGGCACGCCACCGGCACGATGGACAGCCTGGTCAGCCTCGGCGTGCTGGCCTCGGCCGGCTGGTCCGCGTACGCGCTGCTGGCCGGCGGCGCGGGTGCGTGGGGGATGCGGATGCCGTTCTCGCTGACCGCCCGGGCCGGGGAGGCGCACATCTACCTGGAGGCGGCGGTCGGGGTGCCGCTGTTCGTGCTGTGCGGGCGCTGGCTGGAGGGCAGGGTCCGGGACCGTACCGGGGCCGCGCTGCGGGCCCTGGCCGAACTCGGCGCCAAGGACGTCGGCGTGCTGGAGGACGGCGTCGAGCGCCGGATCCCGGTGGACCGGCTGCTGCCCGGGCAGCGGTTCGTGGTCCGGCCGGGCGAGAAGGTGGCCACCGACGGGGTGGTGGTCGAGGGCGGCTCCGCGCTCGACCTGTCGCTGCTGACCGGGGAGAGCATGCCGGTCGAGGTCGGCCCCGGCGACCGGGTGGCCGGCGCCACCCTGAACGTGGGCGGCCGGCTGCTGGTCCGGGCCACCGCGGTCGGCCGGGACACCCGGCTGGCCCGGATCACCGAGCTGGTGACCGAGGCCCAGACCGGCAAGGCCAAGGCCCAGCGGCTGGCCGACACGGTGGCAGGCGTGTTCGTGCCGTGTGCGCTGGCGATCGCCGTCACCGTGCTGGGCTTCTGGCTCGGCGCCGGCGCCGACCCGGCCGCGGCGACCACCGCGGCCGTCGCCGTGCTCGTGGTGGCCTGCCCGTGCGCGCTCGGCCTGGCCACCCCCACCGCGCTGCTGGCGGCCACCGGCCGCGGCGCCGAGCTGGGCGTCCTGGTCCGGGGCCCGGAGGTGCTGGAGAGCCTGCGGCGGATCGACACCGTCGTGCTGGACAAGACCGGGACGCTCACCACCGGCCGGATGGAACTGCTGGAGACGGTGACCGTGCCCGGTGCCGACCCGGACCAGGTGCTCCGGCTGGCGGGCGCGCTGGAGAGCCACTCCGAGCACCCGATCGGCCGGGCCGTCACGGCGGCGGCCCGGCACCGCTTCGGCGAGCAACTGCCCCCGGTGCACGGCTTCGCCGCCGAGACCGGCACCGGCGTACGCGGCGAGGTGGACGGCGTCGCGGTGCGGGTGGTGCGGGCGGGTGCGGCCGCCGGACTGCCGGCCGGCCCGGCCGCCGCACTGGACCGGGCCGAGGCCGCCGGCCGTACCGCGGTCGTGGTGGAGCTGGCCGGGGCGCCCGCCGCGCTGCTGGTGGTCGGCGACAGCCTGCGGCCGGGCAGCTACCGCACCGTGCACCGGCTGCGCGGCATCGGCCTGACCCCGGTGCTGGCCACCGGCGACGGGCCCGGCGCGGCCCGCGCGGCCGCCGAGCACCTGGGCATCGCCGAGGTGCACGCCGGGGCCGGCCCCGAGCGCAAGGCCGAGCTGGTCGCCGAACTGCGGGCGGCCGGCCGGACGGTGGCGGTGGTCGGGGACGGGGTGAACGACGCCGTGGCACTCGCCGCGGCCGACCTGGGGGTGGCGCTCGGCTCGGGCACCGATGCCGCGATCGGCGCCGCCGGGCTGACCGTGGCCGGTGGCGGGATCGAGTCCGTGGTGGACGCCGTGCTGCTGGCCCGCCGGACGCTGGCGACCGTCCGGACCAACCTCTGCTGGGCGTTCGGCTACAACGTGGTGCTCATCCCCCTCGCCGCGCTCGGGCTGCTCAACCCGATGCTGGCGGGCCTGGCGATGTCGGCCAGCTCGGTGCTGGTGGTCGGCAACAGCCTGCGGCTGCGCACCTGGCGGCCCGCGCCCGCCCGCCGACCCGCCGGGACGGGGGCCCGCCGATGAGGACGGCCGGCGGACGCCGGCTCCGGATACCCGCGCAACGGCTGGCCCCGGTCGGCGCGGCCGCCGTCACCCTGGCGATCCTCGGCGGCTGGGTGGGCCTCGGCGGGGCCGGCCGGGACCGGCCGCTGCGGGTCGGGCCCGGCTGGGTGCTGATCGGCACCGGCGCGGACCCGGCGGCGACCGCCGCCTTCTTCACCGTGCGCAACCCCGGCGACGTGCCGGACCGGCTGACCGGCGCCAGCACGGCGGCGGCCGAGCGGGTGGTGCTGAGCCGGCACGTCCACCGGGACGGCGGCGCCCGCCCGGCCGAGGCCGGGGCGCTGACCGTGCCGGGCCGCGGGGCACTGGCGATGGACCTGATGGGCGCCGACCTGGTGCTGATCCGGCCGCAACGCCTCACCGAGGGGCAGCGGGTGGAGTTCGTGCTCCACTTCCGGCGCGGCGGGGACGTGCGGGTGACGGCCGTCGCGGTCACCGCGCAGCGGCTCTCCGGGCTGCTCGCTGCCGGCTGACCCTCCGGCCGGGGTGCCCCGGAAGAAATCCGCGATCCGTCCGGAACTCTCCCGCCCCGGCGCGCGACTGGTGTGACGGGTGCCGCGGACCGGCGGCGCCCGTCACCTCGGGAGGGCTGTCGGTGCCGGCATGCGGCCAGGAGTCATCACCACCGGGCGGCCCGTACCTGCGGGTCGACCGGGTCGACCGACGATCGCTGCGGACGGCTTCGCGCTCTGCCCGGCGGCCGATGCCACCGCCTCCGGCGCGTCCCGGCCGATCGGCGCGCGGAGTGTCCAACGCTGCGTCGCCGCGGTGCTGTTCGTCCTGCTGCCGGTGCCGGTGCCGGTCGCCACCGCCGTACGGCGGGCCCGTGCGACGAGTGTGCCCACCACGCTCGGCCTGCCCGGCCTGCGCGCGGCCGCGCCACCGGCGTCCATCGGCAGCAGACCCACCGGCCCCTGAGCCCGCGCCCCGTTCGCCGTCCGTCTCCCGCGCACACCCCCGCTCTCCGCCCCAGAAGGGAACCTCCGCATGTGCGGAATCACCGGGTGGGTCTCCTTCCACCAGGACCCGACCCGCCAGGCCGCCGTCGTCGAGGCGATGACCGCCACCCTCGCCCGCCGCGGCCCCGACGGCGCCGGCTGCTGGCTCGGCCCGCACGCCGCGCTCGGCCACCGCCGGCTGTCCGTGATCGACCTGGCGGGCGGCGCCCAGCCGATGGCCGACCGCCCGCAGCAGCCGGCCGCGGTGCTCAGCTACAGCGGCGAGGTCTACAACCACCACCGGCTGCGCGCCGAACTCCGCCGCGCAGGCCACGAGTTCCGCACCCGTAGCGACACCGAGACGGTCCTGCGCGGCTATCTCGAATGGGGTGACTCGGTGGTCGACCGGCTGGAGGGGATGTACGCGTTCGCGATCTGGGACACCCGCCGCGAGCGGCTGCTGCTGGTCCGCGACCGGCTCGGCGTCAAGCCGCTGTACTGGGCCGAGGTCGACGGCGGGCTGGTCTTCGGCTCCGAACCCAAGGCCCTGTTCGCCCACCCGGAGATCACCCCGCGGGTCGACGCCGACGGGCTGCGCGAGGCCTTCGGCCTGGTGTTCGGCACCGGCCCCACGCTGTGGGCCGGAGTCCGTGAACTCCCGCCCGGCGCCCTGCTCACCCTCGACCGCACCGGGCGGCGCGAGCAGCAGTACTGGCAGCTGACCGCCCGGCCGCACACCGACGACCGCGACGACACCGTCGAACGGGTCCGCTCGCTGGTCAACCGCACCGCCAGGGCGCAGCTCGAGGCCGACGTCCCGCTCTGCAGCCTGCTCTCCGGCGGCATCGACTCCACCGTGCTCACCGCCCTCGCCGCCGACGAGCTCCGCCTCGCCGAGGGCCCCGGGGCCCGGCTGCGCTCGTACGCCGTCGACTACAGCGACCAGGCCGAGCGGTTCACCCAGGACGAGCTGCGCACCGGCCACGACGCCCCGTTCGCGGCCGAGGCCGGCGCCCACATCGGCACCGACCACGCCACCGTCGTGCTCGACCCGCGCAGCCTGCTGGATCCGGCCCACCGCCGCGCCGTGGTGGAGTGCCGGGATTCGCCGATCGGGGTCGGCGACATGGACACCTCGCTCTTCCTGCTGTTCGGCCGGATCCGGGAGCACTCCACGGTGGCGCTCTCCGGCGAGGCGGCGGACGAAATATTCGCCGGTTATCCGTGGTTCCACACCCCGGCGGCCGTGCGCGCGCGGACCTTCCCCTGGCTGCTGGTGACCGGCGACGAGGCGGCGGTGCCGCTCGAACCGGGGCTCGCCGCCACGCTGCGGATCCCCGAGTTCCGCGCGGACACCTACCGCGACGCGCTGGCCGCCGTCCCGCACCTGCCGGACGAGAGCCCGACCGAGCACCGCCAACGCGAGCTCCAACATCTCGCGCTGACCCGCTGGCTGCGCCAACTGCTGCACCGCAAGGACCGGTTGAGCATGGCGCAGGGCCTGGAGGTGCGGGTGCCGTTCTGCGACCACCGGCTGGTCGAGTACGCCTTCGGCACCCCGTGGGCGCTGAAGAGCTTCGACGGCCGGGAGAAGAGCCTGCTACGGGCCGCCGCCACCGGACTGGCACCCGACTCGGTGCTGCACCGGCCCAAGAACCACTACCCCGCCACCCACCACCCCGCTTACAACAGCGGTCTGCAGGCGATGGCCCGCGACGCACTGGACGCCCACCACGGCCAGGTCCGCGGGATCGTCGACGCGAACGCGGTCAAGGCCACCCTGGACACCCCGCCGGAGCAGCTCACCTGGGGCCACCGGCTCCGCCTGGAGCGCGTGGTCGACCTGGCCCTGTGGCTCGACCACCACCGCCCCCAGCTGACCCTCTGACCCCACCGGAGCCCGCCATGACCGAACCCACCACCCCCGCCGCGACCGGCTGCCCGCTCGGGCACGGCGCCCCGTCGCGCCTCGAACCGGCCGAGCCCGTGCCGCTGTTCGGCCAGGCGTACAAGCGCGACCCCTACCCGCTCTACCGCGAGCTGCGCGCGGCCGGGCCGGTGCACCGGGTGCGCTTCCCCAGCGGGGTCGCCGCCTGGCTGGTCACCGGATACCGGGCCGCGTACGAGACCCTCAACGACCCCCGGCTCGGCAAGAACCACCGCCTGGGCAACGCCAGTTGGCGCCGGCTCGCGTCGATCATGCCCGAGCCGCAGCACTCCCGGCTCCAGGTGCACCTGCTGCACCAGGACCCGCCCCGGCACACCACCATGCGCCGGCTGCTGCTGGACGCCTTCGCGCCGCGCCGGATCGAGCAGCTCCGCCCGCGCATCCAGGAGATCGCCGACGCGCTGGTGGACGCGCTGCCGGCCACCGGCGGGGCCGACCTGGTCCGGGACTTCGCGGCCCGCTTCCCCTTCCAGGTGCTCGCCGAAGTCATCGGCCTGCCACCGGAGTCGGCGTCCCGGTTCGACCGCGACTGGGGCAAGGTGGTCCAGCCCGTCGGCCCCCGCGACCCGGGCCGGCCCGCGTACGAGGGCCGGCTGCGCGCACTCCAGGCGTACATCGCGCAGGTGGTCGCCCGGAAGCGGGCCGAGCCCGCCGACGACCTGCTCGGCCGGCTGGTCGCGGCCCGGGACGACGGCACGCTGAGCGCCGCCGAACTGGACTCCATGGTCTTCCAGTTGCTGGTCGCCGGCCAGGAGCCCGTCACCAACCAGCTCGGCACCATGCTGGTCACCCTGCTGCGCCACCCCGAGCAGCTCGCCCGATTGCGCGCCGAACCCGCACTGCTGCCCTGGGCGGTCGAGGAACTCCTGCGCCACGACAGCGCGTTCGAGCTCACCACCTGGCGGTTCTTCGCCACCGACAGCGACCTGCACGGCACCCGGATCCCGGCCGGCGACTCGGTGATCGTCTCGCTCTGCGCGGCCAACCGGGACCCGGAGCGGTTCCCGGCGGCCGACCTGCTGGACCTCGACCGCACGCCCAACCCCCACCTGGCCTTCGGCCACGGGATCCACTTCTGCCCCGGCGCCGCCCTGGCCCGCGCCGAACTGCAGATCGCCCTCACCACCCTGCTCGGGCGCCTCGGCGGGCTGCGCGCCGCCGTCGCGGACACCGAACTCCGGTGGATCCCGGCCGTGCTGGCCCGCGGCGTCGACCGCCTCCCGGTCCACTACGACCGCCGGAGCTGACCGCCACCCGCCCGCCCGACCCTCCGCCCGCCCCGCCCATTCGCTGCGCCAGGTGCCCCCGCGCCCGGGCGCCGTCCCGACCTGCCCCCGTGGAGGACCGCATGCCGTCCCGTGCCGCCGTGACCCCACGCCCGACCGCCCGCCGCCCCGCGGCCGAGCGGATCAGCGGCGAGATCCTCGAACTGCTGCTCCCGTACCGCCGCGCCGCGGACCCCGGCACCCCCGCCCCGGCCGCGGCCTTCCCGGTCCAGCTGCGGCGGACCGCCGCCTTCGTCGCCGCCGGACGGCCGGTGCTGCTCACCCTGCCCGGATTCCCCTGCAAATCGCCCAACCCCCGCAAGGTGCTCGGTCATCTGCCCGACGAGGGCGAGCGGTTGGCGCTCGGCTTCCTGAACCGGCTGTGCGAGCGGATCGCCGAGGTGCACCCGCCCGGCGCCCGGCTGGTGATCTGCTCGGACGGCCACGTCTTCGGCGACCTGGTCCGGGTGCCCGACGAGCACATCGACGCCTACGCCGACGAGCTCACCGCGATGATCCGCCGCGCCCGACTGCACCACCTCACCACCTTCGACCTGCGCCAGGTGCTCGGCGACCTGCCGCACCCGGACAAGCGCGCGCTGGTGCACGCCCGGTACGCGCCCACCCTGGACGAGGTGCGCGCCGAGGTGCGGTCCGATCCGGTGGCCACCGGCCTCTACCGGGGCATCACCCGCTTCCTGGTGGACGACACCGCCGACTTCGGCGGCACCGCATCGGCACTCCAGCGCGAGTGCCGGCGCCGCGCGTACGGGGTGATCCGGCGCAGCCGCGCCTGGGGGGCGCTGATCGCGGAGCGGTATCCCGAGGCGGTGCGGCTGTCGATCCACCCGCAGCCGGTCGGCGCCGCCAAGTTCGGCATCCGGCTGCTCGACCACCGCGACGCCTGGGCCACCCCCTGGCACGCCGCCGTCCTGCACCGGGCCGACGGTGCCTGGGAGTTGATGCACAGCTCGCACGCCGAGCAGCTCGGCACCCTGGCCCACCGCGACGGCCGCCCCAGCCATTTCGAGGAGACCGGCGCTACCCGCCGTGCGGGGTGTAGGTGAAGAAGTCGATGACGTCCTGGAGCGCGGGGTTGTCGACGGTTTCGCCCGCGGTGGTGGGGCCGTGGGTGGCCGAGCGGAGGAACATGGCGCGTTCGTGGGCGGCGATCGCCACGTCCGGCTCGTCAGGGTGCGCGGCGAGGGCCTCGGCGAGTTCGGCCCCGTCGAGCATGGCGAGGTTGGCGCCCTCGCCGTCGGGCGGCGAGAGGTGGGCGGCGTCGCCGACCAGGGTGGCACCGGACACGGGCTCCCAGCGGTGGGGGATCGGCAGGGTGTGGACGGGGCGGAAGAGCGGCGGGGTGTCGCTCGCGCTGATCAGCGCGGTGAGGTCCGGGGCCCAGCCGTCGAACTCGCGCAGGATGCCGGCGGTGGCCGCGGCGGGGTCGGCGAAATCGATGGCGTCGAACCATTCGCGCGGCTTGCGCAGCGCGACGTAGGTGTGCAGCGTGGAGCCCTTCTCACGGTGCGCGCCGAGTTGCCTCTCGCCGGGGTCGATGGCGAACATCCCTCCGCCGCCGACCAGTTCGGCGGCCGCGGGGTGGCGGCTGTCCGCGTCGTACAGGTAGGTCTCGACGAAGGACATGCCGCTGTACCGGGGCACGGCGGGGGAGAGCAGCGGCCGGACCCGGGACCAGGCGCCGTCCGCGCCGACGAGCACGGCGGTGGTCACGGGCGGATGGTCGGTGAAGCTCACCTCGTGGCGGCCCGCGCCCAGCGGGCGGACGCCGCTGACCTTGTGACCCCAGTGGACCGTCCCCTGCGGGAGCGAGTCGAGGAGCATCCGGCGCAGGTCGCCGCGCTGGATCTCGGGACGTCCGCCGGTGCCGTCGTCGTCCTGCTCGTAGCGCACGTTCGCGTTCCGGTCCAGGATGCGCATGGCCTGGCGGCCGTGGAGGACGAGGGCGCGGAACTCGTCGTCGAGGCCGGCGGCGCGCAGGGCGATCCGGCCGTTGTGGTCGTGGATGTCGAGGAGGCCGCCCTGCGGACGCGCGATCGGGGAGGCGTCGGCCTCGTAGACGGTGGAAGTGATGCCGTGGACGTGCAGGACCCGGGCGAGGGTGAGGCCGCCGAGTCCGGCGCCGATGATCGTGACGTCGGTGGTCATGATGGCTCCTTGGCTGGTCGCCGCCGGCCGGGAGGGTGCCCGGCCGGCTCTGCACCCAAGGTTCCGGGGCCGTGCTGACACCCCACCGGCACCGTGCTCACAGCACCGGCAACCGGCTGACATCCGGACGCCACCCGGCTGACAGCCCCGACAGTGCTCGGGTGGCCCGTCGCTCGCCCGGTTCCGTGACCAGGTGCGGAGGCCCTCTCCGTGCCCACCGCGCGTCAGTCCGTGGCACGACCGCCGATCCGACGATCGGAAGAAGTGCCCTGGCCGGCGGGGGTGCGGTGGTCGAAGGCGATCAGCGGGTCGCCGGTGAGCGGGTGGTCCACGACTGCGGCCCGGACGCCGAACACCTCGGCGAGCAGTTCGGGGGTGAGCACCTCGCGCGGTGGCCCGGACGCCACCAGGGTGCCCCGGTGCAGCACGTGCAGGCGGTCGCAGAGCGATGCTGCGGCGTTCAGGTCGTGCAGGGCCACCAGCGTGGTGCGGCGCTGGGCGCGCAGCAGCGCGAGCAGCTCCACCTGGTGCCGGACGTCGAGGTGGTTGGTCGGTTCGTCCAGCACCAGGACGTCGGGCTCCTGCGCGAGCGCCCTGGCCAGCAGCACCCGCTGCCGCTCGCCGCCGGAGAGCTGGGCGAACGGGCGGTCCGCGTGGTCCCGCAGGCCGACCCGGGCCAGCGCCTCCGTCACCGCCGTCCGGTCCGCGGCGCTGCGGGCGGCGAACGCCCGCTGGTACGGGAGCCGGCCGAGTTCCACCACCTCGCCGGCGGTCAGCTCGAAGTCCCCGCCGCGCTCCTGCGGCAGGGCCGCGACGTGCCGGGCGGACTCGGCGGGGGAGAGGCGGGCCAGCTCGCGGCCGTCCAGCAGGATCCGGCCCGCGCGCGGCGCGAGGTGCCGGTAGACGGTGCGCAGCAGGGTGGACTTGCCGCTGCCGTTGGGGCCGACCAGTCCGGCGATCTCGCCGTGGTCGGCGACCAGGTGGACGCCGGCGACCACGGTCCGGCCGGCCAGCGCGACGTGCACGTCCTCCAGGGCGATCCTCACCCGTGCTCCAGTCGTCGGTCCAGCAGGTAGAGCAGGGCGGGTGCGCCGATCAGTGCGGTGACCACGCCGATCGGCAGCTCCTGGGTGTCCAGGGCGGTGCGGGCGACGGTGTCGACCACCACCAGCAGGACGGCGCCGGTGAGCGCGGACAGCGGCAGCAGCCGGCGGTGGTCGGCGCCGCACAGCAGCCGGCACACGTGCGGGACCATCAGCCCGACGAAGCCGATCGCGCCGGAGACCGCGACCAGCACGCCGGTCACCATGCTGGTGACCACGAAGAGTTCGCGCCGCAGCCGGGTCACCGGCACGCCGACGCCGGCGGCGGTCTCGTCGCCCATCAGCAGGGCGTTCAGGCTCCGGGCGCGGGCCAGCAGGACGGCGAGCGCGGCCGGCACGGCGGCCGCGGGTACGACGAGCGTGCTCCAGGTGGCGCCGCCGAGGCTGCCCATCAGCCAGAACAGCACGCCGCGGGTCTGCCGCTCGTCCCCGGCCCGGAGCACCAGGTAGCTGGTGAAGCCGGCCAGGAACTGGCCGATCCCGACGCCCGCCAGCACCAGCCGCAGCGGGGCGAATCCGCCGCCGCGCCGGGCCACCGCCCAGACCAGGGCGAAGGCGCCGAGCGCGCCGAGGAAGGCGGCGGCGCCGATCCCGACCCCGGCCAGGGCGCCGCCCGCCGTGCCGAGCACGATGACGGCGACCGCGCCGAGCGAGGCGCCGGAGGAGATCCCCAGCAGGTACGGGTCGGCGAGCGGGTTGCGGACCAGGGCCTGGACGGCCGCGCCGACCAGGCCGAGCCCGGCACCGACCAGCGCGGCCAGCAGCGCGCGCGGGACGCGCAGCTGCCAGACGATCAGGTCCCTGGTCCCCGGCAGTGGCGCGCGCCCGGTGAGCCGGCGGGCGACCACCGACCAGACCTCGCCGGGCGGCAGGTCGACCGGGCCGAGCGAGACGGCCGCGGTGAGCGCGGCCAGCAGGGCGAGTGCGAGCACGGCGGCCGCCCAGCCCGCCGGGATCCGGCGGGCGCGCCGCCCGGCGCCGCTCGCCGGTGGCCGGTACGAGGTGCTGGGGGCGGCCATTCAGTTGCCGCCCGCGACCAGGTCGGGGTGGATCGCCGCGGCGATCCGCCGTACGGTGTCGGCGTTGCGGGTGCCGGCGATGGTGGTGGCCTCGGAGCCGATCCGCAGCAGGTGGCCCTGCTGGACCGCGGCCAGGCCCTTGGTGGCGGGGAACTCGCGCAGGAACCGCTCCGCGGCTCCGTACGCCTCGGCGTTGGCCGCCTCGCTGCCGCGGTCGCGGACCGCGAGCTGGATCCAGTCCGGGTTCCTGGCCACCACGTCCTCCCAGCCGACCGGCCGGAAGTCGGCGTCGCAGTCGGCGAAGACGTTGCGTGCGCCGGCCAGCGTGATCGCGGCGTTGCCGACCTGCCGGTTGCACAGGGCGATCGGCTGCTGGGTGCCGGCGTCGAAGTCGAAGAAGAAGTAGCCCGGCCGCCGTTCGGCGGGCAGGTCGCGGAGGGCCGTGGTGACGGCGCGGGTGCCGGTCTCCATGGCCGTCACCAGCTCGGCGGCCTTCGGCCCGGTGCCGGTCAGGGCACCGAGCCGGCGGATGTCCTGCTCGACCTCGGCGAGGTCGGTGCGCGGTCCCTTCGCGGTGGCGGCGCAGGCGGTGGAGAGCAGGAACACGTGCCGGATCCCGGCGGCCGTGAACTCCGCCTCGGTGGGGGCGTCGGCGGCGCCGCCCATCAGGTCCATCGCGCCGAAGGTGTCGAGGTAGGTGTCGGCGCCCGAGCCGAGCAGCTTCTCCTTGGCGATCCCCGTCCGGCCGAGCACCGGCACCTGGGCGCCCCGGGCGGCGAGGTCGGCCGGCAGGGTGCCGGGACCGGGCGGGAATCCGGTGCCGATCACCCGGTCGCCGGCGCCGAGCCGCAGCAGCATCTCCAGGGCGGAGGAGTTGCTGGTGACGATCCGGGCGGCCGGTGCGGTGAAGGTGGTCTCGCGGCCGGTGCAGTCCGCGAGCCGCACGGGGAAGGCGCTCGCGCCGGGGCCGGTCGGCGCGGGGGCGGCGGCGCCGCCTTCCGGACCGGCCGAGCAGGCGGTGGTGGCGAGCAGCGCGGCGGCTGCCGCCAGGCCGCGCAGGACGCGAGGACGCATGGGGACTCTCCTGATCTCCGGGGGAGGACGGGGCCGTGGTGGCCCTGGGGATCAGGTAGTCGTGCGGATCGGTGCCGGAGTTCCCGCCGGCTCGCGATCGGTGTCTCAGGGGTGGCGGAGGTGGCTCGCGGCGGCGCGGCCGCCGGGGCAGGGAAGAGCCCCGGCAGCCGCACCGCCGCAAGGTGCTGCGGTCAGGCGCGCTGGGCGACCGCGCCCGGGCGCCGGCGGTAGACGAACACCGCGGAGGCCGCCACCGACAGCAGTGCGGAGCCGCCGAGCACCAGCGAGCCGGTCGAGCCGCCGGTGAGGGTCGCCTCGGCCGCGCCGCCCTGCGGTCCGGCGGCCGCCTGGTGGTCGCCGCCGTGGCCCTGGTGGTCGACGGTCGAGCGGGTGTACCCGGCGGCGATCTGCTGCTCGGACGGCGCCTGCGGCTGGGCGAGCGGCTGGGCGCCGGCGAGCGCGGCGCTCTGCCCGTACTGGAGGTCCGAGCAGCCGTAGAAGGCCTCGGGGCTGTCGGTGCGCTGCCAGACCAGGTAGAGCAGCTGGCGGCCGGTGCGGCTGGGCAGGTTGCCGCTGAAGGTGTAGTAGCCGGAGGGGGCCGAGCGGCCGGTGGCGTACGTGGCGACCGGGTTGGCCAGGTCGAGGTCCGACCACTTCAGCGGCTTGGTCGCGTCGAAGCCGGTCCTGGTGACGTACAGCGTCATCACGCCCTGGTGCGGCGCGGTCACCCGGAAGTTGAAGTTGAAGGCGCCCGCGGCGACGGTGGTGGCCGGCCAGTCGGTGCGGGCCAGGTCGAGGGCCTTGTACTTGTCGCGGTTGGCCGAGCAGAGCTTCCCGTCCGGGATGATCTGCTGGCTCTGGCCGTTCGCGTTGGCGATGTTGACCTCGTTCCAGTCGTACAGCGGCTGGGTGCCGCTCATCGCGACGAGGTCCTTGCACACCTGGGACTTCGGGCTCTCGGGGCCTTCGGCGTAGCAGGACGCCACCCGGCTGACCGGGCCGTAGAGCGAACCGTGTGCGTTTGCGGTGCCGGCGGTGGCGGCGGCCGTCAGAAGGACGGCGGCGCCGACCACACCCGGGGCCAGGAGGCGGCGGGTTACGGACATGGGGGATCTCCTCGACGGTACTGCGGGCCTGGTGTGGGGGACGGGCACGTCTGCCCGGGGCCCCGGGGAGCGACCCCGGGGCAAGGCGGGGCGCGGACCCGGCGCGCAGCCTGGGCATGAGGGTACGATTGGCCTAGACCACCTGGCAATAGCCGTGACTACGCAGGGAGTTGACGGACCGTCCTACCTACCCTGCCGACCTGCGGGAAGGCCGGAAAACGGCCCGTGCGGCCCTCCGGGTCGGGAGGGCCGCACGGGCCGGATCGGTCAGGTCGGTGCGCGAGTGGCTCAGGCGGCGACCGGGGCCGGGCGGTCGGTGCCGTCCTCGGCCGGCGCGTCCGGGCCCGCCTCGGGGTGCGGCCGGGCGTGCTTGGGCAGCAGGAAGATCGCGCCGAACACGACGGCCAGCATGGCGATCTCGACCCCGAGCGTGATCTGCTCGGCGTGCACGAAGCTGCTGGTCTTGATCTGCTCGAAGAAGACCGTGCCGAGGATCGCGGTGCCGAGCGCGGCGCCCAGCTGCTGCACCGAGGTGAGGGTGCCCGAGGCGGAGCCGGTCTCGTGCGGCTCGACCGAGGCGAGCACGGTGTCGAAGAACGGCGCCATCACGAAGCCCATGCCGAGGCCGGTGACGGCGAGCGCCGGGGCCAGCTGCCAGGGGGTCACGTCGGTGCCGGCCAGCTGGAGGGTGAGGATCACGGCGCCGACGCCGAGCGCCATCACGATCAGGCCGCCGTGCATCACCTTGCGGCCGAACTTCAGCAGCGCCTGCGAGCTGACGAAGGCGATCACCATGCCGACGGAGGAGGGGATGCCGGCGAGGCCCGCCTTGAACGGCGAGTAGTGCAGGCCGATCTGGGTGTAGAGGCTGAAGGTCAGCCAGAAGCCGGTCATCGCCGAGAAGAAGGCGAGGCCGAGCACCATGCCGCCGCTGAAGCCGCGCTTGCGGAACAGGCTCGGCTCCACCAGCGGGTCGCCGCCGCGGTTGCTCTTGCGGTTCTCGAACCAGGCGAAGAAGGCGAACACCGCGATCGACAGGCCGATCAGGGCGAACGCCCAGGCCGGCCAGTCGTGCTCGCGGCCCTGCACCAGCGGGAAGACGATCAGCGCGGAGCCGAGCGCGGCCAGCAGCGCTCCGGCCAGGTCGAGCCGGACCGTCCGGGCGCTCTTCCACTCGGGCAGGAAGGCCAGGCCACCGGCGATCGCGAACAGGCCGAGCGGGATGTTGATCAGGAAGATCATGCGCCAGCCGGTGCCCCACAGGTCGGCGTCGACCAGCCAGCCGGCCAGGATCGGGCCGCCGACCGTGGACAGGCCCATCACGGGGCCGAACAGGCCGAACGCAGTGGCCTGCTCCTTCTCCGAGAAGATCTCCTTGAGGATGCCGAGGCCCTGCGGCAGCATCACGGCGCCCAGCAGGCCCTGGAAGACCCGCGCGGCGACCAGCTGGCCGGGCTCCTGGGCCAGGCCGCAGGCGACCGAGCCGAGGGTGAAGCCGACGGCGCCGATCAGGTACATCCGGCGGCGCCCGAAGATGTCGCCGAGCCGCCCGCCGGTGATCAGGCCGAGCGCCATCGCGAGGGTGTAGGCGGCGCCGAGCCACTGGATGGTGGTCTCACCGCCCCCGATGTCGGCCCGGATCGAGGGGGCCGCGATATTGGTGACCAGGGAGTCCAGGAGGTCCATGACCTCCGCGGCGAGGATGACGAACAGGGCCGCCCATCGCCATCTGTAGGGGGACTCGGTCGCGGTCATCTGGAACTCCCGGTAGGTCGAAGGCTTACCTGACGAACACTGTTCTACCGATCGACCACTGTTCTGTCAATACAGTGTTCGGCGTGGCGAACGGCGTTCGCGAGCTTTCGCACCCGTTCACCTGGGGAACGCTGTTCGTTCCGAGTACGATGTTCGCCGGGGGAACGTTTGTCGATCATCCGATGACGCGAAAGCAGGTGGCGAATGACCTCGCAGATGCCCCCGGTCCCTTGGCACAAGGCGCGGAAGGCGGAGGCCCGCCAGCCGCTCAGCCAGGAGGCGATCATCGAGGCCGGGATCCGGATCCTCGACGCGGAGGGGCTCGGCGGCGTCACCATGCGGCGGATCGCCCAGGAGCTCGACACCGGCCCGGCGTCGCTGTACGCCCACGTGTCCAACAAGGACGAGCTCTGCGACCTGATGCTGGAGCGGATCGCCGGCGAGATCCGGCTGCCCGAGCGGCCCGAGCCGGCCCGCTGGAAGGAGCAGATCAAGGAGATCTGCACGGAGGCCCAGTCGGTCTTCACCCGGCACCGGGACATCACCCTGGTGTCCCTCGGCTCCATCCCGACCGGCGCCAACCAGCTCCGGCTGGCCGAGTTCATGCTGGACGTGATGCTCCAGGCCGGCGTGCCGCCGCAGGTCGCCACCTGGGCGCTGGACGGTCTCGGCCAGCTGATCGACGCGGACGCCTACGAGGCCTGCACCTACGTCGACAAGCTGGAGCGCGGCGCCGACCTCGACGCCTACTTCTCCAGCATCACGGACTACTTCTCCCGGCTCCCCTCGGACCGCTTCCCGCTGATCAGCAGCATGGCGACCACGATGGTCGAGGGCGGTGGGGACGACCGCTTCGCCTTCAAGCTGGACGTCTTCCTGCGCGGCCTGGAGTCCTACATCGAGCAGTGAGCCGGGGTGCGCCGGAGCCGGGCGGGCTCAGCAGCCGCCGCGGATCCGGTGCACGGCCGGGTGCAGGCCGGACAGGATGGTGTCGAAGCGGTCCGGCGTGGTGTCGGAGTTGACCCGCAGCCGGTTGACCCGCAGCGGGTCCGGCGGGAGCAGCGCGTCGTGCCGGTGGTTGAACAGGAAGCCCAGCCGGTAGCCGAGTTCGCCGAGCAGCGCCTCGGTGCGCGGGTCGCGGTTGCCGTTCGGGTAGGCGAAGGCGGTCGGCGCCTCGCCGAGCCAGCCGGTCAGCAGCCGGTGCGCGGTGGCCACCTCCTCGTACCCGGTGGCGTCGGTGCAGCGGTCCAGGCAGGGGTGCGTGTGGGTGTGGTTGCCGATCTCCACCCCCGCCGAGCGCAGGGTGGCCAGGTCGGCCGCGGACAGCTGGCGCCGCCGGGGCGCCTGGAGCCGGGCGCTGTCGCGCAGCTCCGCCAGGCCGCGGCGGCGCTCGGCGTCGGGCAGCTGCTTCAACCGGCCCACCACGGCCTGCGGCGGGCAGCCCGCCAGGGCGCCGGCGGTGCCGCCGTGGGCGGCCAGGTGGGCGGCCTCGGACCACCAGAACGGCCGGTCGGTGTCGATCAGTTCGGTCACCACGAAGGCCGCGGCGGGGATCCCCAGCCGGGTGAGCACCGGCAGCCCGTGGGTGAGCACGCTCCGGTCGCCGTCGTCGAAGGTGACCAGCACGCTGCGCGGCGGCAGCGGGCGCCGCTCGCGCACGCTCTGCTCGAGCCGGCCGAGCGAGACCGGGGTGGCGGTACGCACCAGCCGCTCCATCTGGGCGGTGAACCCGGCCGGGTCGTCGATCCCGTGGTAGGCGAGGACGGCCAGCCGGCGGGCGGTCATCGCCCGGAACACGGGCTGGAGCGGCGAGCGGCGCAGCAGCCCGTCGATCCTGCGCCGCCGGGCGTCGCCCACCGGGCCCGGACCGGCGGGCGGTGCGGCGGGTGCCGCGGTGGGCGGTGCGGCGGACGGGCCGGCCGCCGGCCCGACGGGCGGCAGTGCCGGGCCCGCCGGTGCGCCGGTGCCGAGTTGCCTGGTCCGCACGCTGACGGTCGCACGCGCGGTCGTGTCCTGCTTCGACACGCTTACCCCCTCCGAACTCTGCCGCGTGCTCGGTCGACCCGTGGTCGCGGTGGCCCCGCTGGAGCCGCGCTGCCGGGTGCGACAGCGGATCCCGCACGCTCTGACGATGTTTCTACCGCCACGGTGGGGTCTTTAACAGCTCTTTGGAAAACTTTTCCTGACTGGGCATCAACTGAGCGGATCCTGACCGCTCGCTGGGTGCGCCCTGGCTAAGGTACTGCGTGCGGCGCCGCTCGGCAGCACGGTCCGCACAGTGGGCCGGAATCGGACGGTCGGGCGCGCCCGGTGTGCGGGCGCCCGGCGTGGCCCGGCCGCCCCGGGTGCGCCCGGCGGGCGCGGAGAGGCCGGCCACGACCGGCTCCGACCGCTGGTTCGCCTGCCGACCGTCACGAAATCATCACACCCTGGACGCGGAACATTCCGTTCCGCGCGCCGGATGCCGCCGGGTACGGCACGCGCTGCCCGGTGCCCCGGGCGTACGGCTCAGTGGAACAGCCGCAACCGCTCCACCGCCACCCCCACCCGTACCGTCTGACCCCAGGTTAGCCGTAGCGCGTCCGACTCGACACCGTCCCCGAACGCGACCAGCTGGTCCGACTCGACGGTCAGCGCCAGCTGTTCGCCGCCGGCCAGCAGCCCCTGCACCTGCTCGGTGCCGGTGACCGGCGACGGCCAGGCCTCCCGGACGAACCAGGCCACCGCGGGGGCGGTGGGGCCGGGCAGGTCGAGCGTGCTGCGCCGCTCCAGCCAGGTGGAGCGGCACCAGCCGGTGGCCCCCGTCCCGGTGCCGACCAGCACCCCGGAGGAGGCCTGCGCCTCGGGGTGCCCGCCGCCCGCGGTGAGGCGGTAGCGGGCCGTCTGGTGGCTGTGCTGGCCGAGGTAGATCTCGTTCAGGGCGAGCAGCCGCTGGGTGTCGTCGGCCACCGCCTCGACCATGGTGCGCTCCTCCAGGTGCCGTTCCCCGCCCGGGGCGGCGACCGCGCGCAGCACCCGGGCGGCGTCCGCCGGGCGGTGCCGGACCAGCACCCCCAGGCCCCGGCCCGGCTCGATGTCGATGCCCACCACCGGCTGCCCGGCGAGGTACTTGGCGGCGTTGGCCACCAGCCCGTCCTGGCCGACCACCACCAGGACGTCCTCGGGCCCGAACAGGAAGCGGTCCAGGTCGGCCCGCTCGACCCGGCTGCGCCGCCACTCCAGCGGCACCGCGGCGGCGACCTCGGCCAGCGCGGCCCGGGCGAGGTGGTGCCTCCGCTCCACCTCGTCCAGCTCCCGCCCCCGGCCGGCGAGGAAGAAGGCGGCCTGGCCGCGCGAGCCGTGCCGGTCGACCAACTCCTCGTACTCGGTGCGCCGGTGGACCAGGACGGCGCGCGGGGCCAGGCTCATCGGCCGTCGCCCGCCGCGGGTGCCTGGCCGAGCCGGGCGAGCAGGCCGGTGAGCACGTCGGGGGTGAGCGTGATGCTGTCGATCTTCGGTATGTGCTCGGCCAGCTTGGTCAGCGCCAGGGCCCGCAGCAGCTCCGGGCCGGCCTGCTGGTGCGCCAGCAGCCAGGCCTCCTCGGAGGCGGCCCGGGCCTCGCCGAGCACCCGCTCGGAGTCGGCCTGGGCGTCCGCCAGGATCCGCGCGGCCTCGGCCTCGGCGGTGGCGATCCTGGTCCGGCGGGCCGCCTCGGAGTCGGCCCGGACCCGGTCGGCGGCCGCGTTCTGTTCGGCCTGCCGGCGCGCGTTGGCGCCCTGCTGGGCGACCAGCTCCTCCTCCCGCCGGGCCAGCTCGATCTTGCTGGCCAGCTCGTTCTCCGCGATCGCGCGCTCGCGCTCGACGGCCACCGCGCGCCGCTCGTACGTCGCCCGGTCGGCCTCCTGCTGGACCAGTTCGCGCGCCGGGGTGCGCAGCGCGCGCTCCAACTCGGCCTCGGGGCGCAGCGCGGTGACCCGGACGGCGATCACGGCCAGTCCGGTTTCGGCCAGTCGCGGGTCGGCGGCCAGGCCGTCGCCGATCTTCTGCCGGACCGGGGTGACGCCGGCGGCCAGCGCCTGGGCGAGGGTCAGGCCGGCGATCAGCTCCAGGGCGTGCTGCTGGGCGCTCTCGGTGAGCAGGGTGCCGAGCTGGTCGAGCGGCTCGGCCTGCCAGGTGCCGGTGTCGGGGTCGAGGCCGAAGTCCACCCGGGTGGCCGCGACGGCCGGATCGGTGATCCGGTAGGTGACGGTGGCCTGCACGGTGAGGTCCTGGAAGTCGGCGGTCCTGGCGTGGCAGATCATCGCCAGTTCCCGGTCGTCGGCGGGCACTTCGGAGATCGCGGCGGTCAGCGGCCGGAACCAGAAGGCGAGGCCGGTGCCCTCGTGCGCGAGGGTGCCGCGGCGCAGGTGGCGGATGTGGGAGGTGGGCGCGGCGCGCAGGTGGCGGAAGCCGAAGCGCCGGGTGATGTCGGCCATGGACGGGCCCCTTTCTCGTCGGTATGACGATAACTGGCCCGGATCGTTATCGTCAACAGGACGAAAACGGGCGGACCGGGCCCCGGCGCGGCATGATGGCCCCGGGGCCCGCCGGACGGGCCCGCCGCGCAGCCCGCTTCGAGTGCGAAGGAGCACGTCATGGGCGAGGACACGGTCAGGGTCGAACAGCACGGCCCGGTCAGGACGGTGGTCCTCACCCGCCCCGGGGCCCGCAACGCGGTCGACGGCCCGACCGCCGCCGCCCTGCTGGCGGCCTTCGAGGACTTCGAGGCGGACGACTCCGCCGCGGTCGCGGTGCTCTGGGGCGAGGGCGGCACCTTCTGCGCCGGCGCGGACCTCAAGGCCATCGGCTCGGAGCGCGGCAACCGGCTGGCCGGCGACGGCCCCGGCCCGATGGGCCCGACCCGGCTGCGGCTGACCAAGCCGGTGATCGCCGCCGTGGCGGGCCACGCGGTGGCCGGCGGCCTCGAACTGGCCCTCTGGTGCGACCTGCGGGTGGTCGCGGCGGACGCGGTCTTCGGCGTCTTCTGCCGCCGCTGGGGCGTCCCGCTGATCGACGGCGGCACCGTCCGGCTGCCCCGGCTGATCGGGGCCGGCCGGGCGATGGACCTGATCCTCACCGGCCGCCCGGTGGATGCCGAGGAGGCCCACCGGATCGGCCTCGCCGACCGGCTGGTGCCGACCGGTACCGAACTGGCCGCCGCCCGGGAGCTGGCCGCCGAACTCGCCGCCTTCCCGCAGACCTGCCTGCGCCACGACCGGCTCTCGCTGCTCGAACAGGAGGGCCTGGCCGAGGCGGAGGCGATGGCGGGGGAGTGGGCGCACGGTGAGGTCTCGCTGGCCGCCGACACCCGGGCCGGCGCGGCCCGGTTCGCGGCGGGCGAGGGCCGGCACGGCTCGTTCGGGCGCCCGCCCGCCTGACCGCGGGTCACGGCCCGCCGGAGCGGGGCCCTCGCCCCCGCCGGAGCCGAGCCCCCCGCCCGAGCCCTCGCCCGACCCGGCGCCGGGGCCCGCGATCGGGGCCCCGGCGCGCGGAATCAGGAGCGCCGGCCGAGGATCCCCGCCTCGAAGGAGCGGAACCCGCACTCCTGCGCCCACTCCAGCTCCGCCTTCGGGCTCCCGGCCAGCACCGCCGCGCAGCCCGCGCTCGGGTGCTCGGTGCCCGGCTCGTCACCCGCGCACTCGGCGACCGGGCGGTAGCCGTCCCGGTCCGCCCACAGGCTGCGCCCGGGCAGGAAGGCGTACTCCAGCGAGGCGCGGGCCAGGTCGCGCAGCGCCGGGTAGTCCAGGTCGTACGTCAGCGCGGCCCGCTGGTACTCCGCGGTGATGTCGCTGCGGGACACCCCGGGGTCGTCGGTGGCCAGGGCCACCGGGACGCCCGCCGCCCGGTACCGCGGGAACGGATGGTCGGGCCCGCTGACGCCGAGGATCTGCGCGTTGCTGGTGAGGGGCACCTCGATCGCCACGTGCCGCTCGGCCAGCAGCCGCAGCAGGCCCTGCGGGTCGTCCTCGTACGCCAGGTCGACGCCGTGGCCGATCCGCTCGGCGTGGCCGGTGAGCACCGCCTCCCGGATGTGGAAGCGCAGGTCCTCGGGCTTGACCAGGCCGGGGGTCAACTCCCCGGCATGCAGGGTGATGTGGCCCTGTGGGTAGATGCCGTGCAGGTAGTCCAGCATCTGCATCTGGAGCCGGTAGTTCTCCAGCGCGGCGGGCGCGTCCTCCGGCTGGACCAGGTTGACCGCGACGAACCGCGGGTCCTGCCGGGCCAGTTCCATGCCGACCAGCAGCTGGGTGAAGACCCGGGCCGGGGTGGAGGCGCGGGAGGCCTGCGAGATGAACCGCACGGTCAGCGCGCAGCCCGGCGCCGGGTCGGGGCCGTCGCAGTGCGCGGTCGCCCGGTACTCCGCCTCGGTGGCGTCCGCCTCCGCGACGGCGGTGCGGACCACCTGGCCGAGCCCGTCGTCGGCGAGCAGCTTCTGCCGCAGCTGCTCCAGGTCGCTGTCGAAGCCGACCTTGGCGGCGAGCGCGGCGGCCGCGTCCGAGGCCGGGGTGATCATGGTCTCCAGGTAGGACTGGTGCTGGGTGGCGGCCGTGTCGGCGACCTCGGCCAGCAGCCGGCCCGGCTGGGTCCAGGAGGCCGGCCCGAACTTGCCGAAGGTGGCGAAGAAGTGGTCGTGGCCGGACTCGGCGCCGGGCACGAAGTCCTGCATCGACCAGGCCCGGATCACCTGGAGCCGGAAGTCCTCGTCGGTCGTGGTGTCGGCGGCCGGCCGGCTGCCCTCCTTGCACGGGCCGAAGTCGGCCGTGGAGGTCACCCGGTCGATGCACAGGCCCTCCTCCACGGCGATCTGCAGCAGCAGTTCGGTGGAGGCGGCGCCGGACAGGTGGTTGTGCAGGTCGGCGCCCTTGGGCAGGGCGGCGAAGAAGGCGCGGAGTTCGGCGGGGCGGTCCCGGACGGCGTGCAGGTAGCGGGTGACGCGGTCCTCCGGGGTGCCGCCTCCCGGGGTGCCGCCGCCCGGGTGGGCGCTCGCGGGGGCGGGGAGCAGGGACAGGAGCAGGGCGGCACCGGCCGCGAGCGCGGCGGCGGTGGCTCGTCGTGTGCGGATCATGGCCGCATCCTGACCGCGGGCCACCCGGGCACCGGCCGCGACAGGCCGGACGGCCTGCGCGGTCAACCGATCGCCGCAGCGCACGCGGCGCGCCCCCGGCCCGGGTGACCGGGAAAGGGGGCGCGCCGCGCGAGGGGCTCGGGGACGGTCGGCTCAGGCGCGCCCGGCCGCCTTCTGGGTCCGGCGGGACAGCGAGTCGATCACCACCGCGGCCAGCAGCACCGCGCCGGTGACCATGAACTGGATGGCGTTGCTCAGCCCCATGATGTTCATCCCGGACTGGATCGAACCGATCACCAGCGCACCGAGCAGCGCCGACCAGGTGGAGCCGCGCCCGCCGAACAGGCTGGTGCCGCCGATGACGGCCGCCGCGATGCAGTTCATCAGCAGGTTGCCGCCGCCGGAGGTCTGGCTGGCGGACTGGATCTGCGCGGCCAGGAACAGGCCGCCGACCGCCGCCATGGTGGAGCAGATCATGAACACCGAGATCCGGATCCACGCCACGTTGATACCGGCCCGGCGGGCACCCTCGATGTTGCCGCCGAGGGCGAAAATCTGCCGGCCGTAGCTGGTCCGCCGGAGCACGAAGTCCAGCACCACGATGAAGATCAGGAAGATCAGCAGCGCCAGCGGCAGCCCCTTGTACTGGTTCAGCGTGTACGCGGCCGCGAAGGCGACCACCGCCAGCGCCACCGTGCGCAGCGCGATGTCCGCCGGTGGGCGCGAGGGCACCCCGGCCGCCTGGCGCCGCTTCGCGTCCAGCAGGGAGGCGGCCAGGAAGAGCAGCACGCCGATGGCGGCCACCCCGTACGCCGCGATGGTCTGGCCGTAGATGGTGCTGTACAGCCGGGAGTCGATGTCCTTGCCGGACAGGTTGATGGTGCCGCTCGCCCCGAGGATCTGGAGCATCAGGCCGTTCCAGCCCAGGTTGCCGGCCAGCGTGACCACGAAGGCGGGCACGCCCACCTTGGCGAAGAAGAAGCCCTGGATCAGGCCGACCACGGCCCCGCCGGCCAGCGCGCACAGCACCGCCACCCACTCGTTGACCCCGTGGGTGACGTTCAGCACCGCGAAGATCGCCGCGCACAGGCCGCTGACCGAGCCGACCGACAGGTCGATCTCGCCGAGCAGCAGCACGAAGACCACGCCGATCGCGATCATGCCGGTGCCGACGATCTGCTGCGACAGGTTGGACAGGTTCTGCGCCGAGAGGAAGCTGCTGTTCAGGCTGCCGAACACGGCCCAGATCACGATCAGGGCCACCACCACCGGCAGCGAGCCCAGCTCGCCGCTGCTCAGCCGCCGCTTGAACTCGCCGAAGTAGCCGGCGATGCCCTCCTGGCGGACGATCAGCCGCGGGTCCACCGCGGGTGTGGCGTCGTGGGCGACCGGGACGGCGGCGTTCACCCCGTCCTTGGACATCGCGTCCTCGGGCAGCGGTCCGCGCCCGTGCTCCTCGCCGCGGCTCCGGTCGTTCTGGTCCCCGGTCATGCCATCCCCTCCTGCCCGCGGGCCTGCCGCCGGGTCACGGCGTTGTCGGTCGCGCCGGTGATGGCGGAGATGATCTCCTGCTGGTTGGTGTAGCGGACGTCGAAGACACCGTTGTTGCGGCCCAGCCGCAGGACCGCCACCCGGTCGGAGACCGCCATCACGTCGGCCATGTTGTGGCTGACCAGGATGACGCCGAGCCCCCGGTCGCGGAGCCGTTCGACCAGGTCCAGGACCTGGGCGGTCTGCTCCACGCCGAGGGCGGCGGTGGGTTCGTCCAGAATGACGATCTTGGGCTCGCCGATCAGCGCCCGGGCGATCGCCACGGTCTGCCGCTGCCCGCCGGAGAGCGAGGCGATCGGGATCCGGACGCTGGGGATGCGGATCGACAGCGTGCTGAGCAGCTCCCGCGACCGCTTCTCCATCGCGACCTCGTTCAGCACCCCGAAGCGCTTCAGCTCGCGTCCGAGGAAGAGGTTGCCGACGACGTCGAGGTTGTCGCAGAGCGCCAGGTCCTGGTAGACCGTGGCGATCCCCAGGTGCTGGGCGTCCTGCGGCCGGTGGATGGTGACCGCCCGGCCCTCCCACTCGATCGCGCCCCCGTCGGGCTGGTTGACCCCGGCGATCGCCTTCACCAGCGTGGACTTGCCGGCGCCGTTGTCACCCACCAGGGCGACCACCTCGCCGGCCACGACCTCCAGGTCCACGTCGGTCAGGGCCTGCACCGCGCCGAACCGCTTGGAGACGCTGCGCAGAGCCAGCACGGGAGGACCCGCCATGGCTATCAACTCCTCCGGACGGTGGGATTACTGCAGACCGGCTGCGGCGCAGGCGGCGGCGTAGTCCGGGGTGCAGATCTGGGCCACGGTGTACAGCCCGTCGGCGACCACGGTGGACTTGATGTTGTCCTTGGTGAGCACGACCGGCGTGATCAGGTCGGACTGGACCGCCTGGCCGCTGCCGCTGGTGGCCTTGGCGGACGCCAGGTCGGAGCCGAGCGACTTGCCCTGGGCGAAGGCCACGGCCATCTGCGCGGCGGTGTCGGCCTCCGGCTTGTACGGCTTGTAGATCGACATCGTCTGGGTGCCGGCCAGGATCCGCTGGACGGCGTCCAGCTGAGCGTCCTGCCCGGTCAGCGGGACGCTCAGGTTGGCGGCCTTGAGCGCAGTCGCGATGCCCGCCGCCATGCCGTCGTTGGCCGAGTAGACGCCGACCACGTTCGGGGCGCCGATCGCGGTGATGCCCGCGGCGGCCTCCTGGTTGGCGTTGTTCGGGTCCCAGTTCGGCGTGTCGTACTCCTTGCCGACCGTGAGCTTGCCGTCGATGGCGCTGTGCGCGCCGGCCTTGAAGTCGGCCGCGTTCGGGTCGGTGGGCGAGCCGTTGATCATGATGATCTTGCCGGAGCCGGCCTTGTCGCCGACCGCGGCCACCAGGGCCTCGCCCTGGAGCTGGCCGACCTTGCGGTTGTCGAAGGAGACGTACGAGTCGACCGGGCCCTGGGCCAGCCGGTCGTAGGCGACCACCTTGACGCCGGCGTCGTGCGCCTTCTGGACCGAGGACTGGATGGCCTTGGCGTCCACCGCGTCCAGGATCAGCACCTGGTTCCCCTTGGTGAGGGCGGTGTCGACCTGGGTCTGCTGGAGCGTGGCGTCCTGGTTGGCGTTGTAGTAGTCGATCTGCGCGTTCGGCGCGATCTCCTTGATCTTCTGCTCGATCAGCGGCTTGTCGAACTGCTCGTACCGGGTGGTCTTGGTCTCCGGGAGCAGCAGGCCGATCTTGACCGTTCCGGTGCCGGAGCCCGAACCGGAGCCGGAGGACGAGGCGGTGGTCGACTGCTTGGCGCTGCCGCAGGAGGTGAGTGCAAGAACGAGGGATGCCGCCGCAGCAGCGACGACAACCCCGGTGGATCGTGATTTCACGGGTCGCCTCTCAATGTCGAGATGCCCCCCGGACTCCGAGTGTCCGGCGATCGACTCGAACCCGCCATTCGAAACAATCTTGGGTTCACCCCGATGGCGGACGGCGCTCCGCGACCGGAACCCGCCCCCGGGGCGGGCCGCAGGGCCGGTCCACCGCGTTCCGTCACCGCACCGCCCCTGATATGTGGACGAATTGTGCTGCTTGCGGTCGAATTCGGATGTGATCCGGGCGGCTGCGGCATGCGGGGGATTGCCGCCCGGGATCGCGGGTAGCCGGGTCGGCGACCCACCGTCTTCGCACCGGAGTGGACGCATGCAACTGATCAACTACACCGCCCTGGACGAACTGGTCCGCGAACTCGACGGGCTCGCCGCCCTCGGCGCCCTCGACGAACCGGCCCGCCGGCGGCGGGACGACGCCCGCTACACCGTCTGCGTCTACACCGGCGAACGCGACCACCGCGCGGCGCTCGCCCGGGCCCGCGCCCTGCTGGCCGACCGGGTCGCGGTCGGCGTGGGTTGACCGGGCCGCCGGCGGCGCGGCCCCGGGCCGGTCGCGGCGCCCGGGCCCGCTCCGGGGACGCGGACCGATTGCATAGAGTTGCGGTCGGACGACAACCGCAACCGCCCGGAGGAATCGATGAGTTCCCGCCCCGTGCCGGCCGACGGCCCGGAGGCCGAGCCGGGTCCGGCGCCACAGCCCCGCACCGCGCAGCCGTGGAGCCGGCAGCGCCTGCGCAGCAACAACGAATGGCTGCTGCTGGAACGGCTGCGCACCGACGGCCCGTCCTCCCGGGCCCAGCTGGCACGCGACACGGGCCTGTCCAAGCCCACCGTCTCGGCGGCGCTCGCCACCCTCGAGCAGGCCGGTCTCGCCCGCGAGGCCGGCCTGCTGGCTCCCGAGCGCGGCCGGATCGCGGTGCTCTACGAACCCGACCCGGACGCCGGCCACGTGCTCGGCATCGACATCGGCCGGGCCCGGCTGCGGGTCGCCCTCGCCGACCTGACCGGACGGATCGTCAGCCGCCAGGACGTCCCCAACCGGGGCCGCACCGCCAACGCCGTCGCCGACTCCGTGGTCGCCGCCGCCCGCACCGCCACCGCCGAGGCCGGCCTGGACGCCACCGACGTGGTGCACGCCGCCATCGGCAGCCCCGGCGTCTGGGACGAGACCGAGCAGCGCGTCCAGTACGCCCCCAACCTGCCCGGCTGGGGCCGGCGCGGCCTCTTCGAACGGATCGAGGCCGGCCTCGGCTCCCGGATCAGCGTGCACAACGACGCCAACCTCGCCGCCCTCGGCGAGTACGCGCGCGGCGCCGGCGCCGGCAGCCGGCTCTTCGTCTACCTGCTGATCGGCACCGGACTCGGCATGGGCGTGGTCGCCGACGGTGTGCTCCAGCGCGGCGCCCGCGGCGCGGCCGGCGAGATCGGCCTGCTCCCGCTGCCCGGCGGCGGCACCCTGGAGGAGGCCGCCGCGGCGGAGTCCGTGGTGCGCACCGCCAAGGAGCTCGGCCTGACCGGCCCGCTGACGGCCAAGCAGGTCTTCGCCGCCGCCCGCACCGGTGACCGGCGGGCCGTCCGGGCCGTGCGGCGCGAGGCCGAACAGCTCGCCTGGTCCCTCGCGGTCGTCTCCGCCGTCCTCGACCCCGACCTGGTGGTGCTCGGCGGCGGCCTCGGCCACGGCGCCGACCTGCTGCTCGAACCGGTCGAACAGGCCATGCACCGGCTCACCCCGCTGCGCCCCCGGCTGGCCGCCAGCCTGCTCGGCGACGAGGCGGTGCTCCAGGGAGCCCTGGCCACCGCCCTCCGCACGGCCCGCCCCGAGGTCTTCGAACGCCGCACGGCGGGCCTCGGCTGAGCGCCGCCGGCACCGGGAATTCCGGCGACCGTCCGGGTACGCCCTGGTAGGTTCCCCCCTCATGGTGGACAACGCGGTCAAGCCGCTCGGCGCCCGGTTCGTCAAGCTGTGGGCCGCGAGCACGACCTCGGCCCTCGGCAGCGGCCTGGCCATGGTGGCGACCCCGCTGCTGGTCGCCGCCCGGACCGACGACCCGCTGCTGGTCTCCGCGGCGGCGGCCGTCGGCTGGCTGCCGTGGCTGCTGTTCGCCCTGCCCGGCGGCGTGCTGGTCGACCGGGTCGACCGGCGCCGGCTGATGGTGCTGGTCGACTGGGCGCGGGTCGCCGCGCTCGCCGTGCTGGCCGGCGCGATCGCCACCGGGCACGCCGGCCTCCCGCTGCTGTACGCCGTGCTGTTCGTGGTCAACTGCGGTGAGATCGTCTTCCGCGCGGCGAGCCAGGCGGTGCTGCCCGCGGTGGTGCCTCGGGAGCGCCTGGAGCGGGCCAACGGCCTGCTGTTCGGCGGCACCACCCTGATGCAGCAGATGGTCGCCGGCCCGCTCGGCGGCTTCCTGTTCGTGCTGGCCGCCGGGCTCCCCTTCCTCGTCAACGCCGCCACCTACGCGGCCAGCGCCGTGCTGATCGGCCTGGTCGGCGGGGTCTACCGGGCCCTGCCGGGGGCCGCCACCGGCCAGGACGGGGCGCCGGCGGACGCGGCCGGGCCGACGCCGGCCGGCTCGGTGCTCGCGGAGATGGCCGAGGGGCTGCGCTGGCTGCTGCGCCAACGGCTGCTGCGCACCATGGCGGTGCTGATCGGGC
This sequence comes from Kitasatospora sp. NPDC094015, assembly GCF_040304075.1. Classification (NCBI taxonomy): domain Bacteria; kingdom Bacillati; phylum Actinomycetota; class Actinomycetes; order Kitasatosporales; family Streptomycetaceae; genus Kitasatospora; species Kitasatospora sp. NPDC094015. The sequence continues at coordinate 43,525 of NZ_JBEOUL010000031.1, forward strand.
TGCTGAACGTCACGCTCACCGCGGCGACCGCGGTGCTGGTGCTGCTCGCCGACCAGCGGCTGCACCTCGGCTCGGTCGGCTACGGCCTGCTGTTCACCTGCATGGCGGCCGGCGGGGTGCTCGGCGCGGTGGTCGGCGACCGGCTGATCGCCGCGGTCTCCGCGGTGTGGACGATCCGGGTCGGCCTGCTGATCGAGGCCGGGATGCACCTGGTGCTGGCGACCTCGCGCAGCCCGTACCTGATCGGGTTCGCGCTGTTCGCGTTCGGCGTGCACGGCGCGCTGTGGGGGATCGTGGCGAACTCGCTGCGCCAGCGGCTGACCCCGCCGGAGATGCTCGGCCGGGTGGGCAGCAGCAACCTGTTCGTGGCGGCGGGCGGGAACTGCCTCGGGGCGCTGCTCGGCGGCGTGCTGGCCGGGGCGTTCGGGCTGACCGCGCCGTACTGGGTGGGCTTCGTGGTCGCCGTGCTGGTGACGGCCGCGACCTGGCGGGTCTTCGACCGGACCACCGTCGGCGCGGCCTACGCGGTGCCGGACCGGGTGGCGCCCGAGCCCGCGGACGCCCCGCTCGGCACGGCCTGACCCGGCCGGCCGGCCGGCCGGCCGCGCCCGGGCCGCGGTCGCGCCACGGCCCGGCACCCGCGCGGTGCGGGTGCCGGGCCGTGACGGCGGGTCGGACGGGGTCAGGCCTTGGCGGGGAGGTACTCCTCCTGGATCTCGGTCGGGGCGAACGGCCAGACCTTCTCGACCTTGGACCAGATCAGGAAGGCGAGTCCACCGGCGAGCACCCACACCAGCGACCACTCGATCGGGTGCAGGCCGGGCGCGTTGCGGTCCGCGTAGCCGTAGATGACCAGCCAGCCGATCGCGGCCAGGATGCTCGGCGCGGGGTAGAGCCACATCCGGTACGGGCGCGGCAGGTCGGGCTGGCGGCGCCGCAGCACCGTGACGGCGAGGATCTGGGCCAGCGCCTGGACGATCACCATGACCGTGGTGAGCAGCCCGATCAGGGTGGCCAGGTTGGTGTGCCGGCCGATCAGGAAGCCGACGGCGGTCATCGCACCCATCGCGATCAGGCCGAGGACCGGGAACCGGTGGCGGCTGTGCAGCTTGCCGAAGGAGCGGAAGAAGACCCGGTCCCGGGCGGCGTCGAAGGGCACCCGGGAGCCGCCGAGCAGGCCGGCGAAGACCGAGGCGAAGGCGGTGATCAGGATCAGTACCGTCACCACGTCGGCCGCCGCGTGGCCCCAGACGCGCTCCAGTACGGCGGAGGCGACCGACTTGGAGGCCACCGAGTTCGGGTCGAGCATCTCGTGCCAGTCGACCACGCCGAGCACGCCGATCTGCAGCAGCAGGTAGATCGCCATGATCCCGATGATCGAGAAGATGATCGCCCGCGGCATCACCCGGCCCGGCTCCTTGACCTCGGCGCCGAGGTAGGCAGCGGTGTTGTAGCCGAGGTAGTCGTAGATGCCGATGGTCAGACCGGCGGCGAAGCCCAGCCAGAACTGGCCGTGGGTCAGGTCGATCGCGTGCGCGGGCCAGGTGAAGGCCATCGAGGGCGAGAAGTCGCTGTACGAGGCGATGATCACCGCGCCGACCGCGACGATCATGATGCCCCACATCACCGTGGTGAGCCGGGCGATGTTCTCGACCTTGCGCCACAGCAGCAGCACCACCAGGCCCACCACGGCCAGGCCGACCAGGTCGCCCTGGCCCTGGCCCATCGACGGCCAGAGGTAGCCGAGGTACTGCACGAAGCCGACCACGCCGGTGGACATGATCAGCGGGATGAAGAGCATCGCCGTCCAGACGAACAGGAACGGCATCAGCCGGCCGGTGCGGTACTGGAAGGCCTCGCGGAGATAGACGTAGGAGCCGCCGGAGCCGGGGAGGGAGGCGCCGAGTTCGGCCCAGACCAGCCCGTCGACCAGGGCGAGCACCGCCCCGGCGATCCAGCCGATCATGGCCTGCGGGCCGCCGAAGGCCGCGACCATCAGGGGGATGGTGACGAACGGGCCGATGCCGCACATCTGGCTCATGTTGATGGCAGTGGCCTGGAACAGGCCGATCCGTCTGGTGAGCGTCCCGGACATGGGAACTCCGTGGGGGTGAGAAGAAGCGGGGTGCACGAGAGGTCCATAAGTTAAGTTTCCTAACTTGATGAGTCAAGGCCTGGTGCGGACTATTGACCGCGGATGCGGGTGGCACTACCTTCGCCGAGCATTAGGAAAGTTTCCTGTCAATACTCTCCCTCCCTTCCCCCCAGGAGTCGGCAGCGTGACCTCGCTCGGCAGCACCGCCCCGATCGGGCCCCGCACGTCCCGCCGGCCGGCGTTGCTGGCCGCCCTCGCGCTCGGCGCCACCCTCCTGCAGGCCCCGCTGGCAGCGCCGGCCGGGGCGGCCACCACCGGACTGGTCCGGGTCAACCAGGTCGGCTACGCCGACAGCGGCGCCAAGGAGGCGTTCCTGCTCTCCAAGGCGGCCGTCACCGGCGCCGGCTGGAAGCTGCTGGACACCGCCGGTGCCACCGTGGCCAGCGGCACCACCGGTACCAGTCTTGGCAGTTGGAACAGCGCCTACCCCGCGGTCTACCTGATCGACTTCACCGGGGTCCGGGCCGCCGGGACGTACCGGATCGAGGTGGCCGGAGCTGCCACCGGCTCCTCGCCCAGCTTCACCATCGGGGCCGCCGGGACGCTCTTCGGTGCCCTCACCGACGACGCCACCGCCTTCTTCCAGTCCCAGCGCGACGGGCGGGCCACCGTCCCCGGCCGGTTGAACCGCAAGCCGGCCCACCTGACCGACGCCACCGCCACCGTCTACAACTGGCCGGCCTTCACCTCCTCGGACGGCGACACGATCAAGGCCGCGCCGACCAGGATCGGCGGCACGGTCGACGTCGAGGGCGGCTGGTTCGACGCCGGCGACTACCTCAAGTTCACCGAGACCGCCTCGTACGCCGACGCCGCCCTGCAACTGGCCGCCCGGGAGAGCGGGGCGGCGCCGGGGTCCGCGCTGCGGGCCGAGGCCCAGCACGGCCTGGACTGGCTGGACAAGATGTGGGACGGGAAGACCGCCACCCTCTACATCCAGGTCGGCCTCGGCTCGGGCACCGCCAACGGCGGTGTGGTCGGCGACCACGACGTCTGGCGGCTGCCCGAGCGGGACGACACCGACGCCGCGCACCCGTTCCTGAAGAACCGCCCGGTGTTCCGGGCCGGCGCCCCCGGTGCGCGGATCAGCCCCAACCAGGCCGGCCGGATAGCCGCCGACTTCGCCCTCGGCGCCCAGCTGTGGGCGGCGGCCGACCCGGTGCGCGCGAAGCGGTACCTGGACACCGCCGGGCAGGTCTACGCGCTCGCCGACACCGCCCCCGGCACCCTGGTCACCACCGTCCCGCACGCCTACTACCCCGAGGACAGCTGGAAGGACGACCTGGCCTTCGGCGGCGCCGAACTCGCCCTGGCCGGGCAGGCGCTGGCCGATCCGCGGACCTCCGGCTGGCTCGCCCGGGCGGCGGACTGGGCCGCGGCGTACGACGCCACCGGCAACACCGACACCCTCAACATGTACAACACGAGCGCGCTGGCCCAGGCCGAACTGGCCCGGGCGATCCGGGCGGCCGGCAATCCGGGCGGCCTGGCGATCGGCTACGACGCCCTGGTCGCCGACCTCAAGGCGCAGATCACCGGGGCGAAGGCCCGCGCGGACCGGGACCCGTTCCACATGGGCGCGGTGTACAGCGACTTCGACGCCGACTCGCACGCGCTCGGCCTGGCCGCCACCACCCGGCTCTACCGCGACCTCACCGGCGACACCGCGCTGAACCGCTTCGGCGTGCAGCAGACCGACTGGATCCTGGGCGCCAACGCCTGGGGCACCTCGATGATGGTCGGCGCGGGCACCACCTACCCGCACTGCACCGCCGGGCAGCTGCCCAACCTGGCCGGTGGCCTGAACGGCGGGTCGGCCGTCCAGCTCGGCGCGATCGTCAACGGCCCCAACGGGACCGGACAGTTCAGCGGCGGCCTGGGCGACCACCTGGACGGCATGCGGGCCTGCCCGCCCGGCGGCACCGACGCCTTCTCCGCGTTCACCGGGCACGGCAGCCGGTACGTGGACGACGTCCGCTCCTGGCAGAGCAGCGAGCCGGCGCTCGACATGACGGCCTCGGCACTGCTGGCCTTCGCGCTCTCCGGCTGAGCGGAGGGCCGGAGCCGACGAGCGGCCGGTCGGCGTCGGCCGGTCAGCGCCGGCCCGTCAGCGCCGGTCCAGCTCCGCCCGCAGCCCGGCCGGCGCGACCAGGCGGTAGGCCGCCGCCACCAGATCCGCCAGGTGCGGCCAGTCCACCTCGACGTCCAGGTGGACTCCCAGCCAGCCGCGGTGGCCGACGTACGGCGGCCGGAAGAAGCGCTCCGGATCGGTGGTCACCAGGTGTTCCTGGAGGCCTGGCGGAGCGGCCAGCCAGCAGGCGAGGCGGTCGTCGTGGTGCCGGTCGGCGAGGGTGGCGAACATCCGCCGGCCGCCGGCGAACCAGGCCGCCTCGCCGTGGCTGGGGCGCTCCTCGCAGCCGGGCAGCGCCAGGCACAGCCCGCGCAGCCGCTCCGCCGGGGTGGTCGGCACCGCCGGTCAGGGCGCCGGGCGCGGCGTCGTGCGGGGTTCCCCGCGGTAGGTGCCGAAGGACCAGTGGTTGCCCTCCGGGTCGCGGGCGGCGAAGTCCCGCGAGCCGTAGTCCGTCACGTGCAGCCCGGTGATGATCTGCGCCCCGGCGGCGACCGCCCGCGCGTGCACCGCGTCCGGGTCCGCCGTCACCACGTACGCGCCGAAGTGGCCCGGGCGCAGCGGCCAGCTGTCCTCCTCGTCCTCGGGGCGGGCCGAGCCGAGCATCAGCCCGCCGCCCTCCGGCCAGGAGAGCTGGGCGTGGTGCACCTGCTCGCCCTCGCCGTAGACCACGGTCTCCTCGAAGCCGAACGCCTCCACCAGGAACCGGATCAGTGCCCGGGCGTCGTTCGCCCGCAGCGAGGGCCACACCTGCGGTGCGGGGGTCTGGTCGGTCATGATCGTGCACCTCCTCGTCGGTCCCGGCCAGTCTCGCCCCGCGGCGGCCCGGGCGGCCGGGACGTCCGGCCCCAAGTCACCCGGGCGGCCCACGGCCGGGCCGGGACCGGCGGGTGACCGCGGCGGCCGACGCGGGCGGCCCGGCCTGGGCCCGGCTCAGGCGTCGCCGGGCGCCGTGAGGTCGAGGGTGAAGCTGAACCGGTCGCCCCGGTAGAGCGAGCGGACCCGCTCCAGCGGGGCGCCGGCCGCGTCCCGGCTGCGCCGGTGCAGCAGCAGCATCGGCAGCGCCGGCGGGGTGCCGATCAGCAGCGCCTCGCGCGGGGTGGCCAGCACCGTCTCGATCCGCTCGCGGCCGGTGCCGAGCTCGGCGCCCTGCGCGCGCAGGTAGGCGTAGAAGGAGGAGGCCGGGTCGAAGTCCAGGTCCAGCCGGGGCACCCGGGCCACCGCCACGTACGTGCTCTCCAGTCCGATCCGCTCCTCGTCGGCCAGCAGCACGCGCTCCAGGTGCCAGACCGGTTCGCCCTCGGGCAGCTCCAGCTGCTCGGCCGTGGCGCGGTCGGCGGGGAAGCGGTCGAGCCCGATCAGGGTGCGGCCGGGCCGCATGCCCTGGCGGCTGACGCCCTCGGTGTAACTGGCCAGCGAGAGCGGCTGTTCGAGCTTGGCGCCGGCCACCACCGTGCCCCGGCCCTGGCGGCGCAGCCGGCCCTCCAGCAGCAGCTCGCGCAGGGCCTGACGGAGGGTCGCCCGCGCCACTCCGTACCGGGTGGCGAGCTCGACCTCGGTGGGCAGCAGGCCGCCCGGGCCCAGCTCGTCCAGCAGCTCGCCCAGCCGGGTCTTGACGACGTAGTACTTGGGCAGCCGACCGTGCTCCGGGACGCCGGATCGGACGGGCGCGCCGGGCGCGTGCGAGGTGCCTGGACTCATCTCGCCACCCTACCGGCGGGTGGCCGGGAGCCCGGGGCTCGGATCACGGAACGGTAACGGGTCTGGACCGAAGTTCCCGCGCTGTTCATGCGGCGGTGCGCTCGGGGAGGCTCGCGCATCGCCGGGCGCCCGCACGCTCGTACCGGCGCAAGACGCGCCGCGCCTCGTCCCCCCTCCTCCAGGGAGCTCTCCGTGCGCATGTCCCGAACCCTCCGGATCGCCGCGGCGGTCACCGCGGTCGCCACCACCGCCGTGACGCTGACGGCCGTTCAGGCGGCCGCCGCCACCGGGCCGTACAAGGGTCTGCCGGCCGGCACCAAGCAGGCCAAGACGCTGGTCATCGGTGTCGACGGCACCCGCTACGACAAGCTGGTCGCGGGCGACGCGCCCAACCTCAAGGCGCTGATGGCCGGCGGCACCACTGCCACCAGCAACCTGTACGCCGACCCGCTGGCCCCGACCCTCTCCGGTCCGGGCTGGTCGACCATCGCCACCGGCGTGTGGCCGGACAAGCACGGTGTGAAGGACAACACCTTCGCGGGCTCGCGCTTCGCCCTTTACCCGGACCTCGCCACCCGCCTGGAGACCGCCGCCCCCGCCGCCTCCACCCTGGTGGTCGCCTCCTGGAGCCCGGTGGCCGATACGGTCTTCAACGGCCGCGCCGACCTGCGCATCCCCGAGGCCGACAACGACACCAAGACCGCCGCCGACGCCGCCGACTACCTGCGCAACGGCAACCCCGACACCACCTTCCTGCACTTCGACCAGGTGGACGAGGCCGGTCACAGCTACGGCGGCGCCAGCAGCCAGTACGCGGCCGCGATCCACTCGGTGGACGGCCTGGTCGGCCAGGTGGTCTCCGCCGTCCGCGGCCGGCCGACCTACGCCTTGGAGGACTGGCTGATCGTGGTCACCACCGACCACGGCCACACCGACGCCGGCGGCCACGGCGGGAACAGCGCCAACGAGCGGCAGACCTTCGTGATCGCCGACGGTGCCGGCTTCACCCCCGGCTCCACCCGCCAGGACGTCAAGCTCGTCGACATCGCGCCGACCGTGCTCAAGCACGAGGGCGTCGCGATCGACCCGGCCTGGCAGCTCGACGGCCGTCCGATCGACGAGATCACCCCCGACGCCTTCGACGCGCTGCGCCCCTCGCTGCAGGCCCGTACCGACGAGACCGGCATCCCGGCCGCCACCAAGGGCTGGACCCGCACCCCGCCGGCCGGCTGGAGCATCGACAACTCCCGGATGCCCAGCGGCGGGGTCACCGAGTGGCGCGGGTGGGCGTTCGCCACCGACGAGTTCTGGACCGCGGCGCAGCTCGGCCAGTCCCGCGAGACCAACGTCCGGGCCCGCAACGTCTTCGCGGTCGCCGACTCCGACGAGTGGGACGACAAGTCGCACGGCGCCGGCCAGTTCGACTCCACCCTGATCGGCCCGCGCTACCCGCTGAACGGCGCCACCCGGGCCACGCTCAACTTCGCCACCGACTACAAGATCGACGGCCCGCAGACCGGTGACGTGTACGTCTCCTTCGACTCCGGCACCCCGCAGCTGGTCAAGTCCTACCGCGCGGACCTGAACGCCTTCGAGAAGCTGCCGATCACCGTCCCGGCCGGCGCCACAACCGCCCAGTTCCAGTTCCGCTACACCGGCACCAACAGCGCGTTCTGGACGGTCGACCAGGTCACCCTGACCTTCTGACCCCCGCCCGCCGCAGCGCCCTGCCGGGACCGGTCCGCCGGCCGTCAGGGCGCTGCGGCGCCTTCCGGCCCGGCCAGCGCGTCGCCGATCTCCTGCGCCGGGTACACCGCCCGGGCGCCCTCCTGCCGCAGCCGGCCGAGGAAGCCGTCCAGCACCGCCGCGACCGGGGCGTACCGGGCGATCACGGCGGCGGCCGCGGCCGGCCGGGCCTCGGGTGCGATCGGCTCCGCGCAGCGCACCAGGCCGGCGGCCGCCCGGGCCAGGCCGTGGTCCAACTGCTCGCTCAGGAAGCCGGCCTCCTCGGCGGAGAGCTCGAACCGCTGGTCCAGCACCGGCCCGGGGCCGGCGAGGTAGAGCCGGCGGCCGTCCGTGCGCAGGCGGTCCGGGTCGAGGTCGAAACGCACCGTCCCGCGGGCGCGCAGGAAGGCCGCGGCGTGCTCCACGCCCTGCCGCGCCGCGCTCCAGGCGGCTTCGGCGCCGGCCCCGCCCTCGGCCGTCCGCGCGGACAGCCACTGCGCCAGGCTGAACGGGACGTGCTCCAGGAACAGCAGCACGCTGTGCGAGGCCCGGCCGAGCTCCTCGACCCGGGCCCGGACGCCGGGCGCACCGTCCCAGCGGTCGATCATCCGCTCCGCCTCGGCCTGGTCCAGCAGGGCGGCCGCGTCCGGGTCGGGGAGCACCCGCCAGTGGTACAGCAGCGGGAAGCCCTGGGCCTGGCCCATCAGCACCAGGTCGGTGGCGGCGGAGTGCGCCGCGAGCGTGCGCCAGGCGCCGGTGCCGGGGCTGTCGACGCCGTGGTGGCAGGCGGCGGGGAGGCCGAAGAGGTCGGCCGTGGAGAGCACGTTCCCCGCCAGCAGTTCCCGGTCGGTGAGCGGCACCCGCCGGGCCAGGACGGGCAGCCCGGCGACCTCCAGCCGGGCGGCCCGCCCACCGGTGCCGACCGCGGCCGCCCCCGCCAGCAGCTTCTCCAGACCGCGGCCGTCCGGCCGGGAGAGCGCGGCCGCGAGCGTGTCGTACGCGGCGAGCCGGGCGGTGCGGGTCGGGCCCGGCGGCGGGGAGAGAGGGGCGGCCATGGCCGCCACCCTACGGCTGCCCGAGGGGTGACGGGCGGTCAAATCCCAATGGTCATACCGGCGCGGGGGAGCGGCGGGCCGGGTGGGGCGGGCAGCTCGTGGCGGTAGACCCGGGAGCTGCGGGCCGGGTCGAGGGCGGCCGCCCACGCCGGTGGCGCGAGCGCGGCCGGGACCTCCTGGAAGCCGGCCCGCAGGAAGAGCACCGCGCTGCCGGTGCTGGCGGTGTACAGCGTGCGCAGGCCGAGGTCCTCGGCCCGGGCGAGGACGGCGGCCACCAGTTGGGCGCCGAGGCCGCTGCCCTGCCGGGCGGGGTCGACGCAGAGGTTGTGGACGATGCCCGCGGCGGGGTGGTCGGGGGCGGGCGCCGCCCGGCGCAGCGCCACGCAGCCGGCCGGCTTGCCGGGGGCGGCGACCAGCAGGAATTCGGTGGCCCCGGTGCGGTAGTCGGCGAGGGTGCGGGGACGCAGCTCGCCGGAGCGCATGAAGGGGGCGGACAGCACGTACAGCGCCGGGGCGTCGCGCGCGGTCGCGATCCGGATCAGCGGCGGCACCGCGCGGCGCTCGGGTGCCCGGTGTCGGGCGGGGGCCGTCTGGACGATGGTCACGTGCCCTCCGGCGGCTGCACCGGGGCGGCCTCGGTGCCGCCCTCCGGGTGCGATCCTCCGGTCCGCCGCCGACCGCCAGGTGGCCGCGGGGCGTCCGGCGGGCGACGACTGCGGAGCGGTCGTCCGCTCCGGCCGGGCCCTGGTGCCGGGCGGGGGCCGGACCGGCGGACAATGGGACGGAAGGGTTCCGGATCGGCCGGCCTTCGATCCGAAGATCGGGAGATCGGAAGATCCGGAGAACTGAACGGCCGTCAGAGTATTGTCGGAGCGGTCCACCGTTGACCGTTCGTGATCGTGACAGGGAGTGGCGATGAGCAGCGACCGCTGGATACGGCGGTTCCACCCGGGCGCGGACGCCCCCGTCCGGCTGGTGTGCTTCCCGCACGCCGGCGGCGCGGCGAGCTACTGGCACCCGCTGTCGGCCGCGCTCTCCCCGGGCGTCGAGGTCCTTGCCGTCCAGTACCCCGGCCGCCAGGACCGCTTCTTCGAGACCCCGCTGACCAGCCTCACCGAGCTGGCCGTCGAGGCGCTCACCGCCCTCGGCGAGCAGGACGACCGCCCGCTGGCGCTGCTCGGCCACAGCATGGGCGCCACCGTGGCGTACGAGGCCGCCCGGCACCTGGAGGCGGTCGGCCGCGACTGCGTCCGGCTGTTCGTCTCCGGCCGGCGGGCCCCGCACCTGCGGCGCGACGAGGCCGCGCACCTGCTCGACGACGACGGTCTGGTGGCCCACCTGACCTCGCTGGAGGGCACCGACACCGGCCTGCTGGCCGACCCGGAGATCCGGGCCCTCGCGCTGCCCGCGGTGCGCGCCGACTACACCGCGCTGTCGGGTTACCTGCCGAGCCCCGCCGAGCCGCTGCGCTGCCCGGTCACCGCGCTGGTCGGCGACGCCGACCCGGTCACCGAGGTGGCGGCCGCCGGCGCCTGGGAGCGCTACACCGCGGCCGGCTTCGACCTGGAGGTCTTCCCGGGCGGCCACTTCTACCTGAACGGCCGGCAGGCAGAGATCGCCGCGGTGATCGCCGGGCGGCTGGGGGCGCTGGTATGAGCGGGACCCTGTTCGCGATCAGCGACCTGCACGTCGGCTACCCGGCCAACCGCACGGTGGTCGAGGAGCTGATGCCGGAGTCGCCGGACGACTGGCTGATCGTCGCGGGCGACGTGAGCGAGCGCTTCGCCGACATCGAGTGGGTGCTCGCCACCCTGCGCGAGCGCTACGCCAAGGTGATCTGGGCGCCCGGCAACCACGAGCTGTGGACCCCCAAGGACGATCCGGTGCAGCTGCGCGGCGAGGAGCGCTACCGCGGCCTGGTCGACCTCTGCCGCGGCCTGGACGTGCTCACCCCCGAGGACGAGTACGCGGTCTGGGACGGGGGCCCCGGCGGCCCGGTGACCGTGGCCCCGCTCTTCCTGCTCTACGACTACACCTTCCGCCCGGCCGGCACCGCCGACAAGACCGAGGCGCTCGCCGTCGCCTACGAATCCGGGGTGGTGTGCGCCGACGAGGTGCTGCTGCACCACGATCCGTACCCCTCCCGCGAGGCCTGGTGCGAGGTCCGGATCGCGGAGACCGAACGGCTGCTGGCCCGCCGGGACCCGGCGCTGCCCACCGTGCTGGTCAACCACTACCCGCTGGTGCGCGAGCCCACCAGGATCCTGCGCTACCCCGAGTTCGCGCTCTGGTGCGGCACCGAGCGCACCGCCGACTGGCACCTGCGCTACAACGCCGCCGCCATGATCTACGGCCACTTGCACATCCCGCGGGTGACCTGGGCCGACGGCGTCCGCTTCGAGGAGGTGTCGCTCGGCTACCCGCGGGAGTGGACGCCGCGCGGCGGCCCGCACGGCCCGCGCCGGGTGCTGCGGGCGGAGGAGCGGTGATCGAACGGCTGCTGCCCCCCGGCGCCGCGTGGGCCGAGGCCTTCGACGACCTGGCCGACGCCCCGCTGCTGCCCGGCGAGGAGGTGATCGTGGCCAACGCCGTGCCGGCCCGCCGCAACGAGGTCGCCACCGTACGGGCCTGCGCCCGGCGGGCGCTCGGCGGGCTGGGCCTGCCGCCGGTGCCGATCCTGCGCGGCGAGCGCGGTGCACCGCTCTGGCCGGCCGGGGTGGTCGGCAGCATGACGCACTGCGCCGGCTACCGGGCCGCGGTGGTGGCCCGCACGGCCGACCTGCGGACCGTCGGGATCGATGCCGAGCCGCACGCGCCGCTGCCCGACGACGTCCTGGAGGTGATCGCGCTGCCGCAGGAGCAGGCCCGCACGGCCGAGCTGGTCGCCGAGCGGCCGGACGTGCACTGGGACCGGCTGCTGTTCAGCGCCAAGGAGAGCGTCTACAAGGCGTGGTTCCCGCTGACCCGGCGGTTCCTGGAGTTCGAGGAGGCGGACGTCACGCTCGCCCCGGACGGCACCTGGACGGCCCGGCTGCTGGTGGACGGCACCACCGCGGACGGCGGCGAGCTGCGCGGGTTCGCCGGGCGCTGGCTGGTCGAGGACGACCTGCTGGTCACCGTGATCGCGTGAAAATGCGGGGCGCCCGCCGGGCGCCCCGCACTACGCTGCCCGGCGTGGAGCACCCCGGGGACCTGCTGAACGTGGTCGACGTCGAGGCGACCTGCTGGGACGGGCAGCCGCCGCCCGGCGCGGTCAGCGAGATCATCGAGATCGGGCTGACGGTGGTCGACCTGGCGGCCGGCGAACGGATCGGGCGCCACCGGATCCTGGTCCGGCCCGCCCGCTCGACCGTGAGCGCCTTCTGCACCACCCTGACCGGGCTGACCCAGGCCGAGGTGGACACCGGCCTCACCTTCGCCGAGGCCTGCCGGCTGCTGGCCGCCGAGCACGGGGCCGGCCGGCGGCCGTGGGCGAGCTGGGGCGACTACGACCGGAACCAGTTCACCCGCCAGTGCAGGGCCACCGGCGCCCGCTACCCGTTCGGCCGCCACCACACCAACGCCAAGCTGCGCTTCACCGAGGCGTACGGGCTGCGCAAGCGCCCCGGCATGGCCCAGGCGCTCCAGCTGGCCGGGCTGCCGCTGGAGGGGCGCCACCACCGCGGCGAGGACGACGCCTGGAACATCGCCGCGCTGGTGCTGGAACTGGACCGCCGGGGCGGCTGGCAGCCGCTCGAAGCTGACGGCTCATCAGTTTACCAACCCTTGAGATGATCGGTGACTGTCGGTCAACTCCCGTGCAGGAGGCCGAAGCCGGCGCGGATGTCACGGGGACGCGGCGTCGCGACCTGATCCGTTCCCCTACCGCTGCGAGTCCGTGACCGGGATCCGGAACTCGGTGAGATAACTCTGATCGAATTCGAACATCGGACGGTGATCTACCGTAGGATCGGCCCCGCCACCCGCGCTCGGGTGCCGTCGTCTCCGGGGGGAGTCACGACGACGGCAACGCGGCCCGGAGCCCGGTGGCGCGGCGGCTCTCAGTCGCCTGTGATGGGCCCCAATCGGGGGAGACAGCAACCACACGGGCAGGAGGGGGGAGTTTTGAGCGACAGATTCGGGCACGAGTTGCGAAGACTTCGCACACAACAGGGTGTCTCGTTGAAGGCGCTGAGCGAAATGGCCCACTACAGCAAGGGCTACCTCAGCAGGGTGGAGACCGGCGCCAGACCGGCCACCCCGGAGCTGGCGGGCAGGTGCGACGACGTCCTCGGCGCGGGTGGCGCACTGCGCGGCCTGGTGGCCGAGCAGGACCCCGACGCCCACCCCTTGGAACGGTTGCGACCTGCGCAGTTACCGATGGCGGTCCCCGACTTCTACGGGCGCGAGGCCATCGTGAGCCGCCTCGACGGGCTGCTCTCCGAGCACCGGGTGGTGGTCTGCGCGATCGACGGGATGGCCGGGGTCGGCAAGTCCGCGCTCGCGGTCCACTGGGCGCACCGGGTCCGGGACAGGTTCCCGGACGGCTGCCTGTTCGCGGAGATCGACGGCCCGGGCCAGGACGGCGCCTGGGTGACGCCCAACGAGGTGCTCGGGGGATTCCTGCGCGCACTGCGGCCGAACGCGCCGCTGCCGACCGCGATCTCCGAGCGGTCCGCGCTGTTCCGCACCCTGCTGGACGGTCGCCGGATGCTGATCGTGCTGGACGGCGTGGTCAGCGCCGACCAGGTGCAGCCGCTGCTGCCCGCGGCGCCCGGCAGCATGGTGCTGGTGACCAGCCGGGTCCGGATGGCCGGCCTGCGCTCCGCGCAACTGCTCTCGCTGGAACCGCTGGACCCGGCCGAGGCGGTACGGATGGTCGCCGCGATCATCGGTGAGGAGCGGGTGGCCGCCGAGCCGGTCGCCGCCCACCGCCTGGTCGAGGCGTGCGGCCTGCTGCCGCTGGCGGTGCAGCTGGTGGCGACCCGGCTGGCCGCCCGGCCGCGCTGGCAGATCGCCTCGCTGGTGGAGCGGCTGGAGGACGAGGAGGAGGGCAGTTCGGTGCTCGACCTCGGTGGCGCCGCCGTCGGCACGGCCTTCCGGCTCAGCTACGAGCGGCTCGGCTGGCAGGCCGCGCACGCGCTCCGGCTGATCGCCCAACTCGACCAGCCGGACCTCTCGTTGGCCGCGGCGGCGGAGGCACTGGGCGCCGGCCGCAGCGAGGCGGAGAACCTGCTGGAGGAGCTGGTCGACGCCAGCCTGCTGGACACCCCGGCGCCCGGCCGGTACGCGTTCCACAAGCTGGTCAGGTCGTTCGCGCTCAGCCTGGTGCGGCGGGCCGAACTGGCCGCCGCCGTGCCGTCGGGCGTGGTCCTGGCGGGGCTGGGGGAGGGGATCGGGCGCTGAGCGCCGGTCCCCGGGGAGTGCCGAAGGGGCGGCGGGCACCGGTTGCGTACCGGTGCCCGCCGCCCCTTCGGCGTTCGGCGGGCGGTCAGCTGCCGCCGTACGGCTCCGCCATCGCGACCGCGATCCTGCGCGGGCCGGTGAACGGCTCGCGGGCGTGCGTGGACAGCATGTTGTCCAGCACCAGCACGTCGTGGCGCCGGTAGTCGAACCGGGTGGAGGTGGCGCGGTAGCAGTCCCGCAGGTGGTCCAGCACCTCGTCCGGGATCGGCTCGCCGTCGCCGTAGTAGGTGTTGCTGGGCAGGTCCTCCGGCTTGCACAGGGCCTGCAGCCCGAGCCGCAACTCCTCCGGCAGGGTGGTGACGTGGAAGAAGGTGGCGTGGTTGAACCAGACCTGGTCGCCGGTCACCGGGTGCTTGTGCACCGCGTCCCGCACGGCCCGGGTGCGCAGCCGGTCGGCCCCGATCCAGGTCGCCTCGATGCCCTGACCGGCGCAGTGCCGGAGCACCTCCTCGCGGTCCTCGGTGTTGAACACCTCGGCCCACGGCAGGCCGAGCCCGCCGCCGTAGTTGCGCACCACCGACCACCGCCGGCGCTCGAACTCCGCGCGGACGGCGGGGTCGATCGCCGCGTACAGCGCGCGGGTGGAGGAGAGCGGGGTGGCGCCCTGGGTGAGCGGCGGCTCGATGCAGTAGAAGTACAGCGTCATCGGCCAGACGGCCTGGTAGGAGTTCTCGTTGTGGGCGAAGATCTCCTCCTGCGGCGGGTAGTCGGTCGAGGTGTAGACGTTGCCCTTGATCGACTGGCGGGGTGAGGAGCGCTCGGCGTACGTCAGCGGATCGCCGGACAGCTCGCGCACCACGGCGTCGAAGCCGTCCACGCCGTCCACCTCGAAGTCCCGGAACAGCAGGGCCCCGTGGACCAGGAGCTGCTCTCGGAGCTCCTCGCGGTGGTGCCGGATGTGCTCGACCAGCCGTCGCCGGCCGCCGTCGACGGTGAGGGGCAACTGGGGCGCAGTCACACGGGTACTCCGTTCGTCAGAAATCGGTGGGGTGGCACGCGCCGTCGCGGGAGCGCCGCGGGAGGCGGGCGGTGCGGGCCGGCCGGCCCGGTGGAACGGGACGCGCCGGCGGGAATTCCTCGCGGCGGTCCGGCAAATGCGTGGCCGGCGGGCGCCGCGGTATCCGAGTGGCCGGGGCCACCGGGTGCGAGCACAGTATCGCCGGTCGATACCACCGGCAAGGCGATCGTGGGGCGGATCTCCTTTCGGCAGGCCGGAATTGGTGGTCGCCGGTGGTGGGGCAACCGCACGCTCGACCTGACATATTGTCGAGTACATGACTTGAGTTCCCAGGTCGGACGGGGGTTGCCAAGGGGTTGTCAGTTGCCAGGTGCTGGCAACTGACAACCCCTTGAGCGATATTGATCAAACCGGCCATGATGGCGATGTTCGAACGAGGTGGCACTTCCCCTGGCTGCCGGACGGCATCCGGAAGGTCGGCGGAGTCCATTCCGCACCCCTCGTATCGCGCACCGTCAGGTGGTTGAACGGCAATTCCGGCTGCGCCGCGCAGGCCGGGACCGAGCCGTCGACCCGTGCTGCGGTGAACTCCCGGAAATGCTCCGGTGAATGAATTCGAAGCTGCGGAAAATCCCGGCAGAGGAGTGCAGATGAGTGACGACCAGAACGACGACCGCCAGTACCTCGTGGTGTTCAACGACGAGGAGCAGTACTCGATCTGGGCCGTCGGCCGGGAGGTGCCGGCGGGCTGGCACACCGAGGGCACCGAGGGCAGCAAGGAGCAGTGCCTGGCCCGGATCGCCGAGGTCTGGACGGACATGCGGCCGCTGAGCCTGCGGCAGCGGATGGACCAGCCCGCCGACGCCTGACCTACCGGGCCACCACCGCCACCCACCACCGAAGGGCTGATCGTGCACACAAACCCGCCGCCCGGCACCGGGCAGGACGACACTGCCCCGGCCGCGCCCCGGAGGCCGGCCGGCACCACCGGCGACCCCGCCCCGGGCGGGCTGCTGCACGAGCTGGTCGCCGCCCGGGCGGCGCTCACCCCGCAGGCGGTGGCCGTGGTCGCCGGCGACGCGGAGCTCAGCTACGCCGAGCTCGACCGGCGCGCCAACCGGCTCGCGCACCACCTGCGCGCGCTCGGCGCCGGCCCCGACCGGCTGGTCGGCGTCTGCCTGCACCGCGGGCCGGACCTGGCGGTCGCGCTGCTCGCGGTCTGGAAGGCAGGCGCGGCGTACGTCCCGTTCGACCCCGGTCACCCGCGTGACCGGGTCGAGTGGGTCCTGCGCGACACCGGCGCCGAGGTGGTGCTCACCGAGGCGGCGCTGGCCGACCTGGTCCGCGCCGACGGGGTGCGGACGGTGGCCCTGGACACCCTGGGCACGGCTCTGGACGCGCTGCCCGACACCGCCCCCGGCACCGGGGTCGGCCCCGACCACCTGGCGTACGTCATCCACACCTCCGGCTCCACCGGCCGCCCCAAGGGCGTCGCGGTCAGCCACCGCGGGATCGGCAACCGGGTCGGCTGGACCGTCCGCACCCACCGGCTCGGCCCCGCCGACCGGGTCCTGCAGAAGACCTCGCTCAGCTTCGACGCCGCCGGCTGGGAGTTCTTCGGCCCGCTCAGCAGCGGCGGCACCGTGGTGATGGCGCCGGTCGGCGCCGAGCGCGACCCGGCCGAGCTGGTGCGCACCGTCGCCCGGCAGCGCGTCACCGTGCTCCAGGTGGTGCCCTCGGTGCTCCGGCTGCTGGTCGAGGAGCCCGACTGGGCGGGATGCGACGCCATCCGGCTGGTCTTCTCCGCCGGCGAGCCGCTGCACGCCGAACTCTGCCAGCGCCTGCTGGCCAGGGCCGACGTGCAGATCTGGAACACCTACGGCCCCACCGAGTGCTCGATCGACGTCACCGCCCGGCACTTCGACCCGGCGCAACTGACCGGCCCGGTGCTGATCGGCCGGCCCATCAGCGGCATCCGCCTGCTGGTGCTGGACGAGGACGGCGAGCTGGCCCCGCTCGGCCTGCCCGGCGAGCTGTACGTCGGCGGCGCCGGCCTGGCCCGCGGCTACGTCAACCGCCCCGACCTCACCGCCGACCGCTTCGTGCCGGACCCGTACGGGCCGCCCGGCGCCCGCCTCTACCGCACCGGCGACCAGGTCCGCTGGCGGGCCGACGGGGAGCTGGAGTACCTCGGCCGGCTCGACGGCCAGGTCAAGGTGAACGGCGTCCGGATCGAACCCGGCGAGATCGAGGGCGTGCTCGCCCGCCACCCGCAGGTGCGGGCCGCGGCCGTGGTCGCGCTCAAGGGCGCCGGCGGGGTCGGCCGGATCGCCGCCTACGTCACCGTGCACGGCGACGTGGGCCACGAGGAGCTGCGCGCCCACTGCCGCGAGCAGCTGCCCGAGTACCTGGTGCCCGCGGTCTTCACCGTGCTGGCCGAGTTCCCGCTCACCACCAGCGGCAAGCTGGACCGCAAGGCGCTGCCCGCCCCCGCCGCCCGCACCGCCGGCCCGGCCGGGCGGACCGCCCCCGGCACCGCCACCGAGCGCACCGTCGCCGCGATCTGGGCCGAGCTGCTGGACACCCCCGACATCGCCGCCGAGGACGACTTCTTCCGGCTCGGCGGTTACTCGCTGCTGCTCGGCCGGCTGGCCCAGCGGCTGCGCGCCGCCACCGGCCGCGAGATCACGCTGGCCGACCTGTTCACCGCGGCCACCGTGCGCGACCAGGCCCGCCTGCTCGACCGGGCCGTGGCCGGCGGCGCCCCGATCGGCCGCGCCGACCGCGCCGCCGCGCTCCCGCTCTCCGCCGGCCAGCGGCGGATGTGGTTCCTCGACCAGCTGACCCCCGGCAGCGCCGAGTACGTGGTGCCGCTCTTCCTGCGGCTGCCCGCGGACACCGACGCCGCCGTGCTCGGCCGCGCGCTGGACACGCTCGCCGCCCGGCACGAGGCCCTGCGCACCCGCTACCCGCTGCGCGACGGGCGGCCCGTCCAGCAGGTCGACCGGCCCGGCACCGTCGAGCTGACCTGCGCCGAGGCGGACGGCCCCGAGCTGGTCCGGCTGGTCGCCGCCGAGATCGCCCGCGGCTTCGACCTGGCCGGCGGCCCGGTCTGGCGCGCCCTGCTGGCCCGCCGCGCCGACGGCACCGCGCACCTGCTGGTGACCGTCCACCACATCGCCTGCGACGGCTGGTCGACCGTGCTGATCAAGCGCGAGCTGCGCGAGCTGTACGCCGCACTCGCTGCCGGCCGCGCCGCCGAACTGCCCGAACTCCCGATCGGCTACCCGGACTTCGCGCTCTGGCAGGGCGAGCAGTGGCTCACCGAGGAGCTGGTGGAGCGCCAGCTCGGGCACTGGCGCGGCGTGCTGGCCGGCCTGCCGACCCTGCTGGTCCCGACCGACCGCCCCCGCCCCGCGCACCGCGAGGCGCACGGCGCCGTCCACTCCTTCACCGTCCCGGAGTCGACCGCCCGGGGCCTGGTCGAGCTCGGCCGCGCCCGCGGCGCCACGCCCTTCATGACCCTGCTGACCGTCTGGCAGCTGCTGCTCGCCCGGCACGGCGACCGCTGGGACGTCCCGGTGGGCACGCCGGTGGCCGGCCGGGTCCGGCCGGAGACCCACGGCCTGGTCGGCTTCTTCCTCAACTCCCTCGTGCTGCGCGCCGAGCTGTCCCCGGAGCTGAGCTTCGAGCAGGCCGT
Organism: Kitasatospora sp. NPDC094015; assembly: GCF_040304075.1. Classification (NCBI taxonomy): domain Bacteria; kingdom Bacillati; phylum Actinomycetota; class Actinomycetes; order Kitasatosporales; family Streptomycetaceae; genus Kitasatospora; species Kitasatospora sp. NPDC094015. Next base: position 62,392 of record NZ_JBEOUL010000031.1, read on the forward strand.
CGACCGGGTGCGCGCGGTCTGCCTGGCCGCCTTCGCCCACCAGGACCTGCCGTTCGAGCAGCTGGTCGAGGACCTCCAGCCGGTCCGCGACCCCTCCCGCACCCCGCTCTACCAGGCACTGTTCGACCTCCAGGACGAGGGGCTGACCGGCCTCGCCGAGGACGGCGAGGACCTCGCCGAATTCGGCACCGCCTGGCGGACCACCCCGACCGACCTGGCGCTGATCATGCGCCGGCAGCCCGACGGCGGGCTGTCCGGGATGCTGGAGTACGCGACCGCGCTGTTCGACCCGGAGACCGCCGAATCGCTCGCCGAAGGCCTGGTCGAGCTGGCCGGCAAGCTGCTCGCCGACCCGGGCGCGGCCGTCGGCGCCGTCGACGTCCGCACCGGACCCGACCTGCGCCGCGCCGAGCTGCCCTGGAACGCCGCCACCCCGGCCACCGCCGCGCCCGCCCCCGCGGCTGCGGCCCGGCCGGTGGCGCGGATCGCCCCGCGCAACCCGTTCGAGCAGCGGCTGGCCGAGATCTGGGCCCAGGCCCTGGAGACCGAGGTCGGCGTGCACGACGACTTCTTCGCGCTCGGCGGCAACTCCCTGCTCGCGGCCACCGTCACCGCCGCCGCCCGCGCCGAACTCGAACTCGAGATCCCCGTCCGGGTGCTGTTCGACGGCCCGACGGTCGAGCAGTGGGCGGTGGCCCTGGAGGACCTGATCCGGGCGGAGATCGCCCAGCTCAGCGATGAGGACGTCGTGGCCGACACGACCCGTACGAAGGGGCAGCCGGCATGAGTGCTGGATACTCGGAGCAGACCGTCCAGGAGGCGCAGAGCGCCCCGGACGCCTCGGCCCTGCGCGAGGAGCTGATCCGGCGCCGGCTGGCCGGCGGCCGCCCGGCCGCACCGGCCGGCATCACCCCGGCGGACCGCACCCGGCCGCTGCCGCTCTCCTTCGGCCAGCGCCAGATGTGGTTCCTGAACCGCCTCGACCCGGACGCCGTCGAGTACCTGGTGCCGCAACTGCTACGCCTGCGCGGCCCGCTGGACACCGAGGCGCTCGCCGCCGCGGTCGACGGCCTGGTCGCCCGGCACGAGATCCTGCGCACCCGGTACGGCCTGGACGGCGAGGAGCCGGTCCAGCTGATCGACCCGGCCGTGCCCGGCGTGCTGACCACCGTCGACCTCACCGCCCTGCCCGCCGCCGACCGGGCCCCGGCGGCCGAGGAACAGGCCCGGCGGCAGACCCGGCTGCCCTTCGACCTGGCGCAGGAGTGGCCGCTGCGCGCCACCCTGTTCCGGCTCGCCGAGGACGACCACCTGCTCGCCCTCACCCTGCACCACATCGCCTGTGATGAGCGCTCGCAGGAGCTGCTCACCGCCGAACTCGCGACCCGCTACGCCGCGTTCGGCGAGGGCGACTCCGACGGCACCGACACCGCGCCGGCGACCGGTGCACCGCAGTACGCCGACTATGCCGCCTGGCAGCGCGCGACGTTCCGCGACCTGCCCGCCGCCCGCAAGCAACTGAACTACTGGAAGCAGCAGTTGAGCGGCATCGAGCCGCTCGCCCTGCCCACCGACCGGCTCCGCCCGGCGGTCCGCTCCACCGCCGGCGCGGCCGTGCGGTTCGCCGTGCCCGCCGAGGTCGCCGACCGGCTGCGCGCGCTGGCCGGCGAGCACCGCACCACCCTGTTCACCGTGCTGCTCGCCGCGTTCCAGGCCCAGCTGGCCCGCTGGACCGGCGGCACCGACATCACCGTCGGCACCGTGGTCAACGGCCGGACCAGGCCCGAGCTGCGCGAGCTGGTCGGCTACGGCATCAACACGCTGGTGCTGCGCACCCGCTGGGCGGGCGACCCGGCCTTCGCCGAGCTGCTCCCGCTGGTCCGCGGTACCGTGCTGGACGCCTTCGACCGCCAGGACACCCCGTTCGCCTCGCTGGTGGACGAGCTCCAGCCGGAGCGCGACCTGTCTGTCACCCCGCTGTTCCAGACCGCGTTCACCCTGCACGACACCCGGGTCGGCGAGCTGACACTCGGCGGGATCCACGCCGAGCCGGTCGAACTGCCCTGGCAGGTGGCCAAGTTCGACCTGGCCCTGCAGGTCGCCGAGCTGGCCGACGGCACCCTGGGCTGCCAGTTCGAGTACGCCACCGCGCTCTTCGACGAGAGCACCGTGCAGCGCTTCGCCGGCCACCTGACCAGGCTGCTGGCCGCGGTCGCGGCGCGACCCGAGGCCCCGCTCTCCACGGTCGAGCTGCTCGACCAGGCCGAGCTGGCGGTGGTGGATCGGCCGGTGCCGGGTGTGGTGTCGGGGTGGGACGGCTTGTGCGTGCACGAGGTGTTCGAGCGGCAGGCGGCGTCGGCGCCGGAGGCGACGGCGGTGACGTTCGAGGGGGTGCCGCTGTCGTACGGGGAGTTGAACGCGCGGGCGAACCGGTTGGCGCGGCGGTTGCGGGAGTTGGGGGTCGGGGCGGAGTCGCTGGTCGGGGTCTGTCTGGAGCGTGGTGCCGATCTGGTGGTGACGCTGGTGGCGGTGCTGAAGGCCGGTGGCGCGTACGTGCCGTTGGATCCGGCGTATCCGGTGGACCGGTTGTCGTTCATGGCCTCGGACGCGGCGTTGGCGTGTGTGGTGGCAGAGCGGCGGCACGAGGAGCTCGCGGGTTCGGTGTTCGCCGGTCCGGTGCTGCTGGTGGAGGACCTCGCCGAGGGGTTGGCGGCGTTGCCGGACCATGATCTGGCGCCCGTCACCACGCCCGACAACGCGATCTACGTGATCTACACCTCCGGCTCCACCGGCCGCCCCAAGGGCGTGGTGCTCTCGCACGCCGCCGTCCTGCGGCTGTTCACCGCCAGCGCGGTGCACTACGGCTTCGGCGCGGACGACGCCTGGTCGCTGTTCCACTCGTACGCCTTCGACGTCTCGGTCTGGGAGCTGTGGGGCGCGCTGCTGTTCGGCGGCCGGCTGGTGGTGGTGCCGTTCGACACCGCCCGCTCGCCCGAGGACCTGCTGGAGCTGCTGGTCACCGAGCGGGTCACCGTGCTGAGCCAGACGCCCTCCGCCTTCCGCTCGCTGGTCGGCCTGGCCGGCGCCGGGGACCCGAGGATCGACCGGCTCGCGCTGCGGCACGTGGTGTTCGGCGGCGAGAAGCTGGAGCTGGGCGACCTCAAGCCGTGGACCGACCGGCTCGGCCCGGACACCCCGGCACTGATCAACATGTACGGGATCACCGAGACCACCGTGCACACCACCTTCCACCGGATCACCGGCGACGACCTCGCCGCACCGGCGGTCAGCCCGGTCGGCAGCCCGCTTCCCGACCTCGGCGTCCATCTGCTGGACGCGTACGGGCAGTTGGTGCCGGTCGGCGTGGTCGGTGAGATCCACGTCAGCGGTCCGGGCGTGGCGCGCTGCTACCTCAACCGGCCCGAGCTGACGGCCGAGCGCTTCATCCCGAACCCGTACGGCGCCCCGGGCTCCCGGCTCTACCGCTCCGGTGACCTCGCCCGGCGCCGGGCCGACGGCACCCTGGAGTCGGTGGGCCGGGCGGACGACCAGGTGAAGATCCGCGGCTACCGGATCGAGCTCGGCGAGATCCAGGCCGCCGTCGCCGCCCACCCCGGCGTCCGCGAGGCCATGGTGATCGCCCGCGAGGACGCCCCGGGCCGGAAGGAACTGGTCGCCTACTGGACGGCCGAGGCCGACGGCGGCCCGGACGCCACCGAGCTGCGCACGCTGCTCGGCGAGAGCCTGCCCGGCTACATGGTGCCCGCCGCCTTCGTCCGGCTGGAGAGCATCCCGCTGACCGGCAACGGGAAGACCGACCGCCGGGCGCTGCCCGCCCCGCAGCGCTCCGCCACCGGCGCGGAGAGCGCTTTCGTCGGGCCGCGCACGGTCGTCGAGGAGCGGATCGCCGAGGTCTGGTGCACGGCGCTCGGCCTCGACCGGCTCAGCGTCGAATCGACCTTCTTCGACCTCGGCGGCGACTCGATCCGGGCCGTCTCGCTGGTCGGCGCGCTCCGCGAGGCCGGCTACGACGTCACCGTCCGGGACGTCTTCGAGTACCGGACGGTGGCCGCGCTGGCCCAGTACCTCGGCAACCGCCAGCCCGCCCCGGCCCCGACCCCGGCCGTGGCGCCGTTCCAGCTGATCGGGGCGGAGGTGCGGCGCGCGCTGCCCGCCGGCCTGGCCGACGCCTACCCGATCTCGCAGGTGCAGCTCGGCATGGTGGCCGAACTCCTCTCCGGCGGCAGCGCCAACACCTACCACAACGTGACCGCCTTCAAGGTCCGCGACGACCTGCCGTTCTCCGCGCCGGCGCTGCGCGAGGCGGTGCGCACGGTGGTCGAGCGGCACGAGGTGCTGCGGACCTCGTTCCGGCTGACCGCCTTCGGCACCCCGCTCCAGCTGGTCCACCAGGAGGTCGCGGCGGAGCCCGCCGTGCACGACCTGCGCGGTCTGGACGAGCAGCGGCAGGCGGCCGCGCTGCGCGCCTTCACCGCGGCCGAACGGGCCGACCCGTTCGACCTCGAGGTGCCGCCGCTGATCCGGGTCACCGCGCACCTCACCGGCGATCAGGAGTGGTGGATCTCCATCACGGAGTGCCACCCGGTACTGGAGGGCTGGAGCTACCACTCGCTGCTGATGGAGCTGCTGGAGACCTTCCGGGAGCTGCGGGCCGGGCGCACCCCGGTGGCGCCGGAGCGGCCGTCCGTGCGCTTCGCCGACTTCATCGCCGCCGAACTCGCCGCCCTGGACTCGGCGCAGGACCGTGCCTTCTGGCGCGACCTGCTGGACGAGCACCCCGCCTTCGCGCTGCCCACCGGCTGGGGCGCCGACCCCGCCGGCCCGCGCGAGCACTACCGCGTGGCGGTCCCGTACCAGGACCTGGAGCCGCAGCTGCGGCAGCTCGCCGTGCGCTCCCGCGCCTCGCTGAAGAACGTGCTGGTGGCCGCTCACCTCAAGGTGCTCAGCCTGCTCACCGAGGAGGAGAGCTTCTGCACCGGGCTGGTCTGCGACGGCCGCCCCGAGGCCGTCGGCGCCGACCGGGTGTACGGCATGTACCTCAACACGCTGCCGTTCCCGGCCCGTCGCACCGCCCGCAACTGGCGGGAGCTGGTGCAGCAGGTGCTGGCCGACGAGATCGCGATGTGGCCGCGCCGGCGGTTCCCGATGCCGGTGATCCAGCGCGAGCTGGGCGACGGCGGACGGCTGATCGACGTGATGTTCAACCACCAGAACTTCCACCAGGTCGACCTGGGGCAGATCGACGCGCAGAGCGTCATCGACGAGGGCCACACCGAGTTCGGCCTGACCGTCACCACGCTCGGCGGGTGCTTCACGCTCGCCACCGACACCCACACCCTCGACCGTTCCCAGACCGAGCGGATCGGCGCCCTCTACCGCGCCGTGGTCGAGGCGATGGCCGCCGACCCCGAGGGCGACGCCACGGCGGCCTTCCTGCCGCCCGGCGAGTTGGCGGTGGTGGATCGGCCGGTGCCGGGTGTGGTGTCGGGGTGGGACGGGTTGTGCGTGCACGAGGTGTTCGAGCGGCAGGCGGCGTCGGCGCCGGAGGCGACGGCGGTGACGTTCGAGGGGGTGCCGCTGTCGTATAGGGAGTTGAACGCGCGGGCGAACCGGTTGGCGCGGCGGTTGCGGGAGTTGGGGGTCGGTCCTGAGTCGCTGGTCGGGGTCTGTCTGGAGCGTGGTGCCGATCTGGTGGTGACGCTGGTGGCGGTGCTGAAGGCCGGTGGTGCGTACGTGCCGTTGGATCCGGCGTATCCGGTGGACCGGTTGTCGTTCATGGCCTCGGACGCGGCGTTGGCGTGTGTGGTGGCGGAGCGGCGGCACGAGGAGCTGGCGGGTTCGGTGTTCGCCGGTCCGGTGCTGCTGGTGGAGGACCTCGCCGAGGGGTTGGCGGCGCTGCCGGACCATGATCTGGCGCCCGTCACCACGCCCGACAACGCGATCTACGTGATCTACACCTCCGGCTCCACCGGCCGCCCCAAGGGCGTGACGCTGTCGCACCGGAACGTGGTCGGCCTGTTCGCCGCCACCGGTGACCTGTTCACCGTCTCCGCGCAGGACGTGTGGTCGCTGTTCCACTCGTACGCCTTCGACTTCTCGGTCTGGGAGCTGTGGGGCGCGCTGCTGTTCGGCGGCCGGGTCGTGGTGGTGCCCTTCGACACCGCGCGCTCCCCGGAGGAGTTCCTCGACCTGCTGGTGGCCGAGCGGGTGACCATGCTGAGCCAGACACCGTCGGCGTTCCGCTCGCTGGTCGGCCTGGCCGGCGCCGGGGACCCCCGGATCGGCGAACTCGCGCTGCGTGCGGTCATGTTCGGCGGCGAGAAGCTCGAACTGGGCGACCTCAAGCCGTGGACCGACCGGCTCGGCCCGGACACCCCGGCACTGATCAACATGTACGGGATCACCGAGACCACCGTCCACGTCAGCCACCACCGGGTCACCGGGGCCGACCTGGCCCGGCCCGCGGTCAGCCCGGCCGGTGACCCGCTGCCCGACCTCGGCGTCCACCTGCTGGACCGCAACGGGCAGTTGGTGCCGCTCGGGGTGGTCGGCGAGATCCACGTCAGCGGCCGCGGCATCGCCCGCGGCTACCTCAACCGGCCCGAGCTGACCGCCGAACGCTTCGTCCCGAACCCGTACGGCGCCCCCGGCTCCCGGCTCTACCGCTCCGGCGACCTCGCCCGGCGCCGGGCCGACGGCACCCTCGAATTCGTCGGCCGGGCCGACGACCAGGTCAAGATCCGCGGGTACCGGATCGAACTCGGCGAGATCCAGGCCGCCGTCGCCGCCCACCCCGCGGTCCGCGACGCCGTCGTCATCGTCCGCGAGGACACCCCCGGCCAGAAGGAACTCGTCGCCTACTGGACCGCCGAACCCGGCCGGAACACCGACGGCGCCGAGCTGCGCGCCCTGCTCGGCACCACCCTCACCCCGTACATGGTGCCCGCCGCCTTCGTCGAACTGCCCGCCATCCCGCTGACCTCGACCGCCAAGCTCGACCGGCGCGCCCTGCCGGCCCCCGAGCGGGACGCCACGGCCGCCGCCCGCGAATCGGTCGCACCGCGCACCGCCACCGAGGCGCGGCTCGCCGCGATCTGGGGCGAGGTGCTCGGCCGGGACGGGATCGGCGTCGAGGACGCCTTCTTCGACCTCGGCGGCGACTCCATCCGGGTGCTCGCGCTGATCGGCGCGCTGCGCACCGCCGGCTTCCCGGTCACCGCCGGGGAGGTCTACCAGCACGCCACCGTCGCGGCGCTGGCCACCCTGGTCGACGCCCGCAGCCCCGAGGGGGCCGGGCAGGTCGAGCCGGTCGCGCCGTTCGCGCTGATCCCCGCCGCCGACCGGGCCGCGCTGCCCGCCGACGCCGTCGACGCCTACCCGCTCGGGCAGCTCCAGCTCGGCATGATGGTGGAGATGCTCGCCGACCGCGAGCGCGCCCGCTACCACAACGTCACCTGCTTCCGGATCAACGACGACCGGCCGCTCGACCCCGGCGCCCTGCGCGCCGCGATCGCCCTGATGGCCGAGCGGCACGAGATCCTGCGCACCTCGGTCGACATCTCCCGCTACTCGGTCCCGCTCCAGGTGGTGCACCGCACCGCCGAGATCCCGTACCGCCACCACGACCTCGGCGGGCTCGACGGGGCCGGCGCGAAGGCCGCCGTCCGGGCCTTCATCACCGCCGAGCGCGCCCACCTGTTCGCCGCCGACGACCTCCCGCTGCTGCGCGTGTTCTCGCACGCCGACCGCGACGGCTGGTGGCTGACCCTGACCGAGTCGCACGTCATCCTGGAGGGCTGGAGCCACAACGCCCTGGTGATGGAGCTGATGGCCTGCTACCGGGCGCTGCGCGACGGCGGGCAGCCGCCCGCCGCGGGCCGCACCGAGGTCCGCTTCGCCGACTTCATCGCCGCCGAACTGGCCGCGCTGGACTCGGCGCAGGACCGGGAGTACTGGCAGCGGATCGTCGCCGACCACACCCCGGTCGCCCTCCCGGCGCACTGGCGGGACGCGCCGGGCACCCCCCGGGAGTCCTTCCAGACCTGGATCCTGCTGGACGACCTGGCCGAGGGCGTCGCCGCCGTCGCCACCGCCGCCCGGGCCTCGGTGAAGAGCGTCCTGCTCGCCGCGCACATCAAGGTGATGAGTGGCTTCACCCCGGCCCGCCGCTTCTTCACCGGCCTGGTCGGCCACGGCCGACCCGAGGTCCCCGGCGCCGAACACGTCTACGGCATGCACCTCAACACCGTGCCGTTCGCCGCCGAGCGCGGCGCCGCCACCTGGCGCGAGCTGATCCGCCAGGTGCTCGACCGGGAGGCCGAGATCTGGCCGCACCGGCGCTACCCGCTGCCGGCCATCCAGCGCGGCAGCGGACGCACCGGGCTGATCGGGATCTCGTTCAGCTACCTCGACTTCCACGCCACCGACGACCAGGTGGACGGGGACCTCGGGATCGGCGAGACGCCGAACGAGATCGGCCTCAACGTGATCGCCTCCGGCCGCGGCATCGTGCTCTCCACCGACACCCACACCATCAGCCGGGCCAACGCCGAGCGGCTGGCCGACATGTACCGAGAGGTTCTGCGCGACATGGTCAACAACCTCGACGGGGACGCCCGCACCGGCACCGCCGCCGCCCAGCAGTCCCGGTCGTCCGCGCAGCCGCAGCCGGCGGGCCCCTCCGCCGCCACGGCCGACCCGGCCGGCACCACCGTCGCACTCTTCGAGCGGCAGGCCGCCACCACCCCGATCGCCACCGCGCTGGTCTCCACCGAGGGCAAGCTCTCCTACTCCCGGCTGAACGCCCGGGCCAACCAGTTCGCGCACCGGCTGCTCGCGCTCGGCGTCCGCGCCGAGTCCCGGGTCGCCGTGCTGCTCGACCGTGGCCCCGACCTGGTCGCCGCGCTGCTCGGCGTCTGGAAGGCCGGCGGCGCGTACGTGCCGCTCGACCCCGCCTTCCCGACCGCCCGGCTGGAGCGGGTGATCCAGGAGTCGCACGCCGACGTGGTGATCACCCACCCGGCGCTCGCCGACCGGTTCACCGATCTCGACCGGCGCAACTGGCTGCTGGTGGACCGGGACGCGCTGGCCGGCCAGCCCACCGCGGCCCCCGAGGTGCGGGTCGACCCCGACACCCTCGCCTACGTGATCTACACCTCCGGCACCACCGGCCGCCCCAAGGGCGTCGAGGTCACCCACCGCGGCCTCGCCAACTACCTGGCCTGGACGGTCGAGGAGTACGCCTCCCGGGGCACCGGCGGCGCCCCGGTGTTCTCCTCGGTCGCCTTCGACCTGGTGGTGCCCGCCCTCTACACCCCGCTGCTCTCCGGGCAGACCGTGCACCTGCTGCCCGCCGACCTGGAGCCCGCCGACCTCGGCAAGCACCTGGCCGACGGCGGCCCGTACAGCTTCGTCAAGCTCACCCCCGCCCACCTGGAGGTGCTGCTCCAGCAGCTCTCCGGCGACGAACTGGCGGGCCTCGCCGGTCTGCTGAGCGTCGGCGGCGAGCTCTTCCCCGGCCGGCTGGTGAACGCCTGGCTCGACCTCGCCGGCGACACCGGGATCCGGTTCGTCAACGAGTACGGCCCCACGGAGGTGACCGTCGCCAACTCGGCGTTCGTCGCCACCGGCCCGCAGCCCGACTCCGTCCCGATCGGGCGGCCGATCACCGGCACCACGATGTACGTCCTGGACGCGGACCTGCGGCAGGTCCCGGCCGGCACCCCGGGCGAGATCTTCGTCGGCGGCGTCGGCGTCGCCCGCGGCTACACCGATCTGCCCGCGCTCACCGCCGACCGCTTCCGGCCCGACCCGTACGGCCCGCCCGGCGCCCGGATGTACCGGACCGGCGACGTCGGCACCGAGCTGCCCGGCGGCGACGTGGACTACCACGGCCGCGCCGACACCCAGGTCAAGCTGCGCGGCTACCGGATCGAGCCCGGCGAGATCGAGACCGTGCTCGGTGCCCACCCGGCCGTCGCCCGGTGCGCCGTCATCGCCCGCGAGGACCGCCCCGGCGACGTCCGCCTGGTCGCCTACGTGGTGCCGGCGGGACCGGTGGAAAGCTTCGACGCCGACCCGGTCCGGGCCCACCTGGAGGCCCAGCTCCCGGACTACATGGTGCCCTCGGCCCTCGTGCCGCTCGAGGTCTTCCCGCTCACCCCGAACGGCAAGCTCGACCGCAAGGCGCTGCCCGCCCCCGGGCCCGCCACGACCACCAGCACCGGCCGGGCGCCGCGCACCCCGCTGGAGGAGACCCTCACCGGGCTGTTCGGCGAACTGCTCGGGGTGGAGCAGGTCTCGATCGACGACAGCTTCATCGAGCTCGGCGGCCACTCCCTGCTGGTGATCCGGCTGATCGGCCGGATCCGCGCCCTGCTGGACGTCGAACTCGCCATCGACGCCTTCTTCGCCGCCCCCACCGTCGCCGCGCTGGCCGAGCGGCTCGCCGACACCACCGGCGCCCCGACCGGGCCGGCCCGGCCGAAGCTGCGCCGGATGGCACGCCCGGAGGAGACCTCGTGATCCCGCTGTCGTTCGCGCAGCAGCGCCTCTGGTTCCTCAACCGCCTCGAAGGCGCGGGTTCGACGTACAACATTCCGATCGGGCTGCGGTTGTCCGGTGCGGTGGACGTGCCGGCGCTCGGTGCGGCGCTGCGGGACGTGGTGGGGCGGCACGAGAGCCTGCGGACGGTGTTCCCGGAGCTGGACGGTGTGCCGTTCCAGCGGGTGCGACCGCTGTCCGAGGTGGGCGAGCTGCTGACGCTGGTGGACGGTTCGGCCGGCGTGGCGGAGGCGGCGGCCTGCTCGTTCGACGTGACGGTCGATCTGCCGCTGCGCGCCTGGCTGTTCCGCGAGTCGGAGCAGGAGTCCGTCCTGCTGGTGGTGCTGCACCACATCGCCGCCGACGGCTGGTCGCTGGCCCCGTTCGCCCGTGACCTGGGCACCGCCTACGCGGCCCGCCGCGCGGACGGCGCGCCGGTGTGGGACGAACTCGCCGTCCAGTACGCCGACTACACGCTCTGGCAGCGCGAACTGCTGGGCGACGAGCAGGACCCGGCGAGCCTGATCTCCCGCCAGCTGGACTTCTGGCGGACCACCCTGGCCGACCTGCCCGCCGAACTGCCGCTCCCGGTGGACCGGATGCGCTCCGGCGCGCCGGACGGCGTCGGCGGCCTGGTCCAGTTCCGCCTGGACGACGCGGTGTTCGCCGGGGTGTCGGCCCTCGCCCGGGAGTGCGGGGCGACGGTGTTCATGGTGGTGCAGGCGGCGGTGGCGGCGTTGCTGTCCCGGCTCGGGGCGGGGACGGACATCCCGCTCGGGACGCCGGTGGCGGGTCGGACCGATGCGGCGCTGGACGAGCTGGTCGGGTTCTTCGTGAACACGCTGGTGCTGCGGACGGACGTGTCGGGTGACCCGACCTTCCGTGAGCTGGTGGGCCGGGTGCGGGACGCGGACCTCGCGGCGTTCGCGCACCAGGACGTGCCGTTCGAGCGGCTGGTCGAGGTGCTCAACCCCGACCGCTCGATGTCCCGGCACCCGCTCTTCCAGACCATGCTGACCTTCGACGACGGCGCGCTCGCCCGTGGCGCCGAGCTGCCGGGGCTGCGGGTGGAGCCGGTCGCCGCGATCGGCGACCGCGCCAAGTTCGACCTCGGCTTCGGCTTCTCCGAGCGGGCCGGCGCGGGCCTCGACGGCAGCGTCGAGTACGCCGCGGAGCTCTTCGACCCGAGCACCGCACAGGCGCTGGTCGCCCGCTTCCAGCGCGTGCTGGCGGCCGCGGTGGCGGCGCCCGACGGCCGGGTCGGCGCCGTCGACCTGCTGGACGCCGCCGAGCTGGCCGTGGTGGACCGGCCGATCGCCGGCCTGCCCTCGACGCCGTCGGTGACGGGCTGCCTGCACGAGGTGTTCGAGCACCGGGTGACCCAGGCGCCGGACGCGGACGCGGTCTCCTTCGACGGCCGCTCGCTGTCCTACCGCGAGCTCAACGACCGGGCGAACCGGCTGGCCCGGCACCTGCGCGGCGCCGGGGTCGGTCCTGAGTCGCTGGTCGGCGTCTGCCTGGAGCGCGGCTTCGACCTGGTGGTGACGCTGCTCGCGGTGCTGAAGGCCGGCGGCGCGTACGTGCCGCTGGACCCGGCGTACCCGTCCGAGCGGCTGTCCTTCATGGCCTCGGACGCGCAACTGGCCTGCGTGGTCACGCAGTCCGCCTTCGCGGGCCTGGTCGGCTCGGTGTTCCCGGGCCCGGCCGTGGTGCTGGAGGAGGCCGCGGACGAGATCGCCGCGCTGCCCTCCGCCGACCTCGGCGTCCCGGTGCACCCGGACCACGCCGTCTACGTGATCTACACCTCGGGCTCGACCGGCCGGCCGAAGGGCGTCACGCTGTCGCACGGCAGTGTGGTCGGCCTGTTCGCGGCGACCGAGGACCTGTTCGGGTTCGGCGCCGACGACGTGTGGTCGCTGTTCCACTCGTACGCCTTCGACTTCTCGGTCTGGGAGCTGTGGGGCGCGCTGCTGTTCGGCGGCCGGGTCGTGGTGGTGCCCTTCGACACCGCGCGCTCGCCGGAGGAGTTCCTCGACCTGCTGGTGGCCGAGCGGGTGACCATGCTGAGCCAGACGCCCTCCGCGTTCCGCTCGCTGGTCGGCCTGGCCGGCACGGGCGACCCCCGGATCGGTGAACTCGCTCTGCGCCACGTGGTGTTCGGCGGCGAGAAGCTGGAACCGGGCGAGCTGCGGCCGTGGACCGACCGGCTGGGCCTGGACGCCCCGGCGCTGATCAACATGTACGGGATCACCGAGACCACCGTGCACACCACCTTCCACCGGATCACCGGCGACGACCTCGCCACGCCGTCCGCCAGCCCGATCGGTGACCCGCTGCCCGACCTCGGCGTCCACCTGCTGGACCGCAACGGGCAGTTGGTCCCGCTCGGGGTGGTCGGCGAGATCCACGTCAGCGGCCGCGGCGTCGCCCGCGGCTACCTCAACCGGCCCGAGCTGACCGCCGAACGCTTCGTCCCGAACCCGTACGGCGCGCCCGGCTCCCGGCTCTACCGCTCCGGCGACCTCGCCCGCAGGCTGCCCGACGGCAGGCTGGAGTCGGTGGGCCGGGCGGACGACCAGGTGAAGATCCGCGGTTACCGGATCGAACTCGGCGAGATCCAGGCCGCCGTCGCCGCCCACCCCGAGGTCCGCGAGGCCGTGGTCGTCGTCCGCGAGGACACCCCCGGCGACCGCCGGCTGATCGCGTACGTGGTGCCCGCCCCGGGGCAGGCCGTGCCCGCCGCCGACGTGCTGCGCAAGCACGCCGCGCTGGCGCTGCCCGACTACATGGTGCCGTCCGCGTTCGTCGCGCTGGACGCGCTGCCGCTGACCGCGCACGGCAAGCTCGACCGGCGCGTCCTCCCGCAGCCCGCGCCCGAGTGGGCCCCGGCCGGCCGGGAGCCGCGCACCGCCACCGAGCGGGCGCTGTGCACGCTGTACGCCGAGGTGCTCGGACTGGCCGCGGTCGGCGTGGAGGACGACTTCTTCGCGCTCGGCGGCCACTCCCTGCTGGTGACCAAGCTGGTCAGCCGGGTCCGGGCCGAGTTCGGCGTGGAGCTGACGATCCGGACCGTCTTCGAGGCATCGGCCGTCGCCGCGCTCGCCGAGCGGATCGGCGCCGCCGAGGAGGCCCGCAGCGCGCTGCGGGGAGGGGAGCGTCCTGCCGTGGTGCCGTTGTCCTTCGCGCAGCAGCGGTTGTGGTTCCTGAACCGGTTCGAGGACGCGGGCTCCACGTACAACATTCCGATCGGGCTGCGGCTGTCGGGTGCGGTGGATGTTGCGGCGCTGGGTGGGGCGTTGCGGGATGTGGTGGGGCGGCACGAGAGCCTGCGGACGGTGTTCCCGGAGCTGGACGGTGTGCCGTTCCAGCGGGTGCTGCCGGTGTCCGAGGTCGGGGAGCTGCTGACGCTGGTGGACGGCTCGGCCGGTCTGGCGGAGGCGGCGGCGTGCTCGTTCGACGTGACGGTGGATCTGCCGCTGCGGGCCTGGCTGTTCCGCGAGTCGGAGCAGGAGTCGGTGCTGCTGGTGGTCGTGCACCACATCGCCGGGGACGGCTGGTCGCTGGCGCCGTTCGCCCGTGACCTGGGCGCCGCCTACGCGGCTCGCTGCGCCGGCGCAGCGCCGCAGTGGGACGAGCTCCCGGTGCAGTACGCGGACTACACGCTGTGGCAGCGGGAGTTGCTGGGGGAGGAGTCCGACCCGGGCAGCCTGATCTCGGCCCAACTGGCCTACTGGCGCGCGACACTGGCCGAGCTGCCGGCCGAACTCGCCCTCCCCGCCGGCCGGGTACGCCCGCTGGAGCCCACCGGCCAGGGCGGCCTGGTCCAGTTCCGGCTGGACGAGCCGGTCTACGAAGCCGTCTCGGCCCTGGCGCGGGAGTGCGGGGCGACGGTGTTCATGGTGGTGCAGGCGGCGGTGGCGGCGCTGCTGTCGCGGCTCGGCGCGGGCACAGACATCCCGCTCGGGACGCCGGTGGCGGGTCGGACCGATGCGGCGCTGGACGAGCTGGTCGGGTTCTTCGTGAACACGCTGGTGCTGCGGACCGATGTGTCGGGCGACCCGAGCTTCCGTGAGCTGGTGGGCCGGGTGCGGGATGCGGACCTGGCGGCGTTCGCGCACCAGGACGTGCCGTTCGAGCGGCTGGTCGAGGTGCTCAACCCCGACCGCTCGATGTCCCGGCACCCGCTCTTCCAGGTGATGCTGACCTTCGACGACGGCGAGGTGGCCGGCGGGCTCGACCTGCCCGGCGTGGCCGTCGCCCCGGTGGCGACCATCGGGGACAGCGCCAAGTTCGACCTCTCCTTCGGCTTCTCCAGCCGCCCCGGCGGGGGGCTGGACGGCAGTGTGGAGTTCTCGGCGGATCTGTTCGACCGGGGGTCGGCGGAGTTGTTGGTCGGGCGGTTCCAGCGGTTGCTGGGGGCGGTGGTGGTGGATCCGGACGGTCGGGTCGGTGGGGTGGAGTTGCTGGCCGGGGGTGAGCGCGAGGCGTTGCTGTCGGGTTGGCAGGGGGTGTCGGTCGAGG
>NZ_JBEOUL010000032.1:0-77131 GCF_040304075.1 Kitasatospora sp. NPDC094015
AGCTGGCCGAGCACGGCATCGCCTACGTGCCCTTCTTCCCCCTCGGCGGCTTCAGCCCGCTGCAGTCCTCGGCACTCACGGCCGTAGCCACCCGGTTGAACGCGACGCCCATGTCGGTCGCCCTGGCCTGGCTCCTGCAGCGGTCGCCGAACATCCTGCTGATCCCCGGCACCTCATCGGTGGCACACCTGCGCGAAAACGCCACCGGCGCGGGACTCCCGCTCTCCGACGACGATCTCGCCGAGCTCGACAAGATCGGCCGCTGACCCCACGGCGCTCACCAGCAGCTGGGGCCGGGTCGACCGGAGGCCGCGCGGGCAGCAGCGCCGCGAATTGATCCGCAGGTCGGTCGACCTGCCGGAAGAACGGGCACAGGTCTCCCAGCGATCGCAGAGCGTCGCAACTCCATGATCACGGAGACCTGTGCCCGCCTCACTGCCCGGTGCCCCACCCGCCTGTCTGCGCAGGCTCCAAGTCCGGCCCGGGTGCGCCGCCTTCCCCGTGGTGCACGTCCTGGGCGGCCGACGGGGCGGGGATCGGCCCGGTCGGGGCGAGGCGGGGGCGCAGCAGCGGGGTGAGGGCCCGGGCCAGGGCGCCGGAGAGGAACCAGAGGAGCTGGACCCACGGTGCCCACCACACCAGGAGCAGGGTCAGCGCCCAGTAGCCGGTGACCAGCCAGGAGATGACGCTGTCGAGGCGCCGGTCCGGCTCGAGGGCCGGGGAGGAGAGGACGTCGGGGCGGCCCGCCAGGGTCTGGATGCTCGAGCGGCAGATCATGAGGAGCAGGACCACCAGGCCGAACAGCAGCGCGGCCGCCGGGTTGCCCGGGTGGTGGCCCACGATCGCGGTGGCGTACGGCAGGAACCCGGTCAACAGCAGCAACGGGAGGTGGAGCAGGGTCATCGCGCCGTCGAGCCGGACGATCCGGTCGAGCGTGGTGTGGTGCTGGCGCCAGACGATCCACAGGACCAGGAAGGCCAGCAGGTAGGAGTAGAAGGCGCCGGACTCCTGGACCAGGAAGTGCCACAGGTGGGCGGCGACCTGGGACTTGGACCTGCCGTCGGCGGTGTCGAAGTCGTCCCCCTCGGGGTGTGGGATCTCGATGACCAGCAGGGTCATGGCGATGGCGAACACCGCGTCGGTGAAGAATCCGAGCCGCTCGGGGGTCTGCCCCGGTCGTGCTGCCTGGTCCATGTTGCTGCGTCCCTCGTGGTGGTGTGCGGTCGATGCTGGTGCTGGTGCTGCCGGTGGTCAGGCGGTGGGGAGGGTGCGGTCGAGCCAGTCGAAGGTGATCTGCTGGAAGCGGGCGGTGGCCCCCATGTGGCAGTGCTCGCCGGCGCCTTCGGCCTCGCGGAGGGTGACCAGGGTGTGCGGGCAGGTGAGGGCGGCGGCCACCTGCTGGGGCTGGCCGCGGAAGAACTGGTCGTTCTCGGCGTCCAGGACGAGGGTCGGGCAGGCGATCAGCGGGGCGACGCCTTCGAGGGTGTAGTCGGCGGTGCGGCGGATGTAGTCCGCGGGAGAGTCGGCGCCGAACGCCCACGCCCCGTTGCGCAGGGCCCAGCGGAGCTGGGTGCTGCCCTGCATGAGCAGGCCCGCGACCGGGTCGGCGAGGTCGTCGCGCCCGGCCTCGACCCACTCGCTCAGGAACGGCGGCATGATCCGGGTGTGGGCGTCGTGGTAGCTGTAGAGGCCGTCGTCCAGGACCAGCGCGGCCAGCCGGTGCTCGTGCGCGGCGGCGCGGGCGGTGAGGTAGCCGCCGAGGCTGTAGCCGAGCAGGGCGAGGCGGTCGGCGGCGATCTCGGAGCGGGTCAGCGCGTAGTCGACCACGGGGGTGACCACGGCCTCCCAGTCCGGCCGGAAGACCATCCCCTGCTCGCGCAGCGCCGCCCCCTGGCCGGGCCCGTCGTACGCCAGCACGTTGTAGCCGCGGCGCAGCGCGGCCGCGCCGATGACGAAGTACGCCTCCTCCAGGGTGGAGTCGAAACCGCTGGTGAAGATGACGGTGGGCCGCGGGGTGCCGGAGTCGTCGACCAGGAACAGGTAGCCGGGCAGGGTGGTGTCCCCGTACGGGATGCGGACGGCCTCGACGGGGGTGTCCAGCAGGACGGCGGCGGTGGCGAAGGTCTCGCGGGAGAGCGCGGAGAGCGCCTTGACCTCGGGGTCGTGGGCCGGGTCGTCGCGGCGGTAGAACTCGGCGGTGCGGTAGTAGTTCGAGGCGCGCAGCAGGGCCTCGCGGCCGCTGACCCGGTGGCCGGCGGCGAGGGAGCGGGTGCCGATGGCGTGGACGCGCTCCGCGGTGCGCTTCCACTCGCGCAGCCAGGCGTCCTCGTCGCCCTCGCCGACGCTGCGGACGGTGGCCAGGACCTCGCCGAGGTCGGCCCCGCCCTCGGTGGCGAAGCCGGCCGCGCGCAGGGTCTCGAAGGAGAACGACTCGTCCTCGAACATGAATCGCATGCTGCACCCTCGTCCGATTGTCGAGACGGAACGCTTCCGTCTCGTCTGAGGAGGACAGTACGCCCTGGCTAGTCGAGACGCAACCGTTCCGCCTGGTGTAGGTTCGGGTCATGGCCACCTCCCCCACACCCCCCGCATCCGCATCCGCATCCACAGCCGCACCGGCAGCAGGGCGCCGACCGCCCGGCGGGCCGGTGCTCCAGGACTCGGTGACCGAGGCGATCGCGGCGGCCTTCTTCGAGGAACTCGCCGCGGCCGGGTACGCGCGACTCTCCCTGGAGGCGGTGGCCAAGCGCGCCGGCGCGGGCAAGGCCGCCATCTACCGGCGCTGGCCGTCCAAGCTGGAGATGACCGTCGCCCTGGTGTCCGCGGCCGCCGTGGACACCCCCGAGACCGACACCGGCACCCTGCGCGGCGACGTGCTCGCCTTCCTGACGGAGGCTGCCGCCGCGCTGCGGCACCCGCTCCCCGCCAGGATCATCCCCGACCTGCTGGCCGAGAGCGGCCGCAACCCCGAGCTGCGGCAGGCCCTGCTCACGTCCGTCCGCGACACCCGCCGCGCCCGGGCCGCCCACGTGCTGGACCGCGCGGTCGAACGCGGCGAACTCCCCCCGGACGTGGACCGCGAACTCGCCCTCGACCTCGTCGCCGGGCCCCTGTACTGGCGTCTCCTCGTGGTCGGCACCCCCACCGCCCCCGACTACCTGGACCGCCTCACCGACAAACTCCTCGCCGCCTTCACCGCCTGACGGCCCGCCGCGCGACCGCGACGGTCGGCCTGCCGGTGCGGCCCCACGGCGGAGCCGCGCCGGCGGCGGGGCCGGTCAGCCCTCGGTCGGGGCGAGTTCGGCCATGTCGGACCAGCCGTCCACCGGCGCGTCCACGTAGATGATCTGCGGCTTGGTGGCGATCCGTGCCGGGAGTTCGGCCATCGCCGCCTTGAAGTGGTCGGAGTTCACGTGCGCCGCGCCGGCCTCGGGCGACGCGAAGGCCTCCAGCAACACGTACTGGTCCGGGTCGTCGACGCTGCGGGACCACTCGAAGAAGACGTTGCCGGGCTCGGCCCGGGTGGCCAGGGTGAACTCCTCGACCAGCGACACCCACCGGTCGCTGAACTCGGGCCTGGCGGTGAACTTGACGGTGATAAGAATCATGGATGCTCCTCGGGAGACGACGGCCGCGCCCCAGCCTGCCCGAACCCGGCCGCTCCCCCAAGTCCGGCGCGCGCCGCAGCCGTCGGGCCGACCCCGCGTCAGAGGTGCTCGGTGAGCCGGTCGGCCGCCCAGTCGCCCCACTCCTCGGCCGACCGCGAACCCCGGATCCCGAACTCCAGCGCCAGCCACCGGCAGACCTGGACCGGATCGCCCCGCCGCTCGGTGCCGTCGCGCGGTGCTGGCTGCTGCTCCCGGCGATCCGGTTCGCACCGAGCCTCGCCGACCGTCCGCGCGGGGCCGCCGCGGCCTGACCCCCGGGGATCCGGGACCGTTCGCATTCACTCCAACGAGTGAGCACGACGGCATGGGACGCGGCTGCGGCCGGTGGTCGCGGGTTACGTTTCCCCGCGAACCACCCCCACCGAACGCCGTAGTCACGGAAGGATGCTGACGACCATGGGCGCGTACAAGCAGCGGACCATCGAATTCTTCGACCTCCTCGACGCCAGCCGGAGCGGCTACATCGATCCGGAGGACCTCTCGCTCATCACGGCACGCAGCGGCTCGGACGCGC
This sequence comes from Kitasatospora sp. NPDC094015, assembly GCF_040304075.1. Lineage (NCBI taxonomy): Bacteria > Bacillati > Actinomycetota > Actinomycetes > Kitasatosporales > Streptomycetaceae > Kitasatospora > Kitasatospora sp. NPDC094015. The sequence continues at coordinate 4,183 of NZ_JBEOUL010000032.1, forward strand.
AGCTGACCCCGGTCATCTCCACGTTCTTCCGCGAGCTGCTGCGGGCCGCCGACCCGAACAAGGACGGCAAGGTGGGTAAGGAGGAAATGCTCGCCTACGTCGAGCGGGCGATCCTCGGGAAGGACGCCGACGCGATGCCGGAGTTCCTGCGCACGCTGGCGGCCGGCGCGTTCCAGGTGATGGACGCCGACGGGAACGGCAAGGTCGACAAGGCCGAGTTCGAGCGGTACCTCAAGGCCCGCAACGTCACCGACCCGGCCGCCGCGAACGAGTTCGCGAAGCTCGACCGCGACCGCGACGGCTCCCTCACCGCCGCCGACCTGCGCGCCGGGATCCACGTCTTCTTCACCGAGGTTGATCGGGACGTACCGCAGCAGTGGCTGATGGCTCTCTTCTCCTAGCCGACCGGCTCCCGGTCCGGCGGGGTGGTGGCGGCGGACCGTCCTCCACCACCCCGCCGCAGCTCATCCCCCGTGCGGCCTGGACAATATGACGGTATGAACCCCCAGTCCCCGCAGGGCGCCGCAGGCCGCCTGCTCCGTGCCGCCCGGTGGTACCCGCGCCGCGCCCCGCTCACCCTCGCCTACGTCTGCCTGCTGCTGGCCGGCCACGTCTGGATCGGGCACGGGCTGTCCGCCGACCGGGCCGCCGACCTGCTGAGGCACGTCAGCACCAACCTGGACAACCTCCAGGACCACCCGGTGACCGCCCTGCTCGGGAGCGTGCTGCTCTTCGACGGCACGCTCACGGACGTCGCCTCGCTCGACTTCGTGGGGACCTTCATCACCCTTGGCCTCGGCGTCTGCTGCTTCCTGGCCTGGGCCGAGCAGCGGTGGGGCAAGCTGCGCGCCGCGGCCGTCTTCCTCGGCGGGCACGTGGTGGCCACCCTGCTCACCGCGGTCGTGATCACCGTCGCGCTGCGGCAGGGCTGGTACCCGCAGGACGTACGGCAGGCCACCGACTACGGGGTCAGCTACGGCGCCCAGACCGTGCTGGCGATCGGCACCCTCGCCCTACCCCGCTGGGGCCGCCTCCCGTGGGTGCTGTTCGTCCTCGCCTGGCCCGTCGGCGGCGCCGAATGGCCGGGCCCGATACCGGACTTCACCACGATCGGGCACCTCGTGGCAGCGGCGCTCGGCTTCGCACTGCTGGCCGTCCCGGCATTCCGCCGCCCCCGCGGCCGGGCCGACGGAACCACCGCCACCACCGCCGAACCGGCGATGCCGGCACCCGAGGCCCGGACCTCCACCTCGGCCTGAACGCGACGGGTGCCCGGGCGCCGGGGCTCAAGGGCCCGTGCCACGGCTCAGATCGGCAGATTCCAGCTCGGACCGCCCTCGGCGCCCAGCCAGACCTGCTGACCTTCCCTGGACACGGTGATCCCGAATCCGTCCTGATGGGGCATGCCCGCGGCCTGCCAGGCCTCGACGGCGTCCTCGACCTGGTCCCACAGGCGGAGCGGGCCCCGTTGGACCACCGTCCAGCCGCCGCCGGGGTCGGGCATGGTGCGGGCCTGCGACCCGGTGGCCACGTCCGAGAGGATCTGCTGCCCGCCCGCACCCATCCGCTCGGCCGAGGGCGCTGCCAGTTGGGCGACCCAGCCGCCCGTCCACGTGCTGATGACCTCCGGGTCGATCCGGGTCGGCCGCTCGTCGCCGGGCAACAGCGACAGGCTCTGCCGGGGCGGGCGGTCGTGCGGGCGGGCCATCATGAAACTCGTCCAGCCGGGCAGGAACCGGCCCGTGGCACCACCGGGCTCGGTCACGGTGAGCAGCGCGAGCCCGAAGGCGTACGACCAGCCGGACAGCGTGACCAGGATCTTTCCGCCCGGCTTGACCTGGTGCAGCCACGGGGGCGGGACGTGGCGAACCGAACAGGTGGCGATCAGCCGGTCGTAGTCGTCGCCGTCCGGGTCGCCGAGCAGCCCGTCACCGATGATCAAGCGAGGCGCACAGCCGGCGGCCTTGATCGCAGCCGCGGCGGCCCCGCCGACCACGGGGTCGTATTCGACGCTGGTGATGGCGGCGCCCCCGAGGCGGTGCGCGCCGAGGGCGGTCGAGTACCCGGTGCCGGTGCCGATCTCCAACACCCGGTGCCCGGCGCCGGTGTCGAGCTGCTGCCACATGCGCAGCACCAGTGACGGCAGGGTGGACGAGGACGTCGGAGTTCCGGTCACGGTGCCCCCGGCCACGTCGTCGGGCCGGATGCGCCCGTCGAGTTGGGTGATCAGGGTTTCGTTGGAGTAGACCTGTTCCAGCCACCCGGCCTCACCTTTGCACACGGGGTGGTAGGCGGTCGGATTGCTCCCGGCCACCGGCAGGAAGAACGACCCGGCGAACAGCTCCCGGGGCACCGCCCTGGCCGCGTTCTCCCACGCCGGATCGGCGATCCTGTCGTCCCCGGTGAATCCGTCCACCAGGGCGGCGCGCAGCTGAGCCGATGTGCTCACGAGTCGGGGCCTTTCTCCAACCGGTCGGCAAGGGCGCGGGCGATGGCATCGGCGGCACCCGCGATCTCAACGAGCGGACCAGGACTCTCGTACCGATCAGCCACGCCGTACCGGGATGCCGTACCGCACGGTCAGGTCTGGTCGAGGCAGAGGCAGAAGGGGTGGCCGGCCGGGTCGAGGAGGACGCGGACGTGGTCCTGCGGCTGATGGTCCGCCAGGGTGGCGCCCAGGGCGAGTGCGTCGGCGACCGCCGGGCCGAGGTCGCCGACCTGGAAGTCGAGGTGCATCATCGGGCGCTGCGCGCCGTCGGCTGGCGGCCACACCGGCGCCCGGTAGCCCTCGGCCTGCTGGAAGACCAGGAACGGGCCCTGCGGGGAGGCCGCGACGACGGCCGTCCCCGGCTCCTGGTGCCCGAGGTGCCAGCCGAGCAGGTCGGCGTAGAACCTCGCCAACCCGCCCGGGTCCGGCGCCTCGATCGTCGTGCCCCACCACATGCCACCGGTTCGCGATCTCATCCGGCCAGCCTGCCCGACGGCCGCGCCGTCCGCCCGGGGAACCGACGCGCGGGCCTCAGCGCCCGAACTTGGCGACCGCCGCCGGGGTGACGGGCGTGAAGAGGTTGACGAGGTTGCCGTCGGGGTCGCGGAACAGCAGCGAGCGGTTGCCCCAGGGCATCGTGGTGGGCCCGGCCACGAGGTCGGTGACGAAGCCGTCCAGCTCCTGGTGGACGCGGTCCACGTCGTCGACCAGGAACTCGGTGATCACGCTGTGGTTGTCCGCCGGGCGGGCGGAGCCCGGGGCGAACAGCGGGACGGTGCGGGTGCCGGCGATCGCGAGGGTGGCGCCCGGGGTCCTGAGCTCGGCGAAGTCCTCGGTGGCCCAGTCCGCCGCCACCCCCGTGACCCGCTCGTAGAAGGCGACGAGGCGCGCGACGTCGCTGGTGATGATCCGGATCGAGACGAAGTTCACGGGAAGCTCCTGGGGAGTCGGTGTTTCTTACGCCTCGAAGGCTAGGACGAATACCGGACGGAATCGGTCCGGTATCGGCGTAGCCTTGTCCCATGACCCGTCCCACCGGCCGCGTGCTGACCCTCCTGGAGCTGCTGCAGTCCGGCGGCACCCGCACCGCAGCCGAACTCGCCGACCGGCTGGAGGTCGAGGAGCGCACCGTGCGGCGGTACGTCGACCAGCTGATCGACCTCGACGTGCCGGTGGAGTCGGTGCGCGGCCGCTACGGCGGCTACCGGCTCCGCCCCGGCTACCGCCTGCCCCCGCTGATGCTGAGCGACGACGAGGCGCTGGCCGTGCTGCTCGGCCTGGTCGCGGGCCCGGCGGCCGGAGCGACGCCGGCGCAGCGCACCGCGCGCGAGACGGCCTCGGCGAAGCTCCGCCGGGTGCTGCCCGAGCACCTCGGCCGGCGGCTCGACGCGCTCCTGGACGCCCTCGCCTTCACCGACCGGGCCGGCTCCCCGGTCGCCCTGGACGCCGGGGTCCTGCTCGGCCTCGCCGATGCGGTGCGCCACCGGCGGCCGGTCTCGATCGGCTACACCGACCGCGCGGGACGGCAGAGCCGGCGCACGCTGCACGCGTACGGGATCGTGGCGCACGGCGGGCGGTGGTACGTGACCGGCGCGGACGCCGCCAGCGGCGAGGACCGGACCTTCCGGCTCGACCGGATCGCGGACGCCAGGACGCTGCCCGGCCGCTTCGAGGTGCCCGCGGGCCCCGATCCGGCGGAGCGGGTGCTGTCCGGGTTCGCCACTGCCGCTTACCGGTACGAGGTGACCGTGCGGGTCCACGGAACGGTCGACCAGGTCCGCGCCCACCTGCCCGTCACCGTGGCGACCGTGACGGAGTGCGACCTCGCGGCGGGCCCGGACCGGGTGGACGAACGCTGGCTGCGGGTGGAGCTGCGCGCCGAGCGTCTCGACTGGCTGCCGGCGACGCTGGCCGCGCTCGACCGGCCGTTCGTCGTCGAGCGCCCGGACGAGCTGCGCGAGCGCGTCCTCGCACTGGCCGACCGCCTCCGGGCCGGGGCCGAGACCGGGGCCGGAGCCGGAGCCGGAGAAAGGGCCACGCCGAGCTGACCGCGACCGGCCCGGGGCGGCGCGGTCAGCAGCGGTCAGCAGTCGAAGACCGACCAGCAGATCGCGTTGCGCAGGCGCTGGTCGTCCAGGACGAGGGCGCGGATCGGCTCCGGGAGCCGGTCGCGCTGCCAGCCGCACTCCAGCCGGCCGGCCTCCACGGCCTCGCCCGCGGGCACCGCCGCCCGTACGGCCTTGATCGCGTACGCTGCCGCGCCCAGCTCGTGCGCGGCGACGTGCGCCACCACCGCGGCCTGCCCGGCGGCGAAGGCCGCGTGCCGGGCTGCCCCGCCCAACACCCGTGCCGCGGCCATGGCGTGGCCGCCGGCCGAGCGGGAGTCGGACATCCGGATCTCGCCCCGGGTCCACGCCCGGACCTGCTCGATCGCCTGCCGGGGCCGGGCGTCCTCGGGCCGCACCGCCTCGAACAGGTGCAGGACGTGCTCCGCGCAGTCGGCCGCCCAGCGGGCCAGCAGCCGGTGGTCGGGGTCCGTGAGGGTGCCCCCGCGGCGGATGGTGGTGAACCTCGGGTCGCGCTCCTTTGGCAAGATCACCGGCCCACGGTACGGCGCCGCCGCGCCCGCCCTCAAGCCCCGCCGGGCCCCCACGTCGAACCGGCCGATCCCGGGCCGCCGGTGGCCAGGCCGCCTGTCTCAGGCCCCCGCTGCCGCGCGCCGGGGCAGCAGCAGGCAGAGCGGGACGGCGGCGGCCGTGAGCGCCACCGACCACCCGAAGGCGGTGTCGAAGCCGGCGGCCACGGCGGCCGGGGTGCCGGCGGCGCCGACCGCGTGCTGGAGCAGGACGGCGAGGACGGCGACACCCACGGCGCCGCCGAGCTGCTGGGCGAGGCGGGTGATGATGCTGGCGTCCGGGATCTCCCGGTGCCCCAGCCCGGTGTAGGCGGCACCCATCGGCGCGATCATGGCGGCACCGAGGGCGATGCCGCGGGCGAACAGCGCTGCCATGAGCAGGAGTTCACTGCTGGTTGCGGTGACGAAGGCGAACGGCACGGTGGTCGCGGCCACCGCCGCGAACGCCACCAGCGCGACGGCCCGCGGCCCGAACCGGTCGGTGCAGCGGCCCGCCACACCGCGGGCGATCAGCGCGCCGACCCCCTGCGGGATGAGCAGCAGCCCGGCGCCGAGCGCGTCCTCACCGCGGACCTGCTGGAAGTACAGCGGCAGCAGCATCATCGATCCGAACAGGGCGAGACCGCCCAGCAGGAGCAGGGTGGCGGAGGCGGCCACCGTACGGCGGCTCAGCAGCCGGACGTCGACCAGCGCGGGGCCGGAGCGGCGGCGCAGCGCGCGGACGGCGAAGGCGGCGATCAGGACGGGTCCGCCGACCAGCGGGATCAGGGCGCCGGCACCGCCCGGGCCCGCGCCGCCGCCGATCCGGGAGAGGCCCTGGACCAGGGCCACGCACCCGGGGCCGAGCAGGAGCAGGCCGACGACGTCCAGCCGGGGCGCGGGGGCGCCGGGTGCGGGCCGGTCGTCGGGCAGGTTGCGCAGCGCGAGCCAGCCCCCGACGACGCAGAACGGGATGTTGACGAGGAACAGCCAGCGCCAGTCCGCCAGGTGCAGGATCAGGCCGCCGAGCACCGGGCCGAGGATCGGGCCGAGGGCGGTGGGCACGGTGATGACGGCCATCACCTTGCCGATGTTGCGGCCGCCGGCGGCCTGCACCAGCAGGGTTGCCATCAGCGGCATCATGATGCCGCCGGCGAGGCCCTGGACGACGCGGAAGGCGATCAGTGCGCCGGCGTCCCGGGCCAGCGCGCTGAGGACCGAGCCGAGCAGGAAGACGCCGAGTGCACTCACCCACAGGCGGCGGCCGCCGATCCGGGACTGCGCCCAGCCGGCGAGCGGGACGGTGACGAACACGGCCAGCAGGTAGGCGGTGCTCACCCACTGGACGGTGGCGAGCGGGGCGTGCAGGTCCCGGGCGAGGGCGTCGAGGGCGACGCCGACGATGGTCGAGTCGAAGACCACCGCGAGGCCGCCCACGATCAGGGTGATCGCCAGGCTCCGGACGGTGGGGTCAACCCGGTCGGGGTCCACCGCCGTCCGCGGGGCGCCGGTGGGGTTGAGCGTGGTCATGGGCTACCGCCTTAAGATACAGAGATCTATCTAACGGCAGTCAGCGTAGGGCGCTAGGATAAGAAAGGCAACTCTATCCAAGGAGGACGCATGGCCGAGCGACGCCGCGGGGCCGCACTGGAGAAGGCCCTCCTCGACGCAGCCTGGGAAGAACTCGCGGACCACGGCTACGCGCGGTTCACCATGGACGCCGTCGTGAAGCGGGCGGGCACCAGCCCACCGGTCCTCTACCGCCGCTGGTCGAACCGCGAGGAACTGGTCCGGGCGGCCATCGTCCACACCCTGCGCGAGGCCCGCCTCGACACGCCCGACACCGGAAGCCTGCGGGAGGACGTGCTGACCCTGATGCGCGAGATCAACGCCACCCGGGTCCAGCTCATCACCGTGATGAACATCCACCTCGCCGGCTACCGGCAGGAGACCGGCACCAGCCCCGCCGACCTGCTCGACCCGCTCGTCACGGGGCGCGCGGACGCGCTCGACCTGCTCTTCGACCGCGCCGTCGAACGCGGCGAGGCCGACCCCGAACGCCTCACCGCGCGGATCAGGTCGCTCCCCTTCGACCTGCTGCGCCTGGAGATCCTCACGACCTTCGCGCCCGTGCCCGACGCCGCGCTCCAGGAGATCGTGGACACGGTCTTCCTCCCCCTGGTGCACGGGCCGGGGGCGTGACGCCGTCCCCCCGCGTCACCCCCGGGGAGCGGTGAAGCGGTAGCCGGCGGCCAGCACCGCCGGCAGGTACCGGGTGAGGGCGCCCACCGTCTGCGAGCGGTTCCCGCCGCCGTCGTGGGTGAGCACGATCGCGCCCGGCTTCAGCTCCTTGGTGAGCCGCTGGGCGATCACGTCCGTACCGGGCTCCGCCCAGTCCTGCGGGTCGACCGACCAGCCCATCGGCCGCATCCCCAGCTCGGCGCCGACCTTGAGCGTGGTGGCGGACCAGTCGCCGCCCGGGGCGCGGAACCAGGTGGGCGCCTTGCCGGTGACCCCGTGCAGGAAATCGGAGGTGCGCCCCAGCTGCTCGCGCACCTTCTCCTCGGGCAGGCTGCGCAGGTCCGGGTGGCTCCAGGTGTGGTTGGCGACCAGGTGCCCGCGGGCCGCGATCTCCCGGACCAGCTCAGGGTGCGCGGCGGCGTTCTCGCCGATCAGGAAGAACGTCGCCCGGATGCCGTACTTCTCCAGCAGCGCCAGCACCTCGGGGGTCCAGCGCGGATCCGGGCCGTCGTCGACGGTGACGGCGACCACCTTCCGGTCGACGTCCAGCTCGTTCAGCGGCTGCATCTCGGCCGCCGTCAGGGGCCGTGGGGCGGCGGCGGGCTGGGCGGCCGCCGCGGCGGCGGGCGCCTCCGGTGGGGCGGGCGCCCCCGGCACCGCCGGCGCGCCGCCCGCGGCCTCGGCGGCCGGGTGGTCGGCGGGCTCCGCACCCGGCAGGGTCCCCCGCCAGCCCGCCGCCTCCAGCAGCGACAGGCCGGCCGTGACCAGCAGCAATCTTCGCGACAAAGTCTGACGATATGACAGCACTCTGGATGCATCCCCCGCCGCGGGCCGTCCGCCCCGACGACAACCCCGGCGGGTGTACGGCACCACTCAAAAGGGCCCGCCGCCGCGCGCGAACCGCTCGACGGGCTCATTGCCGGGCACCACGGCGGCCCGGACCCTTCCGTCAGTCGGAGCCGCCGCTCCTGCGGCGGGCCCGGCGTTCCCGGGCGAGGCGCTCGCGGCGCTGCTCGACCGGACTCTCCGGTATCAGGGCCGGCACCCGGTGCGACTGCCCGTCGGCGTCCACCGCCACGAACACCAGCCCGCCGCGGCGGACCGCCACCCGGCTCCCCGGAAGCAGCCGGCGGGCCCGGCCGGCGTCGTGCCCGCGGCTTCCCGGGTTGCCGGGAAGCACGGCGGCACCAGCGGGGCGGCGGGCTCAGCGAAGGGCGGCGACCGGCTCGGCGACGGTCCGCCAGGTACGGCGGTAGCCCTCGCGCAGTGCGCCGCCGACGAGGCCGAGGACCGCCGAGGCGGCCGCGATCAACGGGCCCGGGTCCTGCGTCGCCCCCAGCCGGGCGTGCGCGTCGAGCAGCGCGGCGCCGCGTTCCGGGTCCGCCGCCAGCAGCCGGCGCGGCAGCCACTTGCCACTGCCCGTCCAGGCCCGGTGGTGGTCGCAGAGCAGATCGACGGCGGTGCTGACGACGACCCCGGCGACGGCCAGGCGCTCGAACGCGTCGGTCGTGTCGCGCAGGTCGTCCAGAGCGTCCGTCAGCGCGTAGCGCTTGGTCTCCACCGTGTCCGGAGCGAGTCCGGCCGGGCCCCTGCGGAGGTCCTCCTCCGCCCGGGCCCGGGCGCGGGCAGCCTCGCCGTCCACGTCGACCAGGACCAGACCGGTGGCGTACATGCTCGGCATCACCGCGCGCCGGGTGGCGACGTCCACCGCGCAGAGGTCGCGCAGGCCGGCCCGGGTGTGCACGAAGAGCTCGACCACCCGCCCCTCGGAGCGGACCGTCTCCCGGTAGGTCTCGCCACCGTCGGCGACCAGCACGGCGATGTCCAGGTCGCTGCCGGCGGTGGCCCGCCCGGTCGCCGTGGACCCCGCCAGGATGGCGGCGAGGGCGTCGGGAAAGCGCTCGTGGACGAGGCGCCGGGCCTGGTCGATCGGATCGTGAGACATGCCGACCACCGTCCCACGGACCTCGGGGATCGTCACACCATTTTGGGGCGACGGCGGCGCCGGCGGGCGCGGTCGCCCGGCGTCCGGAGGGGCCCGGCGGGGAGCCCGGACAGGCGTGACGGTCCGTCAAGGGGTCGGCGCGGCAAGGGATCCCCACCTCGCCCCGGGGGTAGTGGCGGATTAATACGAATTTCGCGACTCCGGCGGATTCGTGCGGGCAGGAGTCACTTCCGTCACTTCCCGCACATAATCTCAACGTTTCGGGCCAATGGAATCCGGGCAGGACCGCCAAACAGCTTGACACCTTTATTGACTCACTGGTGTCATTACTCGTCGAGATTGAGGAGCAGGCATGTCAGACAAGGCCTTGGGCATCCGGGCCGCCCAGCTGCGACGGGCCGCCGGCCTGTCACAGGCCGAGCTCGCGGGCACCAAGCTTTCGCCGAGTTACATCTCGTTGCTCGAGGCGGGAAAGCGGACGCCCTCCCTCGATGTCGTCCAGTACCTCGCCGCCCGGCTGGGGTGTGAGCCGGCGGAGCTGCTCGGGACGGAGCCCGAGGCCGGTACCGAGGACCTCGAACTCGAGCTCAGGTACGCCGAGATGACGGCGCTGAACGGTGAGCCGGAGGCCGCGTTGGCGGCCTACGAGCAGGTCCAGGGTACCGTCGACCGGGAGGAGCGGCCCGCCCTGTGGCTCGCCGCCGAGAGTGGAATCGCCCACACCCTGGAGCGCCTCGGCCGGCTCGAGGAGGCGGTCGCCCGCTTCGAGGGGCTGCGCACCGCCGCGGCGCGCTCCCCGGACTTCGTCGCGGGACTGCCGATCGTGGTGGCGCTGTGCCGCTGCTACCGGGAGCTCGGCGACCTCTCGCACGCGATCGCCGTCGCCGAGGAGGCGGTGGAGGAGCTGGACCGGCTCGACCTGGCGCCCACCCGGCTCGGCGTGGAGCTGCTGTCGACCCTCGTCGGCATCCACTGCGAGCGCGGCGACCTGCACCGGGCGGGCTACCTCGCCGCGAAGGCGATCGAGCAGGCCGGCCGCGTGTCCGACCGCAAGGCGCTCGGCGCCGCGCTGTGGAACGCCAGTGTCACCATGCACCGCAGCGGCCGGACGGCGGATGCCATCGGCCTCATCGAGCAGGCGCTGGCGATCTATGCCGAGGGGGACGACGCCCGGGCACTGGCCCGGCTGCGGAACGCCTACGCCGCGGTGCTGCTGGAGTTCGAGGAGCCCGACGTGGCTCTGGCCGAGCGGCTGCTCACCCAGAGCGCGAGCGCGCTGTCCGACGTCGGCAGCGACATCGACGTCGCCTACTGCGAGACCGCCCTGGCCCGGGTCGCCCTGCGCAGCCGGCGCCCCGAGGACTGCGTCGAGCACGCCGAGCGGGCGCTGGGCCTGCTCGGCCCCGGGCACCGGCTGCAGAGCGCGCGGACCCTCCTGGTCCTCGCCGCCGCTCGGATCTTCCAGGGCGAGCACACCGCGGCCAGGGAGGCCTACGAGCGCAGCGCCCTGATGCTGGAGGCCTCGGAGGCCGGCCGCCAGGCAGCCTCCGCCTGGGCCGAGCTCGCGGAGATCCTTGAGGCCTCCGGCCAGCCGGAGCGCGCCATCTGGGCGTACCGGCAGGGCATGCGGTGCATGGGGCAGCAGAGCCGGATCCTCCCCAAAGTGAGCGTGCCGTACGGCGAGTGATCCGGCCGGATCCCCGGCACCACGAAGAGGCGGGGCCGTCTGCCAGCAGACGGCCCCGCCTCTTCGTGTGCGCGCCGACGCGGCGCGGCCGCTCAGCAGCAGAGCGGGATGTCACCGGTCGGCGGGACGCCCTGGACCGTCGACGCCGACGTCGACGCCGACTCCGCGAAGGCAGCCGGCGCGGGTGCCAGGAAAGCCGCGAGGGCCAGCAGGACGGCGGCGGCGAAAGACTTTCGAGACATAAATTCTCCCCGGTCGTATCTTTTATCGGAACCAGCCGGGACCGAATTTGATGAACTGATAGTGACAGTCTGCACCAGACCTGTCAAGATCCCCAGTCATCGAGCGGTTCGTCCGGATTGCCCGGCTATCGACGGGGATCAACCGGCCCGTAGGCCCGACCGACCCGCCGGATGCAGGGACAGAACGGGACAAAGCGGAGACTATGACTCTCAATATTGACTCTGATGACTGAGGATGGTCATTATTCGAAGGTCCAGGGTCTTCGGGTCACGCCTGAAGAGCGGAATCTCAATCTTCACGAAGGGTGGTTCGATGGGCGACGACCTCCGCATAGGACTGGTCGGTCTGGGCTGGTTCGGCGGTCTGCACCTGCAGACGTGGTCCGGGATCCCGAACGCCGTGGTCACCGGCGTGTACGACGCGGACCCCGCGCGCGCCGCGGGCCTGGGCGCCCCGAGCGCGCAGGACGGCTTCCACGTCCACACGGGCACCGAGCCCGAACCGGTGCTGGACCCCGGCACGAGGGTCTTCTCCTCCCTGGACGAGCTGCTCGCCTCCGGGATCGACGTGCTCGACGTGGTCGTCCCGGAAGGCAGTCACGCCGAGTGCGTCCGACGCGGCCTGGAGGCGGGCGTCGACGTCATCGTCGAGAAGCCGCTCGCCCTCGACCCCCGGGAGGCCCGCGAGCTGGTCGACCTGGCGGCCGAGCGCGGCCGCAACCTCTACGTCGGCCACATCCTGCGGTTCGATCCCCGGCAGGCGCTGCTCCGAGGGCAGTTGGAAGGACGGGAGCTGCGCCACATGACGCTGCGCCGGCTGTTCCAGCCCTCGGCCCTGGAGGTGTACGGCCGCGTCCACCCGCTGGACACCGCGATGATCCACGACATCGACCTCGCGATCTGGTACGCCGGCTCCCGCCCCGACCGGGTCACCGCCTTCGCGAGCTCCTGGCACGGCCGCGCGTACCCGGACGTCGTCGACCTGGTCCTGCACTGGGACGGCGGCCTGCGCGCCGTCATCGGCAACTCGTGGCACCTGGCCGGGAGTTGCCCGTACGGCTTCACCTTCGAGTGCACGATCCAGAGCGAGGGCGCCACCTTCACCGCGCGCAACGAGCCGGACCTGCACGTCTGGGACGAGCAGGGCGTCCGGGTGCCGGACCTCTTCTTCTGGCCGTACCACTCGGGCGCGCGCCAGGGCGCGCTGCGCGAGGAGCTGCAGCACTTCGCCGACTGCGCGCGGGCCGGCCTCCCGAGCGACCGGGTACCGCTGCGGGACGCCGTCCGCGTCGCCGAGGTGACGGCCGCCGCGCGGCGCAGCATCGAGAGCAACACGACGGTCGAGGTGGCGGCATGCTGACGACGAGGAGCGCTTCCGCCGGGTCCGGCACCGGCCCGCTGCCGGTGGACGCCGTGATGGCCGACCTGGTGGTGCGGCCGATCGAGGAGTTCGCCGGGCGCAGCGCGGGCGCGGGCCTGGTGCGCACGGCCTTCCTCACCGGCAGTTACGTGAGCGGGCACTGGAACCGCCGGGGGCCGAACCTCAACGTGTACTTCATCGCCGAGGCCGGCCGGGCGGCGGACCTGCGCCTGGAGACCGCCCGGCTGTGGACCGGCGTCCGCGCCGCGCTGGCACCGCACGGGCGCACCCTGCACGTGGACTGCCACCCGTTCACGCTGTCGATGCGGCCCGAGGTCCACCACGCCGGACGGACGATCACGGTCACCAGCAAGGTCCTCGAGGGCGAGCAGCAGGCGAACCGGTACCGGCTGCCCCCCACCATCGGACCGGGCTGGGCCGCCAACTTCCGCCTGATCACCGGCGCGGCCGAGGACCTCGACTGCCTGCGGGAGCACCCCCGGCGTGACACGGGGTGGATCCGTACGGTCCACCGTGCGCTGTCGCACTACCGCAACGTCCTCGACCACCTGCCGTGGGCGGTCGACTGGCAGCACGCGCCCGCGCCCCTGGCGGTGGAGTCCGCCCGGTACGCCGAGGAGGCGCTCAAGGACGCGCTGGCGCTGGCGCTGACCGCCGACGAGCTGCACGCCGGGAAGCACATCGTCATCCTCTCCGACTGGGCCGCCACGGCCCGGCCGTTCATCACGGAGCGGTTCGGCGCCGAGGGTCTGCGGGCGGCCGACCGGGTGGCCGAGCTCAAGCGGTGCGCCGAGCGGGCGGACGACCTGACCCCGGAGGAGGCGGTGCAGGCCTGGCGGTCGGCCCAGCGGGTGATGGCCTGGGCGTGGGCGCGGTTCGTCCCCGTGGCGGACGAGATCTGCCCGGACGCCGCGGACCTCGCACGGGTGGACGCGTTCCTGTGACGCCGACCAGCCGCGGGCCGGGGCACGGGCGCCTCCCGGCCGCGGGATTCGAACTGTGCCACGGCCCGCGGCTGGTCGGCCGGCCCGCGGGCGCACCCGCGCGACAGGCCCCGCCCGCTCCGGGGCTCGCCGCCTTCGCCGCCGAGGCCCGGGAACTGCTCGGCGCCGAGCGCGTGCTCACCGACCCGACCACCCTCGGCCTGCACTCCTACGACGCCTCGCTGGACAGCCGGCGGCCGGACGCCGTGGTGGTCCCGCGCTCCGGCGACGACCTGCGCGAGCTGGTGCTGGCGGCCGGGCGCGGCTCGGTGCCCTGGGTGGTGCGCGGGGCCGGTACCGGCTACAGCGGCGGGGCGCTGCCCGACGCGGGCGGCGCGGTGCTGCTGACCCGGGACCTGGACCGCATCCTCGCCGTCGACCCCGACCGGCGGCTGGTCCGCTGCGAGCCCGGCGTGGTGCTGGCCGACCTGCGGGAGGCGCTGGCGCCGTACGGGCTGCGCTACCTGCCGGACCCCTCGTCCTACCAGGTCTGCACCGTGGGCGGGAACGTCGCCGAGAACGCCGGCGGGCCGCACGCCCTGGCGGTCGGCCCGACCTCCAACTTCGTGGTCTCGCTCGACGTGGTCCTGCCCGACGGGAGCACCGCCGAGTTCGGCGAGGAGGACGTCTGGCGGGGCGGGCTGGACCTGCGCGGCCTGCTGGTCGGCTCGGAGGGCACCCTCGGCGCGGTCCGCGGCCTCACCCTGCGGGTCGCACCGGAACCGGAGTGCTCGCAGGTCCTGGTCGCGCGGTTCGACGAGCAGGACGCGGCCGCCGCCACCGTGGAGCGGGTGCTGGGCATCGGCCTGCTCCCGAGCGCCATCGACATGATCACCAGCGCGTACGTGCCGGGGGCGCCGGTGCTCGGGGACCCCTCGCTGCTGTTCATCGAGGTGGAGGGGACGGCCGGGGAGGTCCGCCACCAGGCCGCCGCCCTGACCGAGGCGGCGGCGCAGGCCGGCGGACGTTGCGAACTGCTGTCCAGCCGGGCCTTCATGGCGACCCGCGCCCGGCTGGTCAAGGAGAAGGTCCGCCGCATGGTCACCACCAGCGGGCGGCCGTGCTACTACCTGTTCGACGCGGTGGTGCCGCGCAGCCGGCTCACCACACTGATGGCCGCCCTGCGGCGCCGGGCGGACCAGCACGACCTGCCCATCCTCAACACGTTCCACGCGGCGGACGGCAACGTCCACCCGGCGCCGTTCTACGATCCGGCGGATCCCGACTACCGCACGAAGCTGCGGGGGTTCCTCGCCGACGTGCTGGCCGACTGCGCCGCGCTGGACGGCTCGCTCTCCGGGGAGCACGGAGTCGGGCTGGAGAAGGCGGAGTTCATGCCGCTGTTCCACAGCCCGCGCGAACTCCTGGTCATGCGGGGGATCAAGGACGCCTTCGACCCCGCCGGGCTGTGCAACCCGGGGAAGATCCTGCCGGAACCCGACCCGGAGCCTGCGCCGCGGCCGGCCGACCACGGCGCGGGCGCCGTACGCGGCGCCCGCCGGGCGGCCCCCGGCGGCTCCCCCGCGCTGCGCGTCCGTGCCGGGGACGGCGCCGTGGACATCGGCTCCCCCGAGGTGAGCTTCGCGGCGGTCGCGCACGCCCTGCGCGACACCGGACTGGAGCTGGTCCACGAACCGCTGGGCGGCGGACCGGAGTCGTCCGTCCTCACGGCGATCGACCGCGGCCGCCCGGCGCTGCGGGAGACCCTCGCGGTCCGCGCCCGCGATCTGGTCCTGTCGGCCGGCCTCGCGGTCGGGCGGCAGGAGGTCCTGACCGTCGGCGGGTCCTGCACCAAGGACGTCTCCGGCTACGAGCTGCGCAGGCTCGCATTCGGTGGCCGGGGCCGGATCGGCCGGCTGACCTCGGTCTCGCTGCGGCTCCTGCCCAGCCCGACCGACCGCCGCTCGCTGGAGGTCGAGGCGGCCGATCCCGGGCAGGCCGCCCTCCTCTGCCGCGAACTGCACCGCCTCGGCCTGCCGTTCACCGCGCTCGGCGTCCTCCTGGACCGGTCGGCCCGGGTCCTGGTGACCGGCCTCCTCGAGGTGCGCGGCGGGACCCTGGACGAGCACGCCGCCCGCCTGCGGACCGCGCTGCGCCACCACGGCTTCGAGCTGCGGGCCTGCTGGTCCCCCCTGGACTCCCCCGCGGTCACCGCCCTGGCCGGCGCGTCCGACCTGGAGCACCGGGCCGGTCAGCCCTGGCAGTCGGTGGAGGTGCTGCGGCGGCTGCACGACGCGGGCGGGCCGGCCTTCGCCTCCGTGGGCCCGGGCGCGCTGTGGTACCCCCGGGGCGTCGTGGCAGGACCCGACCGCCCCCCGTCCTGCGGCACGTCCTCCCTGGGGTCCAGGGTCGCGGCCGCCTTCGAGGTGTGATGTGACGATCGCCGGCACGACCCTGGACCGCTGCACCCGCTGCGGCCTCTGCCTGTCCTCCTGCCCGACCTACCTCGAGACCCGGATGGAGCACGACGGGCCGCGCGGACGGGTGTGGACCCTGCTCGCCGCGGTGCGGGACGGGGACGCACCCCCCACCGTGGACCCGACCTTCTGGGACTGCACCGGCTGCGGCCTGTGCGTCGCCCCCTGCCCGACCGGGGTCGACCTGCCGGCCGAGCTGGACAGCCTGTGGTCCGCGCTGAACCGCGGGGGCCCCGCGGCGGACCCGGGCCCGCCGCGGCCGCCCGCGAGCGCCGCCGAGCGCGGCCTCGAAGCCGTCCGCGCGCAAGCGGTCGCCCGCCTGCGCCGCCTCGACCCGGAGCTGCCCGAAGCGTCCGGCCCGACCGCGGGCGCGGGGCCCCTGATCGCCTTCAGCCCCTACCTCACCGCGCTGCGGCCGGACGCCCCGGCGCGGGCCCGGCGGCTGCTGACCGCGCTGGACGGTGGCGGCGGGCCGACCGAGGGTCACGAGGTGTGGGAGCGGTGGGCCGCCGCGGCCTGCGGGCTGCTCGCCGACGACGGGCGCCCGGCGGACGACCGCCGCGCCGTCGAGGCACTGCGCCGGGCCACGCCCGGCGGGTCGACCGTCGTCCTGCTCGACCTGGCGGCGAGCCGGCTCGCCGCCGTCCTCGCACCGGCGGGGGTGGAGGTCCTGCCGCTGCCCCGGTACCTGGCGCAGCGTCACCCCGGCCGGTGGAGGTTCGAGCCGGCCACCGGCACCGAACTGCTCGACACCGCCGTCCCCGAGGACGACTGGTACGCCCCCCTGCTCGACACCCTCCCCGAGGACCACCCGCGGCCCGTCCTCCTGCCGCGCCGGTACGCCGGTGTCGCGGGACGGGACCTCCAGCACCCCCGCACGGTCGCCTCGCTGCGCCGCCAGGCGGAGGGCAAGGGGCGGTGGCTGGACGGGCGCGGCCTGCTCACCGCGGATCCGCGGAGCCTGGCCCGGCACTCGACCGCGCGCTTCTACCTGGAAGGACTGCACCATGACTGACCTCGCCGTACCGGCGCCGAGCCCGGCGCCGACGGGCACCGTCCCCGCCCTGCCCGACGATCCGGTCGTCCGGCTGTGCGCCGAGCTCATCGCCGCCCCGAGCGCGAACCCGCCCGGCGACGAGGAGCCGGTCGCCGCCGTCGTCCAGGACCGCCTGGAGCGGGCCGGCTTCGCCGTCCGGCGGCGTTACGCCCGCCCGGGCCGGCCCAACGTGCTCGCCACCCTGGAGCGCGGCGAGGGCCCGCACCTGATCCTCCAGGCACACCTCGACACCAAGCCCGCCGCGCCGCCCGGGGCGGATCCGGTGGGCTGGAGCAGCGACCCGCTGGTCGCCCGGATCGCGGACGGGCTGCTCCACGGGCTCGGCGCCTGTGACACCAAGGGCGGTCTCGCCGCCATGGTGGTCGCGGCCGAGCGGCTGGCCCGGCGGGACGACTGGTCGGGCCGGCTGGAGGTGCAGGGGGTGGCGGACGAGGAGGACGGCTCCGGGCTCGGCGCCGCGTTCCTGCTGTCGGAGGGCCTGCTCACCGCCGACGCGGCCATCGTCAGCGAGCCCACCGGCTGCCTGCCGTCGGCCGCGCAGCTCGGCAACGCGTGGGCCGAGGTGACCGTCACCACCACCGGGGCGCACGCCGGCACGCCGTCGCGGGGCCAGGACGCCGTCGAGGTCGCCCGCCGCTTCATGGCGGAGGTCGACGCGCTGCTGACGCGGATGCCGACCGATCCCGCGTTCCCCCACCACCCCCGGCTGAACGTGGGCCACCTGGCGGCCCCCGGCCATCCGGGCACGCTGTCGAGCAGCTGCGTGCTGCGGTGCGACGTGCGGGTCCTTCCCTGGCAGCGGCACGACTCCGTGATGGAGGTCTACACCCGTGCCGCGTCCGCCGTCGCCGACGCCTGTCCCGGCAGTGCGCTGACCGTCCGGCCGTACCAGGGCGGCGGCTGCGAGTCGCACGCGGTGGCGGACGACCACCCCCTGGTCCGCGCCTTCGACCGGGCCTCGGCCGACCGGTCCGGCGAGCGCTGCTCGTTCGCCGGCGGCAGCGACGCCCGGTTCTTCGCCCGGGCGGGCACGCCCGCCGTGGTCCACGGACCCGGGCACCTCGACCAGGCGCACGCCCCCGACGAGTACGTGCCGGTCGGGCACCTCGTCCTGGCCGCCGACCAGCTCGAAGCGGTCGCGGTCGGCTTCCTCCAGTCAGTCGACCGGCGCCGAGCCGGCCGGTAACGCCCAGGGACAAGGAGTTCCTCCGCCATGATCAACCTCGAACTCATCCGGACCGACCCCGACGCGGTCAAGCGGGCGGCGCACGCCAAGCGGGTGGATATCGACATCGACCACCTCGTCGAGCTGGACCGGGAGGTCCGCCGGTCGACCGAGCAGCTCGACACCCTGCGGCACGGCCTGAAGCAGGCCTCCAAGCAGGTCGGCGCGGGCGGCGAGGGCCGGCAGGTCGCGAAGGAGCTGGGCGACCGGGTCCGCGCGGCCGAGCAGGCCAACCGGGAGCTGCGGGCCCGCTTCGACGCGCTGCTGGCACGGGTGCCCAACATCCTGGCGCCCGAGGTGCCCGAGGGCGACGACGACCGCGACAACCTGGAGGTGCGGACCTGGAGCACGCCGCGGACCTTCGACTTCCCGGTCCGCGACCACCTGGAGCTGATGCTCGGCCTGGGCATGGTCAACCTGGACGGGCCCCGGAAGTTCGCCGGCGGCCGGTCGTACGCGCTGACCGGACCGGGCGCGCTGCTGGAACTCGCGGTGCTGCGCTACGCCCTGGACACCGTGGTCGGCCGGGGCTTCACACCGGTCATCCCGCCGGTCATCGTGCGGGAACAGGCGCTCTTCGGTACCGGTTTCTTCCCCGGCAGCCGTGAGGAGACCTACCAGCTCCCGGCCGACGACCTGTACCTGGTGGGCACCAGCGAGGTCGGTCTGGTGGCCATGCACAGCGACTCGATCCTCGCCGAGGAGCAGCTGCCGCTGCGGTACGCCGGCTGGAGCACCTGCTTCCGGCGCGAGGCCGGCGCGGCGGGCCGGGACAGCCGGGGCCTGTACCGGGTCCACCAGTTCACCAAGGTCGAGCAGGTGGTCATCTGCCACGCGGACCCGGCCGTCTCGGAGCGCGAGCACTACGGTCTGCTCGACAACTCCGAGACGATCCTCCAGGGTCTGGGGCTGCCGTACCGGGTCGCGCTGGCGTGCTCCGGCGAGACCGGTCTCGGGCAGTACCGCAAGCACGAGGTCGAGACGTGGATGCCCGGCCGGGACAGCTACTCCGAGACGCACTCGTGCTCGACGCTCCTGGACTTCCAGGCCCGGCGCTCGCGGATCCGCTACCGGGCGGGTGCGCGCAACGAGTTCGCGTTCACCCTGAACAACACCGCGGTCGCCTCGCCGCGGATCCTGGTGGCCATCGTCGAGAACTACCAGAACGCCGACGGCTCGGTGACCGTGCCCGAGGTGCTGCGGCCGTACCTGAACGGGCTGGAGGTCATCACCCGGTGACGTCCGCGGCCGCCGTACCGCCCCTCGCACCGGTGCCCCTCGGGGCCACCGGTGTGCGGGTGTCCGAAGTGGCGCTCGGCACGCTGAACTTCGGCCTGCCCGGGCGACCGTCCGCCGCGGACGCCTGTTGCGGGCGGATCCTCGGCGCGTACCGGGAGGCCGGCGGCAGCGTGCTGGACACCGCCCCGACCTACGCGGACGGGGAGTCGGAGCTGATGCTCGGCCGGCTGCTGCGGGGCTGCCGCGACCAGTTCCTGCTCGGCACCAAGTTCGGGCTGCGCGGCCCCGGGGCACCGTTCACCGGCGGCCTGTCCCGGCGCAGCCTGGTCGAGTCGCTCGAGGGGAGCCTGCGGCGGCTGCGGACGGACCGGGTGGACATCCTCTGGGTGCACGCCTGGCAGCACGGCACCCGGGTCGAGGAGTTGCTGCCCGCCCTCGACGACCAGGTCCGGGCGGGCCGGGTGCTGTACGTGGGCGTGTGCAACACCCCGGCCTGGGTGGTGAGCCGCTACCAGACCGCGGCGCAGCTCAGGGATCGCGCGCCGTTCACCGCCATGCAGGTCGAGTACTCGCTCGCGCAGCGCGACAGCGACCGGGAGCTGCTCCCGATGGCCCGGGACCTCGGCCTGCCGGTGTTCGCCTGGTCACCGCTGGGCCGCGGCCGGCTGCTGCGCCCCGCGGGGGCGGACGGGGAGCCGGGGAGCAGGGCCCGGCTGACCGCCGAGGCCGCGGTGGAGCTCGGGGTCCCGGCGGCCGCCGTGGCGGTCGCGTTCGTCCGGGCCAAGGGACTGATCCCGGTCGTGGGCGCCTCCAGCGCCGCCCACCTGGCCGAGAGCCTGCAGGGGGCGCGGCTGCGGTTGCCCGGGCCGGTCCTCGACCGGCTGGAGCGCGCCTCGGCCGTGCAGCCCGGTTGGCCGCACGCCTTTCTGGAGTCGGTGCAGCCCCGCATGTCCGGCTGAGCGGCCGCCGCCGTCCGGCCGCCCATCGGAGACTGATTATGACAAATAATATTGACTAGCAGTCATGTTCTGTCATACGTTCCTTGTGCACCGCATGAACGAGTGTCAGGCCGCAGGCCGAGAAGGGGGATGACCATGACCGGCACGACTGTCAGCATCCTCATTCCGGCGCGGAACGAGGAACTCACCCTGCCGTCGACGCTGCCCGGCATCCTGCGGGCCGCCGAGCGGCTCGACGAACCGTTCGAGCTGCTCGTCGTCACCCCGACCACGTCGCCGATGCTGCACCGCCCGCCGATCCGGGACCGCCGGATCCGCTGGCTGGCCACCGAGCGCCCGGGCAAGTTCCAGGCGCTGCGCGTCGGCGCGGCCCACGCGGGCGGCGACGTCCTGGTCCTGGTCGACGCGGACGTGCGGCCCGAGCCGGCGGCGTTCACCGAACTGACGCGGACGATCCGCGCCGGCACGGCCGATGTCGCGGCCGGCCGGATCACCTTCGGCGCCGCCGCCGGCCCGCCGGTCGCCCGGCTGCTGACCCACTGGGCCTCCATGTCGGCGGACGCCTGGAACCTGCTGCGCTCGGAGCGGCCGGAGCACCGCTGGGCGCTCCCCGGCGCGCTCTACGCGCTGCGCAGCGAACTCCTGCCGGAGAGCCTCGACGTCGCCCTGGTGGACGACGCCTCGATCGGCCTCGCCGCCGAACGCGCCGGCGCCCGGTTCGCGTACGCGGCGAACGCCAGGGTGGAGGTGTCGGCCCCGCGGACCTACCCCGAGTGGTGCCGCCAGAAGTTGCGCAGCCGGCGCGGCTGGGCGGCCCTGGCGGAGCGCGAGCCGGCGAAGGTCCGGGCGCTGGAGGCCTGCATCGCACGCTACTTCGCGGCGTCCACGGCCGGCTGCCGCACCGCCCGGCTGATGTGGGCGCAGGACCGGATCCTGCGCGGCGTCGCCCGGCTCACCCCGCGCCCCGAGGCCTGCGCGAGCGGCTCCTGGACGCCGCAACGCGCCACCGCGCCCCGCCAGCTCGCGATGGCCACGCATCCCCCTACCCGAACCCCCGCCGAGTGAGAGGCAAGGACGACGTGCTGGAACACCTGCGCTCGACCAGGGACGAGGGCCACCGACCGCTCACCGACGGCCTGGTCGAACTGCGGGCGCACCTCGCCCCGCTGGAGCGCCACGTCGTGGACCTCGACGTCCTGGGCTACACGGTCGTCGAGAACGCCCTCTCCCCGTCGGCGCTCGCCGACCTGCGCGGCGGACTGCTGTCCGCCGCGGCCGAGGACGACGCCGCCCGCGGCGGCGCGGCCCCCGTGGACCTGCGCTCCGGTGCGAGCCACCGTGACCGCACGCAGGAGGTCGTCATGCTGCTGACCCGCGGCGGCCGCGCCTACGAGGAGTTGCTGGTCCGGCCCGAGCCGCTGCAGCTGATCACCTACCTGCTCGGCCGCAACCGGGTCCTGAGCAGCATGACGGGCTACGTGAAGGGTCCCGGGAGCACCGGGCTGGGCATCCACTCGGACACCGCGTACGTCCCCGACCCGGTCGCTCCCTACGCCCAGCTGGCCAACGTCAACTACTGCCTGAGCGACTACACCCGGGCCGACGGCTGCCTGCGGATCGTCCCCGGGAGCCACCGCTACGGACACCGTCCGCGCGGCGACCTGGCGGCGGAGTCCGCGGTGCCCGTCGAGGCACCGGCCGGCTCGGCGATCGTCTTCCACGGCAACACCTGGCACGGCGCCCACCCGCGCACCAACGACGGCCTGCGGCTCACCGTGTCCGTCCTGTTCGCCCGGAGCTACCTGCGTCCGCAGGAGCACTACGGCCCCGCGCTCACCCCCGGGTTCCTCGACCGGAACCCGCCGATCGTCCGTGACCTGCTGGGTCTTGACCTGCCCACCGGCTGGTCGACCCCGGCCGAGGCCGCGGACGTCGTCCGGCTGCGCAGGGAGAAGGCACCGTCCTTCTACCGCTCCCGGGCCCAGCACACCTGACCCGGACGCCCTGACCAGGACGACCTGACGAGGACGGAGAGCATGCTCCTCAGCAGCGACATCGGCGACGTGATGGCCGCCGAGAACTTCACCGACCCCTACCCCCTGTACGCCCGGCTGCGCCGGCACGCCCCGGTCCACTGGAGCGACAGCGCGCACTGCTGGCTGGTGACCAGGCACGAGGACGTCCGGCGACTGCTGTCCGATCCCGGGCTGCGGTCGCGGGACAAGACCGCCCAGGTCGCGGCCATGGAGCCGGGCCTGCGCGCGGCGGTCGAACCCGTGGAGTCCTGGCTGAACCTGTGGATGGCGTTCTGCGACCCACCGGTGCACACCCTGCTCAAGTCCCCGCTGAAGCAGGCGTTCACGCCCGCGGCCGCGCGGGCGGACGCCGCCGGCCTGGACCGGCTCGCCCGGACGCTCGCCGCAGGGTTGGGGCCGGGGCGGCACGACCTGCTCGCCGACTTCGCGGTGCCCTTCGCGGTCCGCGCGACCTGTTCGATGCTGGGCGTCGAGTCGGCCGAGGAGTCCCAGGTCCTGGCCTGGTCGGCGGCCGTGATGGGCTACCTGACCAGCCCGGGGTTCCAGGTCCCCGCGGCCGAGGGCGTCACGGCGGCCCTGGGCCCGCTCCGGGCCTACCTGACCGACGTGCTCATGCCGCGGCGCGGCAGCCAGGTCGCGGGCATCATGCACGACCTCTGGCGCACCGGGGAGTTGTCGCTCGACCAGGTGACGGCGCTGTTCGCGCAGCTGCTGACCGGCGGGGTCGAACCGGTGAGCACCGCGATCGCGGTCGCCGCACTCGGACTGTTCGCCGATCCGCTGCTGGTGGAGGCCGTCCGGTCCGGCGAGGTGCGGCCGGAGGCGGTGGTCGCGGAGGCCCTGCGCCACGACGCGTCCTTCCACTTCGCCTCCCGGATCGCCGTCGACGGGCTCGTGGTCGCCGGCCACCGGATCGCGGCCGGCGCCCCGGTCAAGCTGGTGATCGCCTCCGCCAACCGGGACGAGGCCGTCTTCCCCGACGGCGAGCGGTTCGATCCCCGCCGGCCCGAAGGGGCGGGGGCCGCGTTGACCTTCAGCCGCGGGATCCACCACTGCCTCGGCCGCTCGGCCGCCGTGGTCCAGATCGAGGCGACCGTACGTGCCCTGCTGGACCTTCCGGTTCCGCCCCGGCCCGACGGGCCGGGCGAGCGGCTGCCGAGCTTCGGCTCCACGGCGTTCGCGGCCGTCCCGTTCCTGTTCTGAGCCCTTCCCCACCCCTTCGAACCATTCGAGCAACTCCACCGCGGATGTCTCCGCACGCGATTGGCCCTGTGCGGCCGGCGCCGGTGGTCGGGAATTCCAGAATTCCCGGCCGCCGTTTCCGGCCGCTTCAGCATGCCCATTTACCGGGGTCATCGGAATTCCGATAATTCGACGCTCCGGGGCTTGCCAGCAAGGCTCGTACGGTTCTATGGTTTTGACATCCGGTCAGCCCGACCGGAAATGCAAGAAACACCAGCTTTCCCGCACCGTACGACGTGGTGCTGTCGCGGCCTGCGCGGTCCTCCTCGGCCTTCGGCCGGGTGCCGCCCTTCCGGGCCGGCTCTCCGCAGAATTCGAGGAAATCGCCGCGGTCGCGGCGGAACCGGGTCCGCGGCGCGAGAAAGCTCCTTCGGAAAGGAAACGTCATGACCAACTTCAACGACATCGACATCACCGAGCTCTCCGACGAGGAGCTGGACGACATCGTCGGCGGTCAGTTCGCGATCGCCGCGCACTGCGCCATCTGACGCCGGTGCCACCCGGCCGGGCGGTCCTGCCGCCCGGCCAGCTGCGGCGGTGGTGGGCGCGAGCCCACCGCCCCGAGGTCCCGGTCGGCGGGACACCTCAGTGACCGGCGTGTGTCGGGAATTCTTCCCGGCACACGCCGGTGATGTACGAGAAAGGGATCGGGATCGATGACCGGTGAATCGCGCTTCCGGCCCGAGGCGCTCGACCACCACCGCAGGCGCGACGGCCTGGGGCCGGTGCTCGGCCACATGCCCGTCCCGCCCCGCGGGTTCGCCGAACGGCTGACCGCCGTCCGCGAGCGGATCCCCTTCCCCGGCCGCTCGGCCGCCGCTCGGCCGACCGTCTGCTTCCAGACGCAGGTCAGCGACTGCGGCCCGGCCGCCCTGGTGACCGTGCTCCGGTACCACGGCGTCGACGTGTCCCTCGACGAGATCCGCGCCCGCGCCGACTCCGGCCGCAACGGCGCCTCCGCCCGCACCCTGCTGGAGATCGCCCGCGAGCACGGCGTCAAGGGCCGCGGCGTGCGCGCCGACCTGGACGCCCTGCGGCGGCTGCGGCCCGGCGCGATCCTGTTCTGGAACTTCAGCCACTTCGTCGTGCTGGAGGCCGCCGGCAAGGAGTACGTGGACGTCGTCGACCCCGCCTACGGGCGCCGCCGGCTGAGCATGGCGGCGGTCGCGGAGTCCTTCACCGGCGTGGCGCTGGAGTTCGAACCGCCGCTGGAGCGCGGCGGCCCGGCCGTCCGCGGCACCGGGACCAGTAGCCCGTGGCGCCGGCTGCGCCAGTTCCTGCCGACCCACCGCGAGTTGGGCCTGCTGCTGGCGGCCTCGGTCGCACTGATGGCTTTCGAGCTCGCCCTGCCGCTCACCGCGGGGATCCTGGTCGAGCGGGTGGTGCCGGACGGCGCCGGCAGCACCCTGGCGGGCGCCGGAGCGCTGCTCGCCGGGCTCGCGGTCCTGTTCCTCGTCCTCCAGCTGACCAGGTCGGTCCTGGTGGCCAAGCGCCAGGCCGTGATCGAGAAGCGGCTCACCCTGGGCATCGTCGGTCACCTGGCCGACCTGCCCTACGACTTCTTCACCGTGCGCAACCCCGGTGACCTCGCCATGCGGGCCCGCGCCAGCAGCGTCCTCATCCAGGTGCTGAGCGTGACCGCGGTCTCGGCCGCGCTCGACAGCCTGCTGGTCCTCGCCTACCTGGTCGCGCTCACCGTGGCGAACCCGGCGATGGCCGCGCTCGTCGCCGCCCTGGTCGCCGTCCAGACCGGCCTGCTCGCCCTGACCTGGCGACGGCAGACGGAGCTGAGCCAGGAGGTCCTCGAACGCCAGACCAAGGCGCAGGAGGAGCTGGTGGAGATGCTGGAGAGCATCTCCTCGCTGAAGTCCAGCGGCCTGGCGGACACGGCCGCGGAGCGCTGGTCGCACACCCTGGTCCACGAGGTCAACAAGCGCCTGAACGCCCGCCGCAGCCTCGCCGTCTTCTCCTCGCTCAGCCGGACCGTGCAGTTCGCCGCCCCGCTGGCCGTGCTGCTGGCCGGCATCCGGCAGGTGCTGACCGGCCACGACTCGCTCGGCGAGGCGATGGGCTTCATGACCCTGACCATCGCCCTGTTCATCCCGATGCAGGGGATGTTCGACGCCGGCTCCCAGCTCGCCGCCATCCGGCCCACCCTCGCCCGGCTCGACGACGTCCTGCGCGCCGCGCCCGAGCCGCGCGGCCTCCTGGTCGGGACGGGCGTCGCCGAGCCGGGCCGGATCGCCGCCCGGGCGGTCTCGTTCCGCTACCCCGGCGCCCCGAGGCCCACCCTCTCCGGGATCGAACTGAACATCCGGCCGGGCCAGTTCGTGGCCGTCGTGGGCCGCTCGGGATCCGGCAAGTCCACCCTCGGCATGCTGCTGGCCGGGCTGTACGTCCCCACCGACGGCACGATCACGGTCGACGGCACCTCCCTCGCCGAGCTCGACCGGCCGACCTACCGCCGCCGCATCGGCTACGTCAACCAGAACGCCCACCTGTTCGGCGGGTCGATCCGGGACAACATCCTGCTCGGCAGCGAGGACATCGGCGAGGACGAGCTGAAGAAGGCCGTGCAACTGGCGCACATCCACCAGGAGATCACGGCCATGCCGATGGGCTACAACACGCTCGTCGCCCCCGGCGGGCACGGGATGTCGGGCGGGCAGCGGCAGCGGATCGTCCTGGCCCGGGCCCTGGCCAAGCGCCCCGGGCTCGTCATCCTCGACGAGGCGACCAGTGCCCTGGACCCGGCGCTGGAGGAGGCCATCATGCGCGACCTGCTGGCGGCCGGGATCACCGTCGTCGTCATCGCCCACCGCCTCACCGTCCTGGACGACGCCGACCAGGTGATCGTGATGCGCGACGGGCGGATCGTCGAGGCGGGCGAGCCCGCCGCGCTCAAGAAGACCGGGGAGGAGTACCTGTGCCTGATCTGACCCCGGACCGGCCGGCGCCCGCGGCCCCGGTCCCCTTCACCTACGAGCAGGACTGGTTCCACACCAAGACCCGCACCGACGCCTGGGCCCACAAGAACGTCCGGCTCGGCTTCGAGATCCTCGGCGACCTCGACACCGACGCCCTGCTGACGGCGGTCCGGGCCTTCGTGACCCGGCACGACGCCCTGCACCTGCAACTGCCCGCCGACCCCGGCCCGGACCCCGAACAGCGGCTGCGGCCCATCGGTGCGACGGAACAGGTGGTCGAGTGCCAGAAGGTCGCCGCCGCCTCCCCCGAACAGTTCAACCGCTACGTCTCGGCGATCCTCTCCCGCGACTGCGTCGCCCCCTGGCGGTACGGCGAGCAACGGCCGTTCGCCATCCGGCTGCTGCGGTACGACGCGGGCCGGCACGCCCTGATCGCGACCTTCCAGAACCTCGTCTTCGACGGGCGCGCGCACCACCTGTTCGCCCACGAGGTCTGGCGCGACTACGAGGCCGTCCGGCGCGGCGACCCCGTCCCCGACCGTGCTCCGTCCTTCGCGGAGGCCGCCGCCCGCCAGCGGGCCGGCACCACCCCCGCGCAGCGCGAACGGGCGCTGGCCGACTGGCGCGAGCGGCTCGGCCGGCTGGCCCGCACCCGCTGGCCCTCGTCGCCGGACCGCACGCCCGCCGGCGAGGGCACCCGGGAGCCGGCCGCCGAGGGCGGCATGCTCCGGGCCGAGCTCGACGCCCGGACCACCGCCGCACTGCGCGCCGCCTGCGCGCAGGCCCGCCTCGGGCTGCTGCAGTGGACGGTGGGGTCCTTCGTCCACGCGCTGGCGTCCCGCACCGGCAGGACCGAGGTGGGCCTGTGGACCTCGATGGACTCCCGCCCGCCCCGGGACCGGGACGTGGTCGGGATGTTCGCCGCCTCCTGCCCGCTGGTCGTCGCCGACCCGGCCGGCGACCCGGACGCGGTGCGGGGCCGGGTCCGGGCCGGGCTGCTCAACGCGCTGAAGCACCAGCGGCTGACCGCGGCGGAGATCACGGCGGTGACGCGGGAGGCCGAGGCGCAGCACGGCGCCCCCGTCGGCCGCGACATCTACGTGAACCTGCGCCGGTTCGAGGGCGATCACGCGAGCGTCCGGGACACCGGGGCGCTACGGATCACCGCCGACGCCTACGAGCTGCGCCGGATCGCCGTCACGGACCTGCACGCGCTGCACCTGCGGTGCACCGAGTACCGCGACCGCCTGCTGATCGGCCTGCGGTACGACGGGCTGCGGGTGGGCGGGGCGACGGCCCGGGCGGTCCTCGACGACGTCCTGGCGGCCGCCGCGGCGCAGGCGGCCGAACCCGCCGGCTGAGCCCGCCCCCTCCCCCGACCGGGTCCGTCCCGGACACCGCCCCTCAGCCACCCCTTGGAGGTGTCATGCCCCCCGCACCGATCGACGCGGTCCTGGCCGCGGCGAGCGAGGTGTTCGGCCACCCGGCCGAACCGACCGACGACTTCTTCTCCCTGGGCGGCGACTCGATCGCCGCGGTCGAGCTCGCCGTCCGGCTGGAGGAGGCCCTGGGCATCGAGGTCGACGCCGACCTGCTCGTGCAGCTCCCCGACTTCGCCGCCCTGGCCGCCGCCCTGGCCGCCGTCCCCGCGCCTCCCGTCGCCTCGACCCCCGAAGGCTGAGGAACCATGCGCCCCCACCTCTGGGACCCGTGGGCCACCGCGAGGACGGCCCCCGACCGCACGGCCGTCGTCGCCGACGACGAGAGCTGCACCTTCGCCGAGTTGACCGCCCGTGCGGACGCCCTGGCGGGCGCCCTGCGGGCCCGGGGCGTGCCCGACGGCACGGTCTTGTCCACCGACATCCCCACCGGGCCGCGCTTCTTCGCGCTGGTCCTCGCGGCGCTGCGGTACGGGTACGGCCTCTTCCCGGTCGCCCCGCGCCTGCTCGCGCTCCCCGAGGGCCCGGGCCTGCTGGCGGGGGTGAACGGCGCGCTGCACATCACCACCGGCTCGCCCGCCCCGGGCGGGCCCGCACTGCCCTGCCCCGTGGTCGGCGACGACGAGCTGCTCGCCGCCGTGGCCCCGGCGCCCGCCCCGGCCGCACCGCCCGCCGCCGGGCACCTCGTGTTCGCCACCTCCGGCACCACCGGCGTCCCGCAGGCCGTCGTCCGGACCAGGCCGGTGCGCCCCTACAAGGGCGTGGCCGTCGCCGAGCGGTACGGCGCGGGCCCGGAGCTCGGACCGCACCTGATGGCCAATCCCACCTACCACCTCGGCACGCTGGGCCCGGCCCTGTACGCGCTCCAGGCGGGCAGCCCGGTCGTCGTCCAGCGCACCTGGTCGACGGACGGGTTCGTGGAGCTGGCCGACCGGTACGCGGCGGACAGCGTGTTCCTCAGCCCGGACCGGTTGACCGAGCTGGTCGGGGCGGGCCGGGCCCCACGACGACCCTTCCGGGTGGTGTTCCACGGCGGCGGTGCGTGCCCGCCCGCGGTGAAGCGCGCGGCCGTCGAGCTCTTCGGGCCGGTCCTGCACGAGTACTACGGCACCTCCCGGAGCGTGCTGACCGAGATCACCACCCCGGAGTGGCTGCGCAAGCCCGGGTCGGTCGGCCGCCCGTTGCCCGGGATCCGGATCGAGGTGACCCGGGACGGCCGGGTGCTGCCGCCCGGCGAGGCCGGCGAGATCGAGGTCCGGCTGCGCGCCGCCGACCGCGGCCAGGCCGAGGCGCCGGTGCACGTCACGGGCGACGTCGGTCTGCTCGACGCGGACGGCTACCTGTTCCTCATCGGCCGGGCCGGGAGCCCGCAGGAGCTCGGCGCCGCCCGGCTCGAACACGGCATCCGGCTGCTGCCCGGCGTCACCGACGCGGTCGTGCTGGCCGGCCCGCCACCGCTGTGCTTCGTGGAGCACGGCGAGGGTGACGCGCTTCCCGACCCGGTCCCGGCCATCGAGGCCTCCGCCCGTCAACTCGGTTTGCCCGCACCGCGGGTCGTGCTGGCGGCGTCCGGCTCGCTGCCCCGCACGCCCAGCGGCAAGATCAGGCGTGCCGCGCTCGCCGAGGTGGCGGAGGATGCGGACGAGGGCCGCGGATGACCCCGGACGAGCCGCCCGCGACCGCGCACGACCGGCTGCTGCGCCACGCGCTCGACCGACCCGACGCGGTGGCGCTCACCTGCCTCGACGGCATCGACGAACAAGAATTGACGTACCGTCAACTCCTTTCGCTCACCCAGTGGTTCGGCAGCAGGCTCGCCGCCCTGGGGGTGCGGTCGGGCGAGCGGATCGTCCTGGTGCTGCCGAACGACGAGTCGTTCGCCGTCGCCCTGCTCGCGGCCATCGGCCGAGGGATCGTGCCGGTGCCCGCCGCCACCCCGGCGACCACCCGGTCCGAGGGATTCGCCCGACGGCTGCGCGGCATCGCCGCCGACTGCCGTCCCGCCCTGGTCGTCACCACCGCGGCGTGGCGCGGCGCGGTCCGCGACGCGCTGGGCGGGCTGCACGTCCCCGGCGGGGTGTACCCCTGGCCGGAGCCGGTCGGGGCCGACGCCGACCCCGACCCGGCCCCGACCCCGGCGGGCGGGGCGACCTGCCCACTGTCGCCGGACGCGCCCGCCTTCCTGCAGTACACCTCCGGCTCGACCGGCGCACCCAAGGGCGTCGTCGTCAGCCACCGGGCGCTGCAGGCCAGTTGCGCCCAGGCGGCCCGCGTCTACCGCGAGGGCCCGGCGGACGTCGCCGTGACCTGGGTGCCGCTCCACCACGACATGGGACTCGTCACCGGGCTGCTGCGTCCGCTGTTCGGCGGGTACCGGTCCGTCCTGATGGCGCCCGAGGCGTTCGCGCGCCGCCCGGGCGCCTGGCTCTCGGCCATCACCGCGCACGGCGGGACGCTGTCCAGCGCACCGGACTTCGCCTACGCCCTGTGCGCCCGCAAGGTCACCGACCACGAGCTGGCCGCCCTCGACCTGCGCACCTGGCGGGTCGCCCGCAGCGCCGGCGAGGTGGTGCGGGCCGCCACGGCGGACCGGTTCACGGCGCGGTTCACCGCCGCCGGGCTCCCGCCCCGGAGCCTGTGCCCCTCCTACGGCATGGCGGAGGCCACCCTCACCGTCACCGCCTGCACCCCGGAGCGCCCACCTGTCCGGCTGGCCGTGCGCACCGACGCGCTGCGCGCGGGCGAGGTGGTCCCGGCCGCGCCGGGGGAACGCGCCACCGTCCTGCTCTCCTCGGGGACACCGCTGCCCGGCACCGAGCTGCGGGTGCACGGCGCCCCCACCGGGCCCGACGGCGGCGCCCGCATCGGGGACCTCGCCGTCCGCGGGCCGCAGCTGTTCAGCGGGTACTGGCCGGCGGCGCACCGCCCGGCCGACTGGCACCCGACCGGGGACCGCGGGTTCACCCGCGACGGCCACCTGTACGTGGTGGGCCGCAGCGACGACGTCCTGGTCCAGCACGGCCGGAACTTCTACCCGGCCGATGTCCTCGCGGTCTGCGAGGACGTCCACGGCCTGCGGCCCGGTCGCTGCGCGGCGGTCCGCGTCACGGACCCGGACCCGGACCCCGCCGGGGACGCGGTCGAGCGGGTGTGCCTGGTCGCGGAGTTGGCGGACGGCCCCGGCACGCCCCCGCCCGCCCAGGTGGCGGCCCGGGTACGGCGGCGGCTCGCGAGCGCCCTGGACCTGTACGTCGCCGAGGTCGTCCTGCTGCCCCCGGGCGCCCTGCCCGTGACGACCAGCGGGAAGGTGCGGGCCGGCGAGATCCGCCGGCGCCTCGCCCGGGGGACGCTCCCCCGCCTGTGAGCGACCGGTGCGGCAGCCCCGCCCGGCGGAACGAATCAGCGGACATCAGCGGACATCAGTAGGGAAGAGGAACCGTGCACGCTCCGACTTTGGCCCCGTGGGTCGGCGACCCCGCCGCCTTCAGCACCGCGTACTGGCGCCGCCGGCCGGGCGTCTTCCGGCCGGACGGGGGCCTGCGCAGCCCGTTCACCCTGGCCGACGTCGACACCGCGCTCGCCACCGGCTTCCTGCCCGACCCGTACGTGGAGATGACGCGCGCCGAGGACCCGCTCGGCCCCGACGCCTACCTGTCCCCGCGAGCGGTGCACGGCTCCTCGTACGGGGGGTTCGCCGACGAGACCAAGATCCGGGCGCTGCTGGCGGACGGCGCGACCCTGCTGATGCGCCGGATCGACCAGTGGCACGGCCCGACCCGGGACCTGCTGGCCCGGCTCTCCGCCGAACTCCAGCTGGCGGTCGAGGCGTTCTGCTTCGTGACGCCCGCCGGCACCCAGGGCGTGCCGCTGCACCGCGACGACGCCGATGTCCTCGTCCTCCAGCTGAACGGCAGCAAGTCCTGGCGCGTCCACGAGGGGCCGGCGGACGGGAACTGGCGGCACGGCCGGGTCGAGGGCGAGCCGCCGGCGGAGGTGCTGCGGACCACCCTGCGCGCCGGTGAGGTGCTCTACATCCCCCGGGGCTACGCCCACCAGGCCGTCGGCGACGAAGGCCTCTCGGTGCACCTGTCGTTGACCATCCGCGAGATCCACACCGGCGACCTGTTCCGCACCCTGCAGAAGCTCTCCGCGCGGTCGATGGCCATCGAGAGCCGGCCGCTGGACGACGACGCGGTGCTGGCCGCGGCCACCGCGATGCTCGACCACGTCCGCGCGGCCGTCGCCGCCCTCACCCCCGAGGACCTGGTGCGGCACGCCCGGCGCGGGAAGCTGGCCACGCTGCCCGCCCCGCGCTCGCCGATCTCGCTGACCGCAGCGGCGCTCGAGGCGGCGGCCGCGGACCACGCCGTCCTCGTCTGACCGGGCTGCGGCGGGCCGGGTCAGAGCAGGGTGAGGATGCGGGGACCGTCGTCGGTGACGGCGACGGTGTGCTCGATGTGGGCGGCGCGGCTGCCGTCGGCGGTGCGCAGGGTCCAGCCGTCGGGGTCGGTGCGGTAGTCGTTGCGGCCGCCGGCCATCAGCATCGGTTCGATGGCCAGGGTGAGGCCGTGGTACAGCCGGAAGCCGCGGCCGGGCCGGCCGTGGTTGGGGAGGTGCGGGTCCTCGTGCATCCGGCGGCCGATGCCGTGGCCGCCGAAGTCGGCCGGCATCCCGCAGGCGGCGTCGCGGGCGACCGTGCCGATGGCGTGCGAGATGTCGCCGATGCGGTGGCCGACGGTGGCGGCGGCGATGCCGGCGTCCAGGGCCTGCTGGGTGGCGGCGATCAGGGCGAGGTCGGCGGGGCGGGGGGTGCCGACGGTGAAGCTGATCGCGGCGTCGCCGGTCCAGCCGTCGAGTTCGGCCCCGCAGTCGACGCTGACCAGGTCGCCGTCGCGCAGCCGCTGGTCGCCGGGGATGCCGTGGACCACGGCGTCGTTCACCGAGGCGCAGATCACCGCCGGGAACGGGGTCGGGGCGAAGGAGGGCCGGTAGCCGAGGAACGGCGAGCGCGCCCCGGCCTCGGCGAGGACACCGCGGGCGGCTTCGTCGAGTTCGCGCAGGCGCACCCCGACGGCGGCCGCGGCGCGGGCGGCGGCGAGTGCGCGGGCGACCACGCGGCCGGCCTCGCGCATCGCCTCCAGCGCCGTATCGGTCTTGATCTCCACCATGGTCGGGTCTCCTTGCGATGCGATGCCACCCAATACTTATACCGGTATTAGTATCACGGGCATGGTGAGAGTTCCGTTGAGTCCGCAGGAGCGGCAGCGCGGGGAGCGCTTCGGGCGGCTGCTCCGTGAGGCGCGAGGCGACCGCAGCATGGTCGAGGTGGCGGCGGCCGCCGGGGTGTCCGCCGAGACGCTCCGCAAGATCGAGACCGGCCGGGCCCCGACCCCGGCCTTCTTCACGGTCGCGGCGCTGGCCCATGCGCTGCGGCTGTCGCTGGACGACCTCGCGGCGGCCTGCGCGCAGGACACCGCCGACGAGGAGGAGGCGATCCCGGCCTGACCCCCCGACCACCCGCTCGACCGCCGGTACCCGGCCCACCGTGCTTGTTGCGCGAAGGCGCCGGGTGAACCAGGCTCGTAGCCAGATGCAGGGCCGCGGCTCCCCGGCTCCCGCACGGGCGGCCCCGCGCGGGTGTCCGACCCGGGACCGGACCGGTGAGGGTGGACGAGAGATGACGAGTGGACCGGAGGACACCGGCCGCAGCGACGCCGCCCCCGACCGGGCGGCGGGCGCCGATCGGCCCGCCGCCCCGGACGGCCCGCGCGGGCCCGCCGGTGCGCAGCGCCGCGTCGAACGCGCCACCGGCCTGCTGATGGCCCGCTTCGGACTCGCCGCGCCGGAGGCCTCCGACCAGCTCGCCGCCGTCGCCGACGCGCTCGGGCAGCGGGCCGAGGAGCTGGCCGAGAGCCTGCTGGAGGGCGCGGACCGCGCGGCGCCCGCCGCTGTGCAGCACCCCGTCACGGAGCCCGGGGCGCAGGACGACCTGGACGAGATCGCCGGCGCGCTGCTGCGCAACGGGCTCGGGCCGCTCGGCGCCTGCGGGATGCTGCTCTGGCGGCGTGAGGCGGCCGACTGCCTGGAACTGGTGGGCGGGGCCGGCCACAGCCGGCTGGAGCGGGCGCACTGGCAACGGATCTCGCCGCTCTGGGACGGCCCGCTGCGCCGCGCCTTCGCCACGGGGGACGAACTGTGGCTGCCCGACGGCCCCGAGGATCCCGAACGGCTGCCCGGCCCCGCCCGCCGCAGCGCCCGCGCGGTGCTCCCGCTGCGTGCCGGCCTCGGCCGGCCGCTGGGCGTCGCCGTGGTCTGCTGGCCCGGGCCGACCACGCTGGACGAGGAGCTGCGCCAGCAGGTCGCCGCCCTGGTCGCGGTCGCCGTCCAGGTGCTGGCGGTACGGGAGCGGCGGGCGCCGTACCGGGTGACCGGCCGGCTCGCCCGGCCGGTGCTGACCTCGCTGCTGGACCTGCTGGCCCACCCCGCGCTGCTGCTGCGCCTGCCGGGCGACGGCGGCGGGCCGCTGGTGGAGCACGCGAACCGGGCGGCCCGGCAGGTCTGCACCGCCCCGGCCGGGCCCGGCCCGCGCCCGCTCGCCGAGGCGCTCCCGTACGCGAGCCGGCAGCTGGCCGACCTGTTCGTCCTGGCACTGGAGAACCAGGTCCCGCAGGTCGAGTCGCGGGTGCCGGCCGTGCACCACCCCGGCGAGCCGGGAGCCCTGGTGAACGTCCGGATCCTGCCGGTGGACCCGGAGCACGCGACGCTGCTGTGGCACTCCGGCTCGCTCGACCACAGCTTCTCGGTGCTCCGGGTCGCCGGCGGGCTCGGCGCCTTCGAGGACGACCTCACCACCGGCACCAGCCGCTGGAGCACGGCCGCGTTCGGCTACTTCGGCCTGCCGGGCGACGCCGCCCCGGTGCCGCTCGCCGAGCTCGGCGCGCTGGTCGATCCGGCCGACGCGGCGGATCTGGCGGAGGCCACCCGGCGGCTGCTCGGCCGCCGCCAGAGCCTCAAGCTGGTGGTCCGCCCGCGGCGGCCGGCCGGCGTCGAGCGCCGGGTGCAGATCGTGGCGGAGCCGCTGCTCACCCACGGCACGCTGACCGGCATCACCGGGATCTACCAGGACGTCACCGCCCAGTACCGCACCGAGGCGGCGCTGGCCGCGACCTTCGACCGGCTCACCGACGTCCAGGAGGAGTCCGACACCCGGCACCGGCTCGCCCTGCTGATGCAGCGGGCGCTGGTGCCGGAGACACCGCAGCCGCAGCCGCTGCCCGGTCTGGAGGTGGCCGCGCGCTACCGGCCGGCCGCCCAGGTCTACCGGGTCGGCGGCGACTGGTACGACGTGCTGCCGCTGCCCGGCGGCCGGGTGATGGTCGCGGTCGGGGACCTGGCCGGCCACGGGATCGAGGCGACCACCGGCATGGTCGCGCTGCGCAACGGGCTGCGCGGGCTGGCGCTGACCGGCGAGTCGCCCGCCCGCCTGCTGCACTGGCTCAACGAGCTGACCGTCCGGCTGGCCGGACCCCCGACCGCCACCGCGCTCTGCGCCGTGCTGGAACCCGGTGCCAGGAGGCTGACCTGGTCGAGCGCCGGCCACCTGCCGCCGCTGCTGCTCCGGGACGGCCGCGCCGAACTGCTCGACTCGGCCCACAACATCCTGCTCGGCGCCACCGCGGGCGTCACCTACCGCGAGACCACCACCATGCTCCGCCCCGAGGACACCCTGCTGCTCTACACCGACGGCCTGGTCGAACGCCGCCGGACCGAGCTGCGCGATTCCTTGGCGCAGCTCAGCCGGACCGCGGAGGAACTGGCCTCGGCCGAGCCGGACGAACTGGCGGACCTGATCCTGGCCCGCGCCACCGGGGACACGGCGGACGACAGCAGCCTGATCGTGCTGCGGTTCAGGTGACCCGCAGGGCGCCCGGGGGCGAGGCCGGCCGCCACCAGGTCCGGTCACGCGGTGCGGCGGTGGGGCACGCCGGGGCAGGGATCGGGCGGGCGCCGTTACTCCGCTCCCCGGGTGGGTAGGCGCGACCTCCGCCGAATTCCCCCGGAGGATCCCATGCTGCTGCTCGGGCTTCTGCTGATGGCCGCGGCCGGTGCCTTCACCGGCCTGCTGATCGCCGACAACCTCTCCGGCGGCCCTGAGTACCAGGTCGCCGTGCTGGGTCAGGACCTCACCACCACCAACACGCTGGAGGCCTTCCTCGCCGGGGCCGCCCTGGCGCTGATCTTCGGCTTCGGGCTGCTGCTGCTGATCATGGCCGCCGGCCGCTCCCGTCGCCGCCGGCGCACCGCCACGGCGGCGACCCGACGCGCGGCCGGGCCCGGCACGGCCGCAGTGAACGACGTGAACGACATGAACGACCTGGACGACCTGGACGCCGTGGACCACGGGGCCGCCCCGGCAGGCGAGGCGTCGGACCTGGGAGCGGACAAGGAGCCCGCCCGCCGGTGGCACCTCCCGTCACGCCAGCGGCTGAGTCACTGAGACGGTCGCACCGACGGCGCGCCCGCGGCCTGCGGCTCCGCCGCCAGCGCCCGGGCCGCCGCCGCGGGCAGGCCGACGACGGCGAGCGGGCCGATCGGGCCGGCCACCCGCCCGGCCCGTCCGGTCGGCGGCGCCACCAGGACGGCGGCCACCCCGGCCGCCCGCGCGGCCAGGGCGTCGCGCGGGTCCGAGCCGATCACGGTCGTACGGCGGGCCGGCACCGCGAGGCAGTCGTGCGCCGCGCTGACCAGGCCGGGCGCGGGACGGCGGCAGGCGCAGCCGTCCGCTTCGCCGTGCGGGCAGACCGCCCAGACGTCGAAGGGCCCCAGCAGCTGCTCGCAGCGCCGCCGGACCAGGTCCACCTGGGCCCGGCTCAGCAGGCCGCGGGCCACGCCCGGCTCCTCCACCAGGGCTCCGACCGCGACCCCACGGGCCCGTACCGCGGCGACCACGGCGGCCGCGCCCGGCAGTGGCCGGACCCAGCCGGGGTCGCCGTTGTTCGGCATGTCGGCGATCAGCGTGCCGGCGCACCGGAAGAGCACCGCCGTCCGGTGCGCCGGCGCGGCCAGCGGTTCGGTGGATCCGCCGCGCGTGCCGGTCCAGATCCAGGGCTCGGGGCCGGTGCCGGGGGTCCGGTCGATCGGGCGGCCGCGGTTGTCGCAGAGCGTCGTCCACTCGGTGCCGTTCATACCGGGCGGCTGTCCGAACGGGCCTGCTTCAAACGGCGGCCGGGCCCGGCCGGACCTGCGGCGGGCCGACCGCGTACCCCGGAATTGCCGGAAGATTCCTGTGCATGGTCCACCCGGGACGGGGCAGCCGAGGGCCGACAACGATTCGTGGAGGTCGGAAATGGTTCCTCTTCTTCTTGTACTGCTGCTGGCTCTGATCCTCTTCGGTGCGGGTTTCGCGCTCAAGGCGCTGTGGTGGATCGCCGTCGTCGTGCTGGTGGTCTGGCTGGTGGGCTTCGTCGCCCGCGGCACCGGGGCGTCCGGCACCCGGGGCCGCTGGTACCGCTGGTAGGTCCGGCCGCCCACGGCTACGGAGCGGGGTGCGCGGTTGCGCACCCCGCTCCGCCGTGCGCCTGGTACGGGCGGCGCCGGGACGGCCCGGCGGGCGGGCGGACATGACTCGGCCCCGAGCGGTTACACGATGCGTATGACTCATCGACAGACCTACCAGAGCGCACCGCGGCCGGTGGGCGTGCGGTCCACGGCCGAGGTCGAGCAGGCGTTCGGCGAGCTGGAACGCGGTGCGGCCGCCCCGAACCGCCAGACGCAGCTGTCCCGGGGCTCGCTGGCCGCCTACCTGTGGGCGCTGGGCCGGGGCGACACCGCACCGGTCACCGGC
This sequence comes from Kitasatospora sp. NPDC094015, assembly GCF_040304075.1. Lineage (NCBI taxonomy): Bacteria > Bacillati > Actinomycetota > Actinomycetes > Kitasatosporales > Streptomycetaceae > Kitasatospora > Kitasatospora sp. NPDC094015. The sequence goes on from NZ_JBEOUL010000032.1 coordinate 42,149, forward strand.
GCCCGCGGCACCGGCCGGCCCGATCTGCTGGCGCTGACGGCGGAGGTGGACGCGGCCATGGTCGAGCTGGAGTACCAGTCCCAGCGCACCGTGCCGCGCGACTACACCCAGGGCGTGCACGACGCGCTGTCCTGGGTCTGCGGCCACACCGACGACCACCCGTGAGCGCCGTCGGGGCCGTGGTCGGCGGAGCGGTCACCGTCATCTCCGGACCGCGGAAGAAGAGTTCGCCCTCGACGGACCGGGTAAGGTAGCGTCCCCGGCGGTACGTTCAGGTGTCGGCGACGGCCCGCGCACCCGGCCCGACGGCCGAGGACGGGAGCCGGGACGGGCATGGTCGGTGACGGGCCGGTGGCCTGGCGCTCAACGAGGAAGGCTACGCCCGATGGCTGGCTCGACGAAGCCCCCGGCTACCCGCCGGGGTGATGGCGACAGCGCCGCCCAGGTCGGCGAGCCCGATCTGCGCCGCCTGCTGGCCGGTTTGACCGCCGTCCGCGACGGTGACTTCCGCACCCGGCTGCCGGACGACGCGGACGGGCTGCTCGGCGAGATCGCGACCGTCTTCAACGGCATGGTGGACCAACTCTCGCTGTTCACCTCCGAGGTGACCCGGGTGGCCCGCGAGGTGGGCACCGAGGGCCGGCTCGGCGGCCAGGCGGAGGTGCCCGCGGTCTCCGGGACGTGGAAGGACCTGACCGACTCCGTCAACGCGATGGCGGGCAACCTCACCACCCAGGTCCGTGACATCGCGCAGGTGGCGACGGCGGTGGCCAAGGGCGACCTGTCGCAGAAGATCATCGTCGACGCCCGCGGCGAGATCCTGGAGCTCAAGAACACCGTCAACACGATGGTCGACCAGCTCTCCGCGTTCGCCGGCGAGGTGACCCGGGTGGCCCGCGAGGTCGGCACGGACGGGCGGCTCGGCGGCCAGGCCGACGTCAAGGGTGTCTCCGGCACCTGGCGCGACCTCACCGACTCGGTCAACTTCATGGCCGGCAACCTGACCGCGCAGGTCCGCTCGATCGCCCAGGTGGCGACCGCCGTGGCCAAGGGCGACCTGTCCCAGAAGATCACCGTGGACGCCCGCGGCGAGATCCTGGAGCTGAAGGAGACCATCAACACGATGGTCGACCAGCTCTCCGCGTTCGCCGGCGAGGTGACCCGGGTGGCCCGCGAGGTAGGCACCGAGGGCCGGCTCGGCGGCCAGGCCGACGTCCGGGACGTCTCCGGCACCTGGCGCGACCTCACCGAGTCGGTGAACGTGATGGCCGACAACCTGACCGCGCAGGTCCGCTCGATCGCCGAGGTCACCACGGCGGTGGCGCAGGGCGACCTGTCGCAGAAGATCCGGGTCGACGCGCGCGGCGAGATCCTGGAGCTGAAGGAGACCATCAACACGATGGTCGACCAGCTCTCCGCCTTCGCGGACGAGGTGACCCGGGTGGCCCGCGAGGTCGGCACCGAGGGCAACCTCGGCGGCCAGGCCACCGTCCGCGGCGCCTCCGGCACCTGGAAGGACCTCACCGACAACGTCAACGTGATGGCCTCCAACCTGACCGGGCAGGTCCGCTCGATCGCCCAGGTGGCGACCGCCGTGGCCAAGGGCGACCTGTCCCAGAAGATCAACGTGGAGGCCAAGGGCGAGGTCGCGGCGCTCGCCGGGGTCATCAACACGATGGTCGACACGCTCTCCGCCTTCGCGGACGAGGTGACCCGGGTGGCCCGCGAGGTCGGCACCGAGGGCACCCTCGGCGGCCAGGCCCGGGTGCCCAACGTGGCCGGCACCTGGAAGGACCTGACCGACAACGTCAACTTCATGGCGCACAACCTGACCAGCCAGGTCCGCAACATCGCCCAGGTCACCACCGCGGTCGCCCGCGGCGACCTGACCCGCAAGATCGACGTGGACGCCCGCGGCGAGATCCTGGAACTCAAGACCACCATCAACACCATGGTCGACCAGCTCTCCGCGTTCGCCGCCGAGGTGACCCGGGTGGCCCGCGAGGTCGGCAGCGAGGGCCGGCTCGGCGGACAGGCCGAGGTCGAGGGCGTCTCCGGCACCTGGAAGCGGCTGACCGAGAACGTCAACGAGCTGGCCGGCAACCTGACCCGCCAGGTCCGCGCCATCGCCGAGGTGACCAGCGCGGTCGCCGCCGGCGACCTGACCCGCTCGATCACCGTGGACGCCTCCGGCGAGGTCGCGGACCTCAAGGACAACATCAACTTCATGGTGGAGTCCCTGCGCGAGACGACCAGGGCCAACGAGGACCAGGACTGGCTGAAGTCGAACCTGGCCCGGATCTCCGCCCTGATGCAGGGCCGGCGCGACCTCCCGGTGGTGGCCGAACTGATCATGGACGAGCTCACCCCGCTGGTCTCCGCCCAGTACGGCGCGTTCTACCTGGCCGAGGACACCGGCCACACCACCTTCCTCAACCTGATCGGCTCCTACGCCTTCCCGCCCGGCGCCACCGCGACCCGCTTCCGGCTCGGCGAGTCCTTCGTCGGCCAGGCGGCCCGCAGCCGGCGCACCATCGCCGTCGACCGGCTGCCGGCCGGCTACGTGAGCGTCTCCTCGGGCCTCGGCCGTGCCGAGCCGCTCTCGCTGATCGTGCTGCCGATCGTCGTCGAGGAGCAGGTGCTCGGCGTCATCGAGCTGGCCACCGTGCACGACTTCACCCCGGTGCACCGGGCCTTCCTCGGCCAGTTGATGGAGACCATCGGCGTCAACGTGAACACCATCGTGGCCAACGCCCGCACCGACGAACTCCTCGGCGAGTCCCAGCGGCTGACCTCCGAGCTGCAGGTCCGCTCGGCGGAGCTGCAGGCCCGGCAGGAGGAACTCCAGTCCTCCAACGCCGAACTGGAGGACAAGGCCGCGCTGCTGGCCGCGCAGAACCGCGACATCGAGACCAAGAACCTGGAGATCGAGCAGGCCCGCCAGGAGCTGGAGGACCGGGCCCACCAGCTCTCGGTGGCCTCCACCTACAAGTCCGAGTTCCTCGCCAACATGAGCCACGAGCTGCGCACCCCGCTCAACAGCCTGCTCATCCTCGCCCAGCTGCTCGCCCAGAACCCGACCCGCAACCTCACCGCCAAGCAGGTCGAGTACGCCGGCATCATCCACTCCGCCGGCTCCGACCTGCTCCAGCTGATCAACGACATCCTCGACCTCTCCAAGGTCGAGGCCGGCAAGATGGACGTCACCCCGGAACGCATCCCGCTGCGCAAGCTGCTGGACTACGTCGAGGCCACCTTCCGCCCGCTGACCGGCCAGAAGAACCTCACCTTCCAGGTCAGCACCGCCGCCGGCGTGCCGGCCGAACTGCTCACCGACGACTACCGGCTGCGCCAGGTGCTGCGCAACCTGCTCTCCAACGCGGTCAAGTTCACCGAGAAGGGCAGCGTCGACCTGCGGATCGAGATCGCCGACCCGGCGGGCGTCCCGGAGATCGCCCGCCGCGAGCACGGTCCGGTGGTCGCCTTCCACGTGGTCGACACCGGCATCGGGATCGAACCGCAGCACCTGGAGGGCGTGTTCGGCGCCTTCCAACAGGCCGACGGCACCACCAGCCGCAAGTACGGCGGCACCGGCCTCGGGCTGTCGATCAGCCGGGAGATCGCCTTCCTGCTCGGCGGCGCCATCACCGCGCAGAGCACGCCGGGGCAGGGCAGCACCTTCACCCTCTACCTGCCGGTGGCCCGCACGGAGTTCCTCGAACTGAGCGGTCCGGGCCCGCGCGAGCTGCCGGAGGCCGGCCCGGCCGAGCCGGCGCCGCCGGGCCAGGAGGAGACCGGCGGGCACCCGGGCCCGCCGGAGACCGGCCAGCCCAAGCGCCTGCTGGTCATCGAGGAGCGCCCGCGCGGCCTGCTCTCGCTGGTGGCGGAGAGCGCCGTCGCCGACCTCGGCGGCAACCCCGGCCTCGGCGACCCGCGGGCGACGGTGGAGGTCATCACCACGGTCGGCGCCCAGGAGGCCGCCGAGACGCTCGCCACCATCCCGTGCCACTGCGTGGTGCTGGAACTCGACCTCCCGAACGGCGCGGCGCTGGACTTCCTGGAGGACATGGCCCGCGACGCCGCGCTGCACAGCGTGCCGGTGCTGGCGCACAACAACCGCCGGCTCGGCGCCGAACAGGAACGCGCCCTGCAGGAACGTGCCACCGCCCAGCCGCTGGAGCTGCTCTCCAGTCTCGACGAGCTGCGCGAGCGGATCGCCCTGCACCTGAGCGTGGACCAGCCCGGCGACGTACTGCCGCTGGTGCGCACCGAGGACACCGCCACCCCGCTCGCCCAGGACGTGGACGGCGCCCTCGCCGGCCGCACGGTGCTGGTCGTGGACGACGACGACCGCAACCTCTACGCCCTCACCGGGATCCTGGAACTGCACGGCATGCGGGTCCTCCAGGCGGAGAACGGACGCGCCGCGATCGACACCCTGACCCGCAACGCGGGGATCGACCTGATCCTGATGGACGTCATGATGCCGGAGATGGACGGCTACGCGGCCACCACCGCGATCCGCGCCATGCCCGAGCACGCCGGGCTGCCGATCATCGCGGTCACCGCCAAGGCGATGATGGGCGACCGGGAGAAGAGCCTGGCCTCCGGCGCCAGCGACTACGTCACCAAGCCGGTCGACGCCCGCGATCTCATCGCCTGCATCGAACGGTGGATCAGGCCGTAGTCCGTGCCGGCCGAGCCACCCCGACCACCGTGCGACCCGAGGAGAGAACCATGCGCGACCGCCAGCCGCCTCGGGACACCGGTTCCCCCGCCCGGACCGTGCCCGGTGCGGAGGTGTCGGTCGTCGCCCAGCGCGGGCCGGCCGTCCCGCCGTCCACCGCCGGGCCGGCCGGCCCGGCCGACGGCGGCGTCATCGGCCGGCTGACCTCCACCGTCGAACGGCTGCGCGGCGAACTCGCCCGGGTGCGGGCCGAGGCCGACGGCCGGGCCCTGGTGGAGCTCGCCAAGGGGATCCTGGTCGAGCGGCTGGGCTACGGCCCCGCCGACGCCGCCCGGCAGCTGGAGGACCTGGCCGGACAGTCGAACCTGTCGGTCCTGGAGCTCGCCGCCGACCTGGTCAACCAGGCCGCCCGGGACCGGATCACCGACGTGGCCCGCGAGTTCGTGGCCGCCGCCGGCGATCCGACGGCGGCCGGTGGCCCCGCCGGGCCCGGCGGGCCCTCGGTGGCGGTCCGGCTGCGCAGCGCGGAGACCGGCATGCTCGGCGCGGGTGACGTGCAGGCCGTCGCCCACTCCGCCCTCGACCACGCGCTGCGCCCGCTCGGCGCCTCGGCGGTGGCGATCTGGGCGGCCAACGCCGACCAGTCCCTCACCCTGGCGGGCAGCGCCGGGTTCGGCGAACGGGAGGCCTCGCTGTGGCGGCACGTCCCGCCCGGCGTGCCCACCCCGGCCCGGCAGGCGCTGATCGCGCGGGCGGCCACGGCGTACGAGTCGCAGGCCGCGGCCGGACTGCCGTCCATCGGGCAGCACGAGATCACCGGCGGCCGGCTGGCCGTCCCGGCGGGCACCGGCGGCCGGATCACCGGTGTGCTGGAGATCTGCTGGCCGGACGCGCTCCCCCGGCGCTCGCAGTCCCTGCAGCGGCAGTTCGAGGCGCTGGCCGAGCTGTGCGCCACCGCGCTGGAGTCCCGCCCCGCCGCCGGCGCGGGCCCCGGGGAGGCCGTGCAGAGCGCCGAACTGCTGGAGCTGGTGCACGGCCTGCCGGACCCGTGCCTGGTGCTCGTGCCGGTCTTCGACGCCGCCGACCTGCCGACCGACTACCTGATCCGGCACGTCAACCCGGGCTTCGTGGACTTCGCCGGCCGCCCGCGCAGCGCCATCGCCGGGGCCCGGCTGCTGGAGGCCTACCCGCTGGCCGCCGAACCGGGCGGGCTGCTGGAGAAGATCGAGCACGTGCTGGCGACCGGCGAATCGTTCCGCTCCCCCGCGATGAGCCTGTCCGCGCTGGTCGACGGCGTCCCGCTGACCACCGAGGCGGCGGTCGACATCAGCCGGCACGGCTCCCAGGTGGTGGTGATCTGGCGGACCCAGGACGACGCCGCCCGGGTCGCCAGCCTGCTCCAGCACGCCCAACGGCTCGGCCGGATCGGCGGGTTCGAGGAGAATCTGCGGACCGGCGAGATCGCCTGGAACGACACCCTGTTCGACCTGCACGGGCTGCCGTACACCGCCGAGCCGATCTCGATCGAGCACCTGGCGGCCAACGCGCACCCGGACGACGAGCACACCATCGGCCGGTTCCTGCGCACCCTGCTGCACCACCAGCGCCCGGCCTCCACCGCGTTCCGGCTCAAGCGGGCCGACGGGATCGCCCGGCACATCCGGGTGGTCGCCGAGCCCGTCATCGGTGCGGACGCCCGGATCACCGCCGTCCGCGGCGCCTACCAGGACGTCTCCGCCCAGCACTGGACCGAGGTCGCGCTCGCCGCCACCCGCGACCAGCTCGCCCACAGCGAGCAGCAGTCCGCCGAACGCAGCCGGCTGGCGCTGCAGTTGCAGCACGCCATCATGCCGCCCAGCCGCGGCCCGCTCACCCTGCACGACCTGCGGGTGGCCGTGCGCTACCGGCCGGCCGAGAAGGAGCACCTCGTGGGCGGCGACTGGTACGACGCGGTCGCGCTGCCCACCGGTCAGGTCCTGCTCTGCGTCGGCGACGTCGCCGGGCACGGCATCGACGCCGCCACCGGGATGGTCGCGCTGCGCAACGCCCTGCGCGGGCTGGCCGCGACCGGCGCCGGGCCGGCCCAACTCCTGTGCTGGCTGAACAGCGTGACGCACCACCTGACCGACAGCGTGACCGCCACCGCCGTCTGCGCGCTCTACGACCCGCGGACCCGGGTGCTGCGCTGGGCCAGGGCCGGGCACCTGCCGCCGGTGCTGCTGCGGGACGGGCTGGCGAGCGAGCTGACCAGCGTCTCCGGCATCCTGCTCGGCGCGATCGACCAGGCCGACTACGAGGAGGGCGAGGTCCGGATGAAGACCGGGGACACCCTCATGATGTACACCGACGGCCTGATCGAACGCCGGGACCGCTCGCTCCAGGAGTCGCTGGACGATCTGCGGACCACCGCGCAGAAGCCCGAACAGTCGGACGATCCGGCCGAGTTGGAGCACCGGCTGGACCACCTGCTGCGGTACAGCAGCGCGGACACCGACGACGACACCTGCCTGATCGGGATCAAGGTCCGCTGACCGGCCGGCCGCGGTGCGACCCGCCCGCCGCTCGCGCTCAGTGGCGCAGCGCGCCGTCGAGCCGCTCGCGGAGGGCTTCGAGCCGGCCGCGGCCGGGGGCGGGCGCGGGCAGCTGCCGCAGGATCCCGCGCACCGCGGGCGGGGCCTGTTCGACCGCCCACCGGAGTTCGGCGTCCCCGGCGCCGAGGTTGCCGCCGGCCGCCAGCTCACGGGCGAGCGCCGCGTGGATCGCCGGGGCGTGGACGTGCCGCGCCTGGTGCGGGGTGGCGAGCGCGTGGATGTACGGGGCGGCGGCCGCGTAGCAGGCGGCGCGGGCGGCCGCGGTGGCCACCGGGTCGTCCGCCTCGCCGGCCGCCTTGAGCGCCGCCCAGGCGGCGGAGCGCAGCTGCGCGGTCCGCTTCCCGGTGCGGGTGAAGGCGCCCAGGCTGTCGAGCGCCGCCCGCGGGCGGCCGTCCTCGGGGGCCCGGGCCTCGAACAGCGGCAGGACCCGCTCCGCGCAGCCGGCGGCCCAGAGGCCGAGCAGCCGGCGGTCCTCGTCGGTGATCGTCACGTCGTCCACGGCGCCATCCTCCCGGACGCCGGTACGGGCAGGGCCACGGGGTGGGGTGGCCGGCGCCGGCCGCCCCACCCCGTGGCCGGGGTCAGCGCAGGGCGGCGCGGACGGCGTCCGCCATCACGCGCTCACCGGTGGCGTTCGGGTGGAACGGGACCGCCGGGGAGCCGGGGAGCGCGCCCTCGATCCAGCGGTCGTCCGAGCAGATGTCGTGGCCCCTGCTCGGGGTCGCGGTGTCCACGTAGCGGGCGCCGTTGGCGGCGGCGGTGGCGCTGAGCATGGTGTTGAGCCGGTCGAGGACGCCGTGCAGGTATCCGATGTCGCCGGGGGTGATCGGCTGCTCCAGGATGCAGGACGAGCCGTCGGCCGGGAGCACGGACGGGTAGCCCACCACCAGGACCCGGGCGGCGGGGGCCTTGGCGTGGATGCGGGCGAGCACGTCCGCGAGCCGGGGTGCGGCGGCCTGGATCCGGCCGGCGAGGTCGTCCTCGCCGTACTCCCAGGACCAGGACCAGCCGGTCCAGGCCCAGTGGCCGTGGTTGTAGACGTCCCGGCAGGGCGTGCCCAGCGGGTTGGCCACCGCGCCGCCGACGCAGGTGGCGATCACCTCGGCGATCCCGAGCGGGCCGACGCCGAGGTCGTTGCCGCCGATGCCGATGGTCACCAGATCGGTGTCCGGGGTGACGGCGTCCAGCTGCGGGGCGCCCCCGTCCGGCAGGCCGGGGTACTGGGCCCCGGTCATCGCGCTCACCTTGGCGGCGGAGCAGGTGACGTCGGTGTAGGCGCCGGCCCGCAGGGCGGCGGCCACCAGGCTGCCGTAGTTGTGGTCGGAGCGCAGGCACAGCCCGGCGGACTGGCCGGGCACGCCCGCACCGGCGGCGTAGGAGTCGCCGAGGGCCACGTAGTGGTGCGGGGCCGGGGTCGCGGCCAGGGCGCCGGTGGAGGTCAGCGCGAGGGCCGCGCCCAGCGCGAGGGCGCCGAGCCGGGCGGACAGGTGGGAGCGGGCGGACAGGTGGGGGCGGGACGGGCGGTGCTTTCGGGCATGGCGGAGCACGGGTTCCTCCTGGGGGAGAGGGAACGGGTGGGGGCGCGCGAGCCACAGCTGCTGCTACTCACCGGTAAATTACCGCCAGGTTTCGCCTCCGTCCATGCCCCCGGTGGACATTTCCGAAAGAGCGTCAGATGGGATTCTTGAATACGCTCCGCCGCGTATCGGAGGAATTTCCGAAACGCATCGGAGCGGAATTCCCCCACCCGGCGCAGCCGCCGGCCCGCGGCGGATGCGGGAGCGGGGCACCGCGCGCAGCATGAGTGCATGAGCAGGCACCACGCATCGGGCCGGCACCGGCCGGTCCGGGACAGGAGACCAGCACCATGAACCTCGCGTCCGACTACCCCCTGCTGAACGTGTTCTGGACCATGTGCTGGTTCTTCCTGTGGATCCTCTGGTTCATGCTGCTGTTCCGGATCCTCATCGACCTCTTCCGCGACGACTCGCTGAGCGGCTGGGCCAAGGCCGGCTGGGCGATCTTCCTCATCCTGCTGCCGTTCCTCGGCGTGTTCGTCTATCTGATCGCCCGCGGTCGCGGCATGGGTGAGCGCGAGATGGCGAAGGCGCAGAAGGCGGACGAGCAGTTCCGGGCGTACGTGCGCGAGTCGGCCGGCACCTCCGGGGAGGGCTCGACCGCCGACCAGCTGGCCAAGCTCACCGAGCTCCGATCGGCCGGGCACATCTCGGACGAGGAGTACGCCAAGGCCAAGGCCAAGATCCTCACCTGACCCGCCGTCCGGCGCGGGAGCTGAGGACGATGACACGCTCGCACACCGCCGCGGCGCCGGCCCGGGCCCGGTTCGACGCCCGGCTCGCGCTGGTGCTCGCGGCGGGCGCGGCCGTGGCCCTGGTGGCCGCGAGCGGTCCGGGCGGCCTGCTCGTGCTGGTGGTCGGGGTGGCCGGCGCGGCACTCACGGCCATGGGCACCTGGTGGGTGCTGGCCCACCACGGCGCGGCCCGGGCGGCGGGGGCGCTGCTCGCGGTGGCCGCGCCGGTGGCCATCCTGGTGATCTACACCCGGGCGGGCGTGTGGGCCGCGGCGCTGATCGGCATCGCGCTGTGGGCCGCCGCCGCGGCCTGCGCGCGGTCGGCGCTGCGCCGGCTCCGGCCGCCCCGGGGCATGACCGCGGTGGCCGCCGCCCGGCCCCGGCAGCCGGTGCTGATCATGAATCCGAAGTCCGGCGGCGGCAAGGTCGGCCGGTTCGCGCTGGTCCGGAAGGCCGAGGCGCTGGGCGCCCGGGTGGAGCTGCTGGATCCGGCGGTGCACACCGATGTCGCCGCGCTCGCCCGCCGGGCGGTGGCGCAGGGCGCTGACCTGCTCGGGGTGGCCGGCGGCGACGGCACCCAGGCCCGGGTGGCGGAGGTGGCGGCCGAGCACGACCTGCCGTTCCTGGTGATCTCCGCCGGGACCAGGAACCACTTCGCGATGGACCTCGGACTGGACCGCGAGGACCCGTCCCGCTGCCTGGACGCGCTGACCGACGGCGAGGAGCTGCGGATCGACCTCGGCGTGGTCGGCGGCCACGCCTTCGTCAACACCGCCTCGTTCGGCGTCTACGCGGACATCGTGCAGCGCCCGGAGTACCGGGACGCCAAGGCCGGCACCGCGCTGAACGCCCTGCCCGACCTGCTGCTCGGGTACACCGGGCACGCCCTCGACGCGGCCACCGACACCCTGCGGCTGGAGTCGCTCCAGGCGCTGCTGGTCAGCAACAACCCGTACGCCGCGCCCGAACCGGCGGCCGGCGGACGGCGGCCCCGGCTGGACCTCGGGGTGCTCGGGGCCGTCGGGATCCGGGTGGGCAACGCGGCCCAGGCCGCCGACCTCGCCCTGCGGGGTGCCCGGGCCGCCGGGCTCACCGTGCTGACCTCGGGGCAGATCGTGGTCGGCTCGGACGCGGAGCGGATCCCGGTCGCGGTGGACGGCGAGGCCCTCACCCTGCCGACCCCGGTGGTCTGCTCGGTCCGCCCCCGGGCCCTGCGGGTCCTGGTGCCCCGGGACCGCCCCGGGGCACCCGCCGCCGCCCCGCCGATGCACTGGCGCGACGTCCTCACCCTGGCGCTCGGCCGGAGCCCGGCGGACGGCTGACCGGCCCCGACCACCCCGACGGCCGGCCAGGTCGGCCGGTCAGCTCGGCCGGTCCGCTCCCCCGCCGGCCAGCCCCGCCGGATCGTGCACGGCCCGGCCGCCCAGCACGGTGAGGACCGGGAGCAGCGCCGCCAGGCGGTCCTCCGGGCAGTCGAACGGGGACTCGGGCCACACCGTCAGGTCCGCCAGGGCGCCGGGCGCGAGCACGCCGCGCCGGCCCTCCTCGCCCAGCAGCCGCACCGCGGCGGTGGTGTGCAGCGCGACCGCCTCCGCCCGGTCGATGGCGTGCTCGGGACCCTGGACGCCGGCGGCGGTCCGCCGGGTGGTCATCCCCCAGACGGAGACCATGGCGCCGTACGGGCCCACCGGGAAGTCCGAGCCGGCGGCGATCAGCGCGCCCTCGTCGAGCCACGCGCGCAGCGGGAACAGCTGCCGGACCCGTTCCTCGCCCCAGGCCCGGATCTGCGGCGCCGCGGCGTCGTGCAGCAGCGGGTGCTGGACGGTGACCGGGATGCCGAGCCGGATCGCCCGGGCCCGCTGCTCGGCGCCGGCCAGGCCGCCGTGCTCGATCACCAGGGTGCCCGTCGGCAGGCCGGGGTGGCGGGCGAGCACCCGCTCGTAGACGTCGAGCAGGACGCGCAGCCCCCGGTCGCCCCAGGCGTGCACGCCGACCCGCCAGCCCCGCCGGACCACCCGGTCGACCGCGGCGACCAGCGCGTCCGGCTCCCAGAGCAGCAGTCCGTGGTAGCACTCCCGGTCGGCGTAGGGCTCCTCCAGCGCCCCGGCCTCGATGCCGCCGTCGATGCCGAACTTGACGCCCCACACCCGCAGCCAGGGGTCGTCGCGCCCGCGCCACGGCTCCATCCGGTCCAGCAGCCGGTCGGTGCCGGCCGCATCGCGCAGGCCGAGGCCCGACACCAGGGCCCGGACCCGGACGGCCAGTGCGCCCGCCCGGTGCGCGGCGTCCAGCACCGGCAGGTCCTCGATCGGGACCATGCAGTCGCGGACCGTGCCGATACCGGTGGCGGCGTAGGCCCGGGAGGCGGCCCGCAGGCCGTCGATCCTGGTGGCCCGGTCGGGGGGCGGCAGCAGCCGCTCGGCCAGCGTGACGGCGGTGTCCACCAGGCGTCCGGTCGGCCGGCCCCGCGGGTCGCGCAGGATGTGGCCGCCGGGCGGCTCGGGGGTCCGCGCGGTGATCCCCGCCCGTCGCAGCGCCAGGGAGTTGAGCTGCACGTTGTGGCCGCCGCGCTTGACCAGCACCGGGTGGTCGGGGGCCGCCAGGTCGAGTTCGGCGAGGGTGGGCATCCGCTGCTCGCGGAGGTTGAGCTCCTGCCAGTTGGTGGTGGTGCGGATCCACCCGCCGGCCGGGGTCGCGGCGGCCCGCCGGCGGATCAGGTCGAGGAACTCGGCGAGCGTGCCGGCCCGGTGCACCGGCACGTCGTGGATCCCGTGCGCGGCCAGCACGAGGTGGGTGTGGGTGTCGTCGAAGGCCGGCAGCACGGTGGCGTCCGGCGCGTCGACGACGGTGGTGCGCGGCCCGACCAGGTGGTCGAGGCCGCCCGGCCGGGCCGCGAGCGCGGTGATCCGCTCGCCCGTGACGGCGACGGCCCGCCGGACGGGCGCTCCGGCGTCCAGGGTGTGCACGGCCGCCGCCCGGATCAACAGGTCGGCGGCGGGTGGCTGGGGCATCAGCGGTCCTCTCGGGTACGTCCGGCGGGATCGGTGGGGTGCCGCGCCCGGGGCACCCCATGACGGTGGGTCCCCCGGGCGCGGCGGCCCGCTCAGCCCCGGCCGGGCAGGTCGAAGCCGACCGACAGGCGGCGGTCGGCGACGCTGCGCCCGGCCTCCACGCGGTACACGCCGGGCCGCGACCGCCAGGAGCCGGCCGCCTCGTCCCAGGTCTGGAACGCGCGCAGCGGGATCCGGGTGCGCGCGGCCACCCGCTCGCCGGGCGCGGCCTCGACCGTGCCGAAGGCGGCCAGCTGGCGGTCCGGCCGGGACGGGTCGGAGCCGTCGTGCGCGAGGTAGACCTGCACCGTCTCGCGGCCGGCGCGCCCGCCGGTGTTGCGCAGCCAGACCGTCACCTCCGCCGCCGCGCCGTACGGGTCCCGGTCGGAGCCGTCCTCGACCCGGCGGGTCTCCAGGCCCTCGTACGCCCAGTCGGTGTAGCCGAGGCCGTGGCCGAACCAGTAGGCGGGCGCGGTGCTGCCGCGCTCCCAGGCGCGGTAGCCGATGAACAGGCCCTCGGTGTACGGCAGGACGCCGTCCTGCGGCTCCACCCGCAGCACCGGGGCGTCGGCCGGACCGGCGGGCCAGGTGGTGGGCAGGCGCCCGCCGGGCTCGGTGCGGCCCAGCAGCACGTCGGCCAGGGCGTGCCCGGCCTCCTGGCCGGGGAACCAGGTGAGCAGCACCGCCGCCACCTGCTCCCGCCAGGGCATCAGCACCGGGGCACCGGCGTTGACCACGACCACGGTGTTGGGGTTGGCCGCGGCGACCCGGGCGACCAGCTCGTCCTGGCGGCCGGGCAGGGCGAGACCCGCACGGTCGACGCCCTCGCTCTCGACCTCCTCGGTGGTGCCCACCACGACGATCGCGACCTCGGCCGCGCGGGCGGCCGCCACCGCCTCCTCGATCAGCTCGTCGCCGGTCCGGCCGGGGGCGCCGTGGCCGAGGGTGAAGGAGACCAGGCCGAAGCCGGCGACCCCGGCGGCCTGCGGCAGCACGTGCTCGAGCGAGACCTCCACGGCCTCACCGGCCGCCAGCTCGACCGCGAACTCCCGCTCCGGCGGGGCGAGGAAGGCCGCCGCCGGGTCCTCGCCCTCGGCGGCGAGCACCTCGTCGAAGAGCACGGCGTCGCCGACCCGCAGGCGGTAGTGGCCGACCCCGCGGACGGCGAAGCGGTGCTCCCCGCTGCCCTGCGGCACGAGCAGGCCGGTCACCTCGACGGACGCCAGGTCGGCAAAGTCCACGCCGGCGGGCAGCTGGCCGATCCAGCGCACCGCGCCGTCGGCGGCCACCGTGGTGCCCAGGGTCGCGCCGCCGGCGTCGCGCAGCGCGGCGGTGAGCGGGATGCCGATCGGCGCCAGGTGGACCAGCGGGTCGGCGCCCATCGCGTACTCGACCTGGACGCCGGCCGCGCGCAGACCGTCCAGCGGGCTGATGGTGCGGGTCGGGAAGACCTGGGCGCTGCCGCCGCCGCCGATCCGGGCCACCACGGCGGCGGCCCCGATCAGTGCCACCGGGCCGGTGGCGGCCAGCGGCAGGGCGCCGCCCTCGTTGCGGACCAGGACGAAGGAGCGGGCGGCCAGGTCGCGGGCGAAGTCCTCGCCGTCGATCCCGGCCGGGAGCCGGTCGGCGGGCACGGCCGCCGGAGCGCCCTCCAGCAGGCCGACCCGGGCGGCCAGCCGCAGCACCCGGCGGGCGAGGTCGTCCACCACCTGCTCGGGCACCAGGCCCTCGCGCACGGCGGCGACCAGGTGCTCGCCGTAGACGGTCGCCGGGCCGGGCATCGCGATGTCGAGGCCGCCCAGCGCGCAGCGGACGGTGTCGCGGGCACCCGTCCAGTCCGAGACCAGGACGCCGTCGAAGCCCCACTCCTCGCGCAGCACACCGTTGTTGAGCTCGTCGTTCTCGCACATGCCGACGCCGTCGACCCGGGTGTAGGCGGCCATCAGCCCCCACGGGTGGGCCTTGCGGACGATCGCCTCGAACGGCGCGAGGTAGAGCTCGCGCAGGGTGCGCGCGTCCGCCCGCACGTCGACGGTGTAGCGGTCGGTCTCGGAGTCGTTGGCGACGAAGTGCTTGGCGGTGGTGGCGACCCCGCCGTCCTGGACCCCGGCGACCAGCGCGGCGCCGAGGTCGCCGGTGAGCAGCGGGTCCTCGGAGTAGCACTCGAAGTGCCGGCCGCCGCGCGGCGTGCGGTGCAGGTTGACGGTCGGCGCGAGCACCACGTGGGCGCCCTTGCGGCGGGCCTCCTGGGCGAGCAGGTGGCCGGTGCGGCGGGCCAGGTCGACGTCCCAGGTGGCGGCGAGCGCGGTCGGCGACGGGATGGCCAGCGACGGGTCGTCCGGGGTCCACTGCTCGCCGCGGACGCCGGCCGGGCCGTCCGACATCACCAGCCGGCCGAGCCCGATCTCCTCGTTCGCGGGCAGCGACCACATGTCGGCGCCGGCGAGCAGGGCCACCTTGGCGGTCAGGGAGAGCCGGGCGAGCGCCTTGTCGACGGCGGCCTCGCGCTCGCGGTCGGCGTCGGCGTCGGCGTCGGCGGGGAGTCCGGATGGGGTGGTCACGGAGGTGGTCATGGCGTCCTCGGGGTGGGAGTGGTGGCTGTCGCGGGGGTCGGGGTGGTGCGGGGGTGGTGCTCGGTGGTCACGGATCCCTCTGGGTCGATGGGCGGGGACGGCGGTTCAGCGGACGTTGCGGATCGGCACGATGGCCAGCGCGCCGAGCAGGG
Source organism: Kitasatospora sp. NPDC094015 (assembly GCF_040304075.1). Taxonomy (NCBI): domain Bacteria; kingdom Bacillati; phylum Actinomycetota; class Actinomycetes; order Kitasatosporales; family Streptomycetaceae; genus Kitasatospora; species Kitasatospora sp. NPDC094015. Next base: position 57,513 of record NZ_JBEOUL010000032.1, read on the forward strand.
CGAGAGCGCCGCCGGCGAGGAACAGCGCGGTGTAGCCGCCCAGGTGGCCGATGACGGCGGCCGCGACGAACGGCGCGACGATCTGCGGGCCGGCGCTGGCGATGTTCAGCACGCCCATGTCGCGGGCGGCGTCCTCGGCGCGCGGCAGGACCAGGGTGACCACGGCGGTGTCCACGGCCATGAAGCAGCCGAAGGCGAGGCCGTTCAGGGCGCTGAAGACGATCATCCCGGTCCAGCTCGGGCTGATCACCGGGACCAGCGTCACCAGCCCGGTCAGCGCGGCGGACAGGCCGACGAAGAGCTTGCGGCGGTCCCAGCGGTCGGACAGCACCCCACCGGCCACGGTCGATATCGCCATCGCGGCCATCGAGATCGGGGTGAGGACGGCGATCGCCTCGGTCGGCTCCAGCCCGGCGGGCAGCGTGACGTGGTCCGTCAGGATGTACAACTGGTAGCCGGAGACGAGGAAGTAGCCGAGCACCAGCAGCGCCCGGCCGATGAAGGCCCAGCGGAAGTCGTGGCTGGCCAGCGCCGACAGGAAGGCCTGGAACTGCTGGCGCAGCGGTACCGCCGGGCGGCGGTGCTCGCGGTGCGGTTCACGGCCGAACGCGGTGAGCAGGGCGGCGGCGAGCGCCACCATCGCGCCCAGCACCAGGTAGCCGGTGTTCAGGCTGTCGGCGGCCTGCGAGGCGACCAGGACGCCGACGGTGCCGCCGACCGGCAGGCCGAGGCCGACCACGGCGGAGGCGGTGCCGCGCCTGGCACGCGGGATCCGGTCGGGCACCACGGCGGTGACGGCCGCCTGGTAGATGTTCATCGCGGCCTGCCCGAGGCACCAGGCAATGGTCACCAGCAGTACGGTGTGGACGTTGCCGAGCAGCGCCATGGTGGCCAGGGCCGCCAGACCGCCGGCCAGGATCCAGGGCGAGCGCCGCCCGGTGCGGTCCGAGAGCGCGCCGGCGACCGGGTTGAAGAGCGTGGCGAAGACCGCGCTGACACCGCCGATCATGCCCAGGGTGGCCACCTTGTGGGCGGGGTCGATCGCCTCGATCTGCAGCGGCAGCAGGACCGAGCCGACACCCAGGTAGAGCGCGTACATCGAGGTGTTGGCGAAGGCGAGCAGCGGGAGCAGGCCGCGTCCTGCGGCCGGCGGTCCGGTCACCGGTGGGGATCCGGGGACCGCGTCCGTCGTGGTGGCTTTCATGGTCGGCTCCGGTGGGGCGGGGCCGCGCCCGGGGCGCGGCGGACGAGGAGGTGGGGGACACGGCAGCGGTCGGGAAGCGGCGGGGTGGTCCTCACGCCGGCCGTGCGCGGCGCCCGGTGGGGCGCCCTGCTCGAGCACGTGGTAACACGTGTAAGCATTGGTATCACTCCCCCCGGCACAGCGCCAGACTCGCGCGACCTGGAATGATGCAATCGTTATGTCGACCGAACAGAGCAGCCCCGCCCAGGTCACCAGCGCCGACGTGGCCCGCGCCGCCGGGGTCTCCCGCGCCACGGTGTCCTTCGTGCTGAACGAGACCCCGGGCGCCCGGGTCGGCGAGACCACCCGCGCCCGGGTGCTGGCGGCGGCGAAGGAGCTCGGGTACGTGCCGCACGCCGCCGCACGCTCGCTGCGGGCGGGCCGCAGCGACCTCGTGGTCGTACCGGTCTCGGTGTCGGCGATCGGGCGGCTCTTCAGCGAGTGGATCGACGAGATCGAGACCGCGCTCGGGCAGCTCGGCTACACGGTGGTGCTGCACGGCGACCGCACGGCCGACCCGGTCGCGGCCGCCCGGGTGTGGGCGCAGCTGCGGCCGGTCGCGGTGGTCGCGGTCAACGACAGCCGGATGACCGCCGAGGCCGGCCGGGTGCTCACCCGGGCGGGCGTACGGGCGGTGGTGGCGGGCGCGGCGGAGCCGGTGCCGGGCGTGACCACCTTCATCGGGGACCAGTCCGAGATCGGCGCCGCCGCGATCGGCCACCTGGCGGAGCGCGGGCGCGGCCGGATCGGCGTGGTGATGCCGGCCGAGCGCGGCCTGTCCGCCTTCTCCGGCCCGCGCCTGGCGGGGGCCGAACGGGCCGCCGCGGAGCACGGCGTGAGCGTCACCACCCTGCCGATGCGCTACACCGACGACGCCGCCGCGGCCATTGCGGTGCTCTGCCGGGAGCTGGAGCTGGACGCCGTGTTCGGCTACAACGACGAGTACGCGGCGCTGCTCGGCGCGGCCTTCGGCGACCTCGGGGTCGCCGTCCCGCAGGACGTCGCCCTGGTCGGCGCGGACGACCTGCTGCTCGGCCAGGTCGTCCGGCCCCGGCTCACCTCGATCCGCTACCAGCTGCCGAGCGCCGAACTGTTCGCCGAAACGGTGGACCGGCTGGTCCGGGACGGCGACGCCCCCCAGCTGCCGCGGGTCCGGTTCGAACTGGTGCCGCGCCAGTCCTCCTGACGCCGGCCCCCGCACCGTTCACCTGACGCCGGGCCCTGACGCCGGGCCGGCCTCGCACGGCCGACCGGTCGCCGCTCGTCCCACGCCGCTCGCCGCTCGCCGCTCACCGCTCACCGCTCACCGCTCACCGCTCACCACCGTCGCTCCGCGTGGGGCCCGCCCTCGGCGCCACGCCCGACCCGGCACCGCGCCGCTCGGCGCAGCCCGTCCGACGCCCGCCGCTGGCGCTCCGGCTTCTCGGATATGTCGCATTTCTGATGATTCGTCACTTACCGTGCCAGCGAGGAGCGGCGACGGCGCACCCGCGCGAACGGCCGTCCTCCCGCGCTTCGCGCCCGGCCGCAGGCCCGGCACCGGCGGAGCCCCGACCCCCCGAGGAGACACCCCACCGTGCAGAAGATCACTCGTCTCGCCGTCGCCGCCGCGACCGTGCTCGCGACGGCGGCCGTGGGCGGCCCGGCCGCGTCCGCCGCGTACGGCGGTGACGGCCGCCCGCACGGCGGCGACCACGCCGTCTTCGTCCAGAACGACAACCCGGCCGGCAACCAGGTCATCGCCTACCGGCGCGCGGACGACGGGCAGCTGACCCAGGCCGCCACCTACGACACCCAGGGCCTCGGCGGCGTGCTGGAGGGCTCGGTCGCCGACCACCTCGCCTCCCAGGGGTCGCTGACCTACGACCCGCGCCACGCGCTGCTGTACGCGGTGAACGCCGGGAGCGACACCGTCTCGGTCTTCGCCGTGGACGGCGACCACCTCGCACTGCGGCAGGTGGTCGGCTCGGGCGGGCGCTTCCCGGTGAGCGTCGCCGTGCACGACGACGTGGTCTACGTGCTCAACGCGCTGGACGGCGGCTCGATCCAGGGGTACACCGTCCGGGACGGGCGGCTCCACGAGGAGTCCGGGTGGAACCGCTGCCTCGGGCTGGACCCGACCGCCACCCCGCAGTTCACCAACACCCCGGGGCAGGTCGGGTTCACCGGAGAGGGCTCGCAGCTGGTGGTCACCACCAAGGCGAACGGCAGCAGCCTGCTGGTGTTCGGCCTCGACCACTCCGGCGCGCCCGCCGACACCCCCGTCACCACGCAGCTGCCGGGCGCCGTGCCTTTCTCCTTCGTACCCAACGGGCGGCACGGCCTGTTCCTGACCGAGGCCGGCACCAACGCCGTGGCCACCTTCACCGTGCACCGCGACGGCACCGCCACCCAGGAGGCGTTCGCGGCCACCGGCCAGGTCGCCACCTGCTGGATCGTCGCCGTCCGCGACCTGCTCTACGCCTCCAACGCGGGCAGCTCCACGCTCAGCGGGTTCCGCACCGCGGACCGCGGCCGGCAGCTCACCGCGCTCGGCAACACGCCGACGAACCCCGGCACGGTGGACGCCGCCGTCTCGTCCGACGGCCACTACCTGTACGTGCAGACCGGCGTCAACGGCATCGTCGACGAGTTCGCGGTGAACCACGACGGCTCCCTGACCGCGCTCGGCTCCCGTCCCGTCCCCGGCGCCGTCGGCGGCGAAGGCATCGTCGCCTTCTGACCTGCTCGCCGCACCGGCGCTCCTCCCCGCCCGGCGGGCCCACGGGCGGGGAGGAGCGGCGGCCGGAACAGCGGCCCGTCAGCGGGTCTCGATGACGACCTTCTCGATCACGACGTCCTGCACCGGCCGGTCGTTGCGGCCGGTCTGCGCGGTGGCGATGGCGTCGACGACCTTCTGGCTCGCCTCGTCGGCGACCTCGCCGAAGATGGTGTGCTTGCCGGTGAGCCAGGTGGTCGCCCCGACCGTGATGAAGAACTGCGACCCGTTGGTGCCCGGCCCGGCGTTGGCCATGGCCAGCAGGTACGGCTTGGTGAACGCCAGGTCGGGGTGGAACTCGTCCGCGAACTTGTAGCCCGGCCCGCCGGTCCCGTTCCCCAGCGGGTCGCCGCCCTGGATCATGAAGCCCTCGATCACCCGGTGGAAGACCGTGCCGTCGTACAGCGGCTCGTTGCTCGGCTTGCCGGTGTTCGGGTCGACCCACTGGCGTTCCCCGGTGGCGAGCTCCACGAAGTTCTTCACGGTCTTCGGGGCCTGGTCCGGCATCAGCCGGATCACGATGTCACCCTTGTTGGTCTTCAGCGTCGCGTACAGCTGTTCAGCCATCACTCGTTCCTTCGCTCTGCGTCCTACTGGCGCAGCCAGTCTCCCGGCCGGGCACGCGGATCCACGGCCCCGACGCGACACCTCACCCGCACGAGTGGCGCCCGCCTGGCCCGTGACGCCGCTGTCGCGCCCGGGGCGCACCCGGGCCTACGGCTCACCGGGCCCGGCGCGCGCCCGGGAGCCGGACGGTGACGAGCAGCCCGCCGGCGGGGCGGGGTGCGAGGTCGAGACTCCCGCCGTGGGCGCGGACGACGCTCTGCACGATGGCCAGCCCGAGCCCGGCGCCGGCGTGCTCCTCGGTGCGCACCCGGTCCGTCCCCCGCCGGAACGGTTCGGTGAGGGTGGGCACCAGGTCCGCCGGGAGCAGCGGCCCGGTGTTCTCGACCCGCAGCACGCTCGCCGCGCCCCGCACCTCGGTGTGCACCGTCACCTCCCCGCCGGTGGGGAGGTTGTGGACGACGGCGTTCTGGACGAGGTTCAGCCCCATCCGCAGCAGGAGTTGCGCGGACCCGGTGGTGCGGGCGGCGTCGCCGGTGACCTCCAGCGTGATCCGGCGCCGCTCGGCGAGCGGGAGCAGCGTCTCGGCGGCCTCCTCGGCGATCAGGGAGAGGTCGACGTCCTCGCGCGGGAAGTCGCCGCGGTCGCTGCGGCTGAGCAGCAGCAGCGCCTCGGTGAGGTCGATCGCCCGTGCGTTGACCACGTGCAGGCGTTCGACGAGTTCGCCCCGGTCCCGGGTGGGGTCCCGGCGGGCGACGTCGAGCATCGTGCGCGAGATCGCCAGCGGGGTGCGCAGTTCGTGGGAGGCGTTCGCCGCGAACCGCTGCTGCTCGCCGACGTGCGACTCCAGCTGGTCGAGCATCACGTCGAAGGCGTCGGAGAGCTCCCGGAACTCGTCCTGGCGGCCCGTCATCCGGATCCGGTGGGAGAGCGACCCGGTGCCGGCCAGCCGGGCCGCGTCCGTGATCCGGGCGAGCGGGGCGAGCATCCGGCCGGCCAGGATCCATCCGCCCAGGAGGCCGAACACCAGGATGACGGCGAGAGCCGCGGCCGCGGCGGGCACGAAGACCTGCAGCAGGACGTAGCGGTTGGGCGAGATCCCTAGCAGGCCCCGGCTGTTGTCGGGCACGTAGCGCAGCAGGAACACCCACACCACGGCCAGTAGCAGGGCGCCGGCGAGCAGCAGGAAGCCGGCGTAGCTGAGGGTGAGCTTCCAGCGGGCGCTCAGGCCCGGCGGCCTACCCACCGGACGGGCCGGAGGCGGCGGCGTGGCCGGGGCCGGCAGCGGCGTGGCCGGGGCCGGTGGCGCGGCCCGGATCCCCGCCCGGGCCGGTGTCGATCCGGTAGCCGACGCCGGGCACGGTGGCGATGATCCACGGCTCGCCGAGCCGCTTGCGCAGGGCGGAGACGGTGATCCGGACGGCGTTGGTGAGGGGGTCGGCGTTCTCGTCCCAGGCCCGTTCCAGCAGTTCCTCCGCGCCGACCACCCCGCCCTCGGCGGCGACCAGGACCTCCAGCACGGCGAACTGCTTGCGGGTGAGCGCGACGTAGCGCCCGTCCCGGTACACCTCCCGGCGGAACGGGTCGAGCCGCAGGCCGGCGAGCTCGCGGACCGGGGGCCGGGCGTGCGCGCGGCGGCGGTCGAGCGCCCGCAGCCGCAGGACCAGCTCCCGCAGCTCGAACGGCTTGGTGAGGTAGTCGTCGGCGCCGAGCCCGAACCCGGAGGCCTTGTCGTCGATCCGGTCGGCGGCGGTGAGCATCAGGATCGGGATGCCGCTGCCGGAGGCGACGATGCGCCGGGCGACCTCGTCGCCCGAGGGACCGGGGATGTCGCGGTCGAGGACCGCGAGGTCGTAGGAGTTGACGCCGAGCAGCGCCAGGGCGGTGTCACCGTCACCGGCGATGTCGGCGGCGATCGCCTCCAGCCGCAGGCCGTCCCGGACCGCCTCGGCCAGGTAGGGCTCGTCCTCCACGATCAGTACGCGCATGTCCGCAGCCTATGCAGTGCGCCGGGCCGGTGCCGGGCGCGAGGTGGCGCCCGCCGGGGTGCGCCACCAGCGGCGCGAGGCGAGCGCGGCGAGGGCGGCGCCGGCGGCGTTCACCAGGACGTCGTCGACGGAGGAGACCCGGTCCAGGCGCAGCACGTACTGCGCGGTCTCGATCAGGACCGAGCAGCCGGCCCCGAGCGCCAGGACCCGCGGCACGGAGGCCAGCGCCGCGAACCGCATCGGGGCGAAGAACCCCAAGGACGCGAGGACCAGCAGGTTGCCGACGATCCCACCGGTGCCCATGGTCACCAGGTCGCGCAGCGGCACCAGGCTGTACCGGCCGGGGACGACGCCGGCACCGGCGCCCGGCATCATGGTCATCCACACGAACGGCAGCGTCCCGTGGACCATCCCGACCTCGGCGAGCGACATCCGCCACGCCCCGGCGACCCCGGCCGCCCGCCGGCGCCGCGCCAGCGCCCACACCAGCAGCAGCGACGGCGGCACCAGGACCAGGGTCATGAACACCACCCCGTTGAACGTGTCGAGGCAGCCGTGCCACCGCCCGGCCGCGCACCGCGGCGCGGACATCATCAGCGGGCGCCGCACGACGTACGCGGCGCCCGCCGCGGCGAGGACGACCAGGCCGAGCAGGACGTGGCCGCCCGTACGGCGGAGCGGTGTCGGCCGGGGCGCGGTGTGGTTCATGCCCCCATGGGAGACGATGCGGCGTTGCGGTGGCGTATGCGGTTTTCCATACGCCCGCGATACACCGGCCTGGGACGCACCGGCCTCCGACACCCCGGGCCCGCGGCCTCACGCCAGCCACCGGGCGCCGTGCCGGTGCCGCCCCGGTTCGACCTCGATGTCCTGCACCGACCCCGCACGCAGCAGCCCGAGTTCACGCCGCACCACCTGCCGGGCCCGGCGTTCGGCGACACCGGCGAACCGGCCCACGTCCCCGCCCCGGGCGCTGCTCCGGGCAAGGCTGTACACGGCGACCGACCGCACCACCCGCTCCGGCACCGCCCGCCGCCCCTCCCGCCCGGCCACCACGACCCGCGCAGCGCTGTACCGCAGCCCGCGCACCACCACCGCCCGCCACGGACCCCCCGGCCCCGTCCGCCCGTGCGGCAGGCCGCCGCCCCGGTGGTTCGCACTTCTCGCCATGGCCCCATGGGTACCCCGGAGTCCGCCCGCGCCGCCAGGGAGTTCTACGCGGACCCCGGCGACCGGGCGGGCTCCGGGTCCGGGCGGGGGAGGCCGGTGGTCCTGGCGACGTGGCGCAGGCTCGGCTCGGCGAGTCGGGTGTGCAGGTCGGTGAAGATCCGGCGCGCGGCCACGGCGTTCCAGCCGTCGGGCAGGAGTTCCACCGGGAGGCCGGGGTCGAGGTAGGGCAGGCGTCGCCACTCGGTGAGCATCGGGACGTACCGGCGGAACGCCTCGGCGTCGTCCGGGACCGGCCGTTGCCGCAGCGCGCCGGCCTCCGGGCGGTGACCGGCGGTGAAGGCCGCGTACTGGGCCTCGATGGCGGGGAGGTCCCACCAGTGGCCCACCGCCTTCCGGAGGTCGGCGAAGCCCGCGTAGTCGGAGGTGAACAGGTGGACGTAGCCGACCAGGCCGAGGCGGGTCAGGGCGCGCCGGGCGTCGGGCAGCAGCCGGGCCGGGGCGAGCCAGACGCCGGGTGCGGCGTTGCCGAAGCCGAGCCAGGTCAGCCGGGCGCGCAGCCGGTGGCGCAGGGCCCGCTCGGACTCGGGCACCGAGAAGACGGCGACCACCCAGCCGTCGGCGAGCGCGGCGGGCGCCAGGCTGCCGAAGATCCGGCGGTCGCCCTCGTCGAACACCGGGCCCAGGTCGGCGCCCAGGCGGTACCCGGTGCCGGTGCGGCGCTCCTGGACCAGGGTGCCGGCCTTCTTGAGCCGGGAGAGGGCGGAGCGGACGGCGGGCCCGTCCACGTCCAGCTCCGCCATCAGCCCGATCAGGTCGGCGACGGAGATCCAGCCGCCCAGCCGCCGCACGAACGCGCCGTAGACGGTGCTGATCAGCGGGCCGGGCCGGGCCGTGCGCCATGCCGTGCTCCTCGCCCGGGTCAACCGGCCACCGGGGCGGTGCCGGTGGGCAGCGGCGCCTCGGCGTAGGCACCGGAGAGCAGGTGGCCGGCGCCGGGCGCCACGGCGGGCAGGTCGAGCGCGCGGAGCATCTGGTGGACGGTGCAGACGGCGGCCGAGACCACCGGCTTGCCGAGCCGCTGCTCGGCCTGCTCGATGACGCCCAGCGAGGGCATCTGCACGCAGGCGGACAGCACCACGGCGTCGGCGTCGGCGTGGTCGAGGCGCTCGGCGATGCCGGGCAGCAGGGCCGGGTCGTGCGCGGCGACGTCGAGGTTGCCGGGGATCTCCAGGGCCGTGTGGTCGAGGACGGTGATGCCCTCCTCGGTCAGGTAGTCGACCACCGTGCGGGTGAGCGGCCGCAGGTAGGGCGCCACCAGGGCGACCTTCTTCGCGCCGATCGTGTGCAGGCCGTTGACCAGCGCGCCGGCGCTGGTCACCACGGGCGCGGGGGCGCCGTTCTCGACGGTGCGGCCGTGCAGGCGCTGTTCGGAGACCCGGTGGTAGCCGTGGCCCATGCTCATGATCGCGACCAGGCAGGCGTACCCGAGCACGTCCACCGCGGCGTCGGAGAGCTCGACGGCGCAGCGGTCGGAGTCCGCGTCCATCGCCCTGAGCTGCTCGGGGGTGACGTGAGTCATCCGCATGCGGCTGGAGTGGAAGGTGAACCGCTCGGGCGCGATCGCCTCGCGGGCCCGCAGGATGGCGGGGACCTCGGTCTCCATGGTCACGTTGGAGCTGGGGACGATCTGGCCGATCCGGTAGGTACGTGCCGGCATGCTGCTGCTCCCTTGGCTGCGGGGTACGGGGGTAGGGGGTACCGGGGGTGCGGGCGTAGCAGGCGGCGGTGCGCCGCGGGGTCAGCGGGCGTCCACGACCGGGTTGGTGAGGGTGCCGATCCGTTCGATGGTGGCCTCGACCAGGTCGCCGGGCTGGAGGAACTGCGGCGGCACCTGCCCGGCGCCGACCCCGGACGGGGATCCGGTGGCGATCACGTCGCCGGGCTCCAGGGTCACCCCGGCGGAGATCTCGGCGATCAGGCGCCGGATCCCGAACAGCATGTGCCGGGTGTTGGAGTCCTGCTTGGTGACGCCGTTGACGCGCAGCGACAGGTCGAGGTCCTGCGGGTCGGGGATCTCGTCGGCGGTGACCACGGCCGGGCCGAACGGGGCGTAGGAGTCCTGGCCCTTGGAGAAGAACCACTGCCCGGAGCGGCGCTGGTCGCGGGCGCTGATGTCGTTGACGATGCTGTAGCCGAACACGTGGTCCAGCGCGTCCTGTTCGGCCACCCGGTGGGCGGTGCGGCCGATCACCACGGCGAGTTCGCACTCCCAGTCGAGCTGCTTGGTGAGTTCGGCGTTGTGCAGGATCGGCTGGCCGGGGCCGGTGACGGCGGTGGCCGGCTTGGAGAAGAGCACCGGCCGGTCGGGGACCTCGCGCTCGGTGTCGAGGGTGCGGTGGGACTCGGCGACGTGCTCGACGTAGTTCAGCCCGACCCCGACGATCTTGCCGGGGCGCAGCGGCGCCCGCAGGGTGACCTCGCCGAGCGGGTGGACGGCGTCGGCCGGGAGTTCGCCCCGGAGCAGGGCCCGGACCGCGTCGAGCGCGGGTTCGCCGCCCCGGATCAGGGTCAGCAGGTCGTCGGCGGGTTCGGTGCCGGCAGCGCGGGCCGCGGCGGCCAGGTCGACCACGCGGTCGCCGAGTCGGGCGCCGAGGCGGACGGGTGCCCCGCTCGTGTCGTTCGGGAGGTAGCTGACCAGGTGCATGGGGTGTCTCCTCGCAGTGGCTCTGTCGGTCGGGGCGGGTCGGGGGCGGCGGGGCGGAGGCCGGCGACCCCGGGCGCGGGTACGGGTGCGGTCAGGCGGTGTCCGGCAGCACGGGCTGGTGGCCGTCGGACTCGGGGTAGGCCTCCTCCCGGTGGAAGCCGAGCGAGTTCATCACCGGGAAGTCGTTGAAGGAGAACAGGCAGGCGTCCTCCGAGGCGTCCAGGTTCGCGTGCTCGTGCCAGGCCCAGGACGGGACGCAGAAGATGTCGCCCTCCTGCCAGGCGAACCGCCGCCCGGCGATCACCGACACCCCGCGCCCCTTGGCGGCGGTGTAGACCACCGAACCGGTGTGCCGGTGCGCCTTGGTGGCCTGGCCCGGGCGCAGCAGCTGGATGTGCGCGCCGAGGGTGGGCATCACCGATCCGCCGGTCAGCGGGTTCGTGTACTCCATGATCACGCCGTCGTACGGCGAGCCCTCGGTGGCCCGGGCGAGGTTGCGCAGCGCGTGGTACGTGGGCTCCCACGGGTAGCCGAGAACCGGCGAGTAGGGGCGGGTCCACTTCTCCACGCCGTACGGCAGCAGGTTGGTGCCGTAGGTCAGCACGGAGGAGTTGATCACCTTCCCGGGCACCTGGTAGAGGTCCGGGTGGACCTCGTAGAAGCCCGCGTCGAGGGCGTTGACCAGCGGGATGTCCAGCCCGTCCTGCCAGATCACCGGGCCGTCGGTGGACTCGTTGCCGTGCTCGTGCCAGGTGCCGTTCGGGGTGATGGCGAAGTCGCGCGGCCCGACCTTGAGCTTCTGGCCGTCGATGACCGTCCAGGCGCCGACGCCCTCGTGCACGAAGCGCAGGGCGGCGGCCTGGTGCCGGTGGGCGGTCATCGCCTCGCCGGGGCCCATGATCTGCAGGCCGGTGTAGAGCAGCCCGACGGCGGCGCTCAGCTCCCGGCGGCCGGGATTGACCAGCATGACGACCCGGCGGCCGGCGTCGTCGGCCTTCACCAGCGGCAGCGCCTTCTGCACCAGCGGGCGCAGCTCCTGGTAGCGCCAGAGCACCGGGACGGACCGGGGCTGCGGGTACCAGGGCTCGATCTCGTTCGCGACCGTCCACAGGGCCCCGGCGTCCAGCTTGGCCAACTCGTCGTAGTAGGCGAGCAGTTCCGGGCTGTCGGAGACCCGGGCCCGGCCGAGCCGGTCGTCGTCGTAGCTGGTCATGCTTGCTCCTCCTCGGATGGGGTGCCGGCGGCTGCCTCGGCCGGCGGCGCGGTGAAGGTGAGCGGGCTGTGCGAGCGGCTGTCGACCTGGAGCCGGAAGATGTCGAAGCGGTTGTAGTGGCCGACGATGTCGTGCATCTGCTTGGGCTGGATGCACCGGGCGAGGTCGATCTCGGCGAGGACGATGCCCTCCTCGTCGATCAGCGGCTCCACCACCGGGCGGCCGTCGGGCCCGAACACGCCCGAGAGGGCGCTGCGCGGGCGGGCGAGCAGCTTGCGGACCTCCGGGTCGTCGCCGGCGATCTCGTCCACGATCTCGGGCGAGACGGTCGAACAGGCCACCACCGTGAACACCTTGCCCTCGAAGCAGTGCGCGGCGGTGCGGACCGCGATCGCCTCCGCCATGTCGTAGTCCTCGGGGCCGACGGGCAGCGCGATGTAGGCGGCGGCGTGCACGAGTTCACCCTGCGCCAGCAGCGTGAACCGGGCCAGGGTGTTGGTGTTCTCCCCGCAGGCGAGCACCCCGAGCGGGCCGATCTCGGTCCGGTGCACCTTGAGCGAGCTGCCGTCGCCACCGGCCCAGGTCAGCTTCTCGGCCCAGGTCGGCACCAACTTGCGGTGCACGCCGAGCAGTTCACCGTCGGAGCCGATGGTCAGCATGGTGTTGTAGAGGGTGCCGAGGCTGGTCGCCGCACGCTCGTTGACGCCGATGACCACGGTCGCGCGGTGCCGGCGGGCGGCCTCGCGCAGCGCGTCCACCTCCGGGCCCGGCACCTCGACCGAGGAGCGGACCAGGCGCTCGAACCAGGGCGAGCCCTGGATCGGGGTCATCGTCCAGTTCCAGTACGGGTACCCGGGGACGAACACCTCGGGGAAGACGATCAGCGAGGCGCCGCGGCCGGCGGCCTCCCCGATCAGGGCGACGGCCTTCTCGACGGTCGCGGCCGGGTCCAGGTAGACCGGGGACGCCTGGACGGCGGCCGCCGTGAAGCGGGGCAGGTCCATCAGTTCCTCCGTTGCGGACGGTACGGACGGGCGGAGCAGGGCAATCAGGGGCGGAACGGATCGGACCGCGGCCGTCACCGGGAGCGGGCCACCGCCGGCGGCCGCGGCGCGGCGGCGGGCAGCCAGCGCCGCCGCACCGGCACGGGCGCCTCCCGCAGCAGGTGCAGGCGCGGCGCCACCCGGTCACCGCGCGGACCGGCCGGCTTGCGGCTGCCCGCCAGCCAGCTGCGCGGCCAGGCGGCGCCCGGGCCGGTGTAGCCCTGCTCGGCGGCGGCGTGCAGGGTCCACAGCGGGTCCCACAGATGGGCCCGGCCGACGGCGACCAGATCGGCCCGGCCGGCCAGCACGATCGAGTTGGCGTCGTCGTAGCTGGAGATCGCACCGACCGCGATGGTCGGGACACCGCTCGCGTGGCGGATCAGATCGGCGAACGGCGTCTGGTAGCTGCGCCCGTACGCCGGCCGCTGGTGCGCGACGACCTCGCCGGTGGACACGTCGACGGCGTCCGCGCCGCCCGCGGCCAGCGCCCGGGCGATCCCGACCGCCTCGGCCCCGGTGGTGCCACCCTCGGCCCAGTCGCAGGCCGAGATCCGCACCACCAGCGGCTTGGCGGCCGGCCAGGCGGCGCGGACCGCGGCCAGCACCCGCAGCGGGAAGCGCAGCCGGGCGGCGGGCGAGCCGCCGTACAGGTCACGGCGGGTGTTGGTGAGCGGCGACAGGAAGCCGGAGACCAGGTGGCCGTGGCCGAACTGCAGCTCCAGCACGTCGAACCCGGCCCGCTCGGCGCGCGCCGCGGCGGCCGCGAAATCGGCGACCACCCGCGCCAGATCGGCCTCGGTGGCCTCGCGCGGGGTCGGACCGCCCACCTCCCAGGGCAGCGCGGAGGCGGCCAGCGTCGGCCAGCCCGCCGGTCCGAGCGGGCGCCCGACCCCGTCCGGCCCGGGGGTGGTGGTGGCGGCGCGCCGCCCGGCGTGGGTGAGCTGGATCCCCAGCGGGGTGTCGCAGACCGCCCGGACGCCGGCAACCAGCTCGCCCCAGGCCCGCTCCTGCTCCGCCGTCCACAGGCCGGTGCAGCCCGGGGTGGCCCGCCCCTCGGGGGCGACCGCGACCGAGCCGGCGAACACCAGCCCCGCGCCGCCCAGCGCGTGGCCGGCCAGCTGCGCCCGCTCGAAGCCGCTGGGCAGGCCGTCGGTGGCCGAGTACGTCGCCAGCGGCGGCACCACCACGCGGTTGCGCAGGGTCAGCCCGGCGAGCCGCAGCGGCCGGAACATCGGGGGGACGGCGGGGCCCTCGGCGAAGGCGGCGTCCACCGCGTCGACGAAGGCCGGGTCACGCTCGCGCAGGGTGCCGTAGGTGACCCGGCGGCTACGGGTCAGCAGGTTGAAGGCGAACCGGTCGGCGTCCTGGCCGGTGTACCGCCCGACGTTCTCGAACCACTCCAGGCTGGCCTGGGCGGCCCGCTGGGTGGACTCCACCACCGGCTTGCGCTCGGCCTCGTACGCCGCCAACGCCTGCTCCACCGACGGGTGTTCGTGCAGGCTCGCGGCGAGCGCGAGGGCGTCCTCCATGGCGAGCTTGGTGCCGGAGCCGATCGAGAAGTGCGCGGTGTGCGCCGCGTCGCCGAGCAGCACCACGTTCCCGTGCCGCCAGGAGGTGTTGCGCACGGTGGTGAAGCGGATCCAGCGGGACGCGTTCGGGATCAGCCGGTGGCCGTCGAGGTGGTCGGCGAGGATCTCCTCGCACCGGCGCACGCTCGCCTCGTCGCTCTCGCCGCGGGCGAACTCCCGGTCGGCCAGCGCCTCGAAGCCGGCCCGGCGCCAGGCCTCCTCCGCGATCTCCACGATGAAGGTGCTGCGGCGCCCGTCGAACGGGTAGGCGTGCACCTGGAGGGCGCCGAAGTCCCGCTGCTCGACGATGAAGGTGAACGCCTCGAAGACCCGGTCGGTAGCCAGCCACATGTACCGGCAGCTGCGCTCGTCCAGCTCGGTGCCGAAGCTGGCGGGGTGGCTCGCGCGGGTCGCCGAGCGGACCCCGTCCGCCGCCACCACCAGGTCGTACTCGGCCGAGAGCCGCTCCACCGGGGGCGCCTCGGTGCGGTAGCGCACCTCGACGCCGAGGGCGGCGCAGCGTTCCTCCAGGACGGCCCGCAGCCGGTTGCGGTCCAGCGCGGCGAAACCGTGGCCGCCGGAGGTGCGGACCTGGCCGTCGTAGCGGACGTCGATGTCGCTCCAGCGGGCGAACTCGGCGGACATCGCGGCGAACACCACCGGGTCGGCCTGCGCGATGCCGTCCAGCGTCTCGTCGGAGAAGACCACTCCGAAGCCGAACGCGTCACCCCGGGCGTTGCGCTCCCAGACCGTGACGCTCCAGGACGGGGAGAGCTGCTTGGCCAGTGCGGCGAAGTACAGGCCGCCGGGGCCTCCCCCGATGACTGCTACCCGCATGAAGGTCCTCCCGTGGTTCCGTACCCGCCAATGTATTGCGCTTCTTTCGCGACCGTCAACGACCCGCTATACATCGTGGCCGGTGAGCGTCTCAGGGCGCTGCGGGCCGGAGTCGGTGAGCAGCGCGCGGACCTCCGCCGGCCAGGGGGCCGATCCCTTGGCCGTCGCGGCGGAATTGACCACCGACATCCGCCCGGTCGCGGCCGGCCCGGCAGGGCCGTGCACCGCGAATCCGTAGTGCAGCGAGGACGACCCGACCCGCTCGACCCGGAGCTCGACCCGGACCAGGTCGCCGAACCACAGCCGGGCCAGGTAGTCGGCCTCGAAGTGCACCCGGGGGATGCTGCCGAACAGCTCGCCGAGGCCCAGCCGGCGCAGCAGCACGGCCTCGGCCGCCTCCGCCCAGCGCAGCACGGCGGAGAAGTGGTGGTGACCGGCCGCGTCGGTGTCGGACCACTCGACCCGGCGCTCGACCACCACGCCGGGCAGCCCCCGGACACCCGGCGCCGCACCGGGACCGGGGCCCGGGCCGGGCTCGGACCCGGCGGGGTGGGTGGAGTCGAGTGCTTCGGGGTGGCTCATCTCGCTGCCTCTCATGGGGAGTTCGGGCCGCGTCAGCGGCCGGACCGGGCGCGCCGGCGGAGCTCGGCGCGGTTCAGCTTGCCGCTGGCGTTGCGCGGCAGTTCGGCGACGAACTCGACGGCGCGCGGGTACTTGTAGGGCGCGATCGCCTGCTTGACGAAGTCCTGCAGCGCCCGGACGGTCCGCGCGTCGGGCGCCACGCCCTCCCGCAGCACGACGTACGCCTTGACGACGGCGCCGCGGTCCGGGTCGGGCGCGCCCGCGACGGCGCAGTCGAGGACGTCGGGGTGGGTGGCGAGGGCCTGCTCGACCTCGGGGCCGGCGATGTTGTAGCCGGCGGAGACGATCATGTCGTCGTTGCGCGCCTGGTACCAGAAGTAGCCGTCGGCGTCCCGGACGTAGGTGTCGCCGGTGAGGTTCCAGCCGTCCCGGACGTAGTCGGTCTGCCGCTCGTCGTCCAGGTAGCGGCAGCCGGTCGGGCCCTTGACCGCGAGCAGGCCGGGCTGCCCGTCCGGCACCGGCCGGCCCTGCGCGTCCAGCACCGCCGCCCGGTAGCCGGGCACCGGCCGGCCGGTGGCCCCGGGGCGGATGGACTCGTCGGCGGCCGAGATGAACACGTGCAGCAGTTCGGTGGCGCCGATGCCGTCGATCAGCCGCGTCCCGGTCGCCGCCCGGAACGCCTCCCAGACCGCCACCGGCAGCGCCTCTCCCGCCGACACGCACCTGCGCACCCCCGCCAGCCGGTCCGCCAGGCCCGCCGCGAGGATCGCCCGGTAGGCCGTCGGCGCGGTGAACAGCACGCTCACCCCGTGCTCCGCCACCGCCGCGGCGAGTTCCTCGGGGGTGGCCCGCTCCAGCAGCAGGCTCGCCGCCCCCACCCGCAGCGGGAACACCACCAGGCCGCCCAGCCCGAAGGTGAACGCCAGCGGCGGCGTCCCGGCGAACAGGTCGTCCGGACCGGGCCGCAGGATGTGCCGGGAGAAGGTGTCCGCGTTCGCCAGCACGTCCCGGTGGAAGTGCAGCGTCGCCTTCGGGCGCCCGGTGGTGCCGGAGGTGAACGCGATCAGTGCCACGTCGTCCGCCGCCGTGGCCACCGCCGTGAAGCCACCCGGCTTGGCCGCGCACCGCTTCGTCAGGTCGTCCGCACCCGTACCGCCGTAGGCGACCAGCGTCGGCCCGGCCAACCCGGCCGCCTCCACCTCGCCGAGGAACCGGTGGTCGCACAGCGCCGCCGCGGGCCGGCTCACCTCGTACAGCGCCGTGAGCTCGGCGGCCCGCAGCAGCGGCATGGTGGTCACCACCACCGCCCCGGCCTTCAGCACCCCCAGCCAGCAGGCCACCAGCCAGGGGTTGTTCGGCCCGCGCAGCAGCACCCGGTTGCCCGGCACCACACCCAGGTCCTCGGTGAGCACCCGGGCCACCTGGTCGGCCCGGCGGAGCACCTCCCCGTAGGTCAGCTCCTCGGTGGGGGTCAGCAGGCAGCGGCGGTCCGGACCCAAGCGCTCGACGGTGTCGTCCAGCAGCACCTCGGCGCAGTTCAGCCGGTCCGGGTAGTGGAGCTCGGGCAGGTCGAGGAGGAACTCGGGCCACTGCTCGGCCGGCGGCAGCCGGTCACGACAGAACGTGTCGACATGGGCGGAAGGGGAGAGCTCCATCGGCGGCACCTCTCGGTCAGCGGGGAGTGAGGCAAGTATGGCGCTCCACTGACGACAGTCAAGGGTTCGACATATCCGACCTCCGCGCGACACCCCTCGCCCGGCCCGGCGGCCCGAACTCCCGGCCCGACCCGACCCGTTGATCATTCGACCGTCGCCGGTCCGACCGGGCCGACCAGCGGAAAGACGCCTCTGGAGATCCATGGTTACTCGTGTTACCTTCGACCGCGAGGCAGGGCCGCACCGCAGGCCCGTCCCCCACCCCGTCGCGCCCCCGAGGAGTCGCCTTGACCGACCCGATCCAGGACCAGGACACCGGCTGGCCGCCGCCGCCCTTCCTCCCGCCACCGCCGCCGCGCCGCTCGGACGACGGCGTGCTCCGGTACGACGGCGCCACCTACGCCCGGAGCTTCGGCTACCGGCCGCGCCTGCTCGACGTGTACGTCCCCGCCCGCCCCGGGCCGGTCCCGGCCGTGGTGTGGATCCACGGCGGCGGCTGGATGGACGGCGACCGGCGCTACCCGCCGCCCACCGTGCCCGCCGAACTGCTGTTCGGCTCGCTCCTCGACGCCGGCCTCGCGGTGGTGACCATCGACTACCGGCACAGCCTGGAGGCGCCCTTCCCGGCGCAGCTGCACGACGTCAAGGCGACGATCCGCTACGTGCGTCACTTCGCCGACGCCCTGGGCATCGACGGCGAGCGGATCGGGGTGTTCGGCGAGTCCGCCGGCGGGCACCTGACCGCGATGGCCGCGCTCACCGACCCGGGCACCGAGGGCGGCCGGCTGGAGGGCACCGAAGGCGTCCCGACCGGCAGCACGGCCGTGCGGTGCGCGGTGGACTGGTACGGCGTGTCCGACATCGTCGCGGCCGCGGCCGGCCTGCCGGCGCTCACCGGGGCGGCGGCGGTCGCCGCACCCGAACTCCCCGGCGTCGGGGACCCGTACACCGCGCTGCTCGGCGCCTCCCCCGCCGACCGGCCCGACCTCGCGGCGGCGGCCAGCCCGGTCAGCCACGTACCGGCGGTGGTCCCGCCGTTCCTGCTGGTGCACGGCACCGAGGACAGCCTGGTGCCGTACAGCCAGAGCGAGCGGCTGGCCGAGCACCTGACCGCGCACGGCGGATCGGTGGAGCTGGTGCCCGTCCTCGAGGCGGACCACATCTTCCTCGGCTCCGCGCAGATCCCGGCCGTGGTCGAGCGGAGCGTCGCCTTCCTCGCCCACCACCTCACCGCCGCCACCGGCTGACGCCGAGCGCCGGTTCGCCGGTGGCGCCGTGCGCAGCTCCGCACGGCGCCACCGGCCGGGCCCGGCCCGTCCTGCGTCCGCACTGCACCGCACCGTGCCGCACCCCCGTCCGCCCCGCTCCGCCGCAGGTCGGCGGAGCGGGAGCCCGCGTGGGGCGGAGATTGGCCCCGGACGCGCCGGATGCGGCAGAGTGGGCGCATGACGGGGCAGGTGGGCGGACGGGAGCGGGACCAGGCGGGCGCACTGCGGCGCCGCCCGGTGCAGCAGCGCAGCCAGGAGCGGTACGAGCGGCTGCTCGACGCGTGCGCGGGGCTGCTGGACGAGGTGGGCGCGAGCGCGCTGACCACCAAGGAGGTGGCCCACCGCGCCCAGGTGCCGATCGGCACCCTGTACCAGTTCTTCTCCGGCAAGGAGAGCCTGCTGGCCGCGCTCGCCGCGCGGAACCTCGACCACTACCTGGACCGGCTGGGCCGGCGGATCACCGCCGAGGCGCCGCCGGGCGTGGCGGGGTTCGTGGACCTGGCGGTGGAGGAGTTCGTGGCGATGAAGCGGGCCGTCCCGGGCTTCGGCCACCTGGACTTCGGCCTGGTCGACCGCGTCCCGGCCGACCTCGCCGACGACGAGCACCTGCTCAGCGCCGACCTCGACAACAACTCCACCGTCGCCCTGCGGATCCAGGAGATCGGGGGCGGCCTGCTCGACCCGACCGCCTTCCCGCTGGCCGTCCGGGTCGGCCTGGAGTGCGCGGACGCGGTGCTCAAGCTGGCCTTCCGCACCGATCCGGACGGCGATCCGGCACTGATCGCGGAGTGCAAGCGACTGCTGCGCTGCTACCTCGCGGACCCGCTGCCGGCCGATCAGGCCTGACGTAGCGTCATATCGCCTACGGAAAAGGGCCGGTGCTCCCCCGGGCGCCGAAGATCGGCGGTCGGAGGAGCACCGGTCCGGTCCGCTAGAGCCTGTCTGATAATTGATCTTGTGGCAGGTCGAGGTGAGTTGACGGATGCGGCATGGGAGCGGATAGCCCCTTTGTTGCCGCAGGTGGAC
>NZ_JBEOUL010000033.1:0-71833 GCF_040304075.1 Kitasatospora sp. NPDC094015
GACCCGGCCGAGACCCGGGCCGTGCTCGCCGGCTCCCTCGCCATGCTCCGCACCAAGCACGCCGACCTGCCCAGCCGCAAGCACGGCAACCCGCCCACCTGAGGGAGACCGGATGACCATCATCGTCGAACGAGGCTCGCCGACCGACGAGGAACTCGCCGTACTGACCGTGGTGCTGGCCGCCGCGCTGGCCGCCCGCGCCGAGGCCGCCGAGCCGGCCTCCCGACGGGTGCGGACCTGGCTGCGGCCGGTCGGCATCGACTACCCCTCGCCGCGCAGCTGGCGCACCGCGGCCTGACCGGGGGCGGGCCGGGCTCCGGCCCGCCCCCGAGCAGCAGATCCAGATCGGTTCGAGTCGCTCTTGAGGGAGGAGGTGCACCCTGCGGGCGAGACGCCACTGCGAAGGAGTATCTGATGACAGTCCAGGGATCGATTCACCTTGAGCAGGTGGAGCAGGACATCCGCGATTGGCTGGTCGAGCGGCTCAGCAGCTACCTCTCCCGCCCGGAGAGCGAGATCAACACCGAGATGCCGTTCGCTGAGTTCGGGATGGACTCCGTGGCGGCGCTGAGCCTCTTCGGCGACATCGAGGAGAAGTTCGAGCTCTACCTGGAGCCCGCGGTGGCCTACGAGCACCCCCGGGGGCGGGCCTGGGCCGCGGCCCGCGCCCGGGTGGCGGGCGCCCCCGGCCCCCCCCCCCCCGGCCCGCCCGGCCCCCGCGCCCCCCCGGGGCCCGGCGCCGTCCACCGCACGGTGGACGGCGCCGGGCCCCGGGGCATTGCGGCGTCCGGGCCCGGACGGCCGCCCGGGCCGGCCCGGCCACGCAGGCCGCGCCGGGCGGGTCAGTCGCACAGCAGCCGGTAGCCGTACGTGCCGAGCTCCCACAGCGATAGCAGGACGGCGAAGGCCAGCCCGGCGTCGGCGACGGCCAGCAGCAGCCGGCCGGGGCCGGCCGGCGGGGCCTCGGCCGGTGCCGCCGCGGGCGCCCTCGAGGGCGCCGGTGCGGGCGGCCGGACGAGGGTCAGGCGGACGGGTGCGGGTGCGGGTGCGGGTGCGACCGGGCGGACGGCCGGGCGGTGCGGGACGGGCGATGCCATGGCTGCTCCTCGGGCTCGGACGGATCGCGGGACGGGGGTGGGGCCGGGAGCCGGACGGCGCGGTGCCGCAGGCCCGCGGGGCGGGACCTGGACACCGCGCCGTCGGCCGGTGCGGTACGGGGGGCTCAGACGCCGGCCGCCTCGACGGTCAGCCGGGCGTCCAGGGCGCGCACCACGTCGTCGGCGGCCTGCGCGGTCGCCAGGTCGTCCGGGGCGCCGATGATGGCCATGAACGACTCGACGACCTTCTCCTTCAGCGCGTCGGTCGAGAGGTCCTGCTCGGTCATGAGTGCTCTCCTCGGGTGGGGCGGGGTCGGGTCGGTCGGGGTCAGAAGGCGTTGCAGGCGCGGAAGATGTGCGCGAAGGAGGCCAGCGAGGCCGGCCCCTGGAAGGCCACGTACTCGGGCAGCAGCACGTCCGGGGCCCACTTGTCCTTGTAGGCGAGCTGGGTCTGCGCCGGGTAGATCGCCTCGCCGTGCTCCCACAGGAAGTGCATCAGCCACTGGAACGAGGGGCTGTAGCCCGGGAGTTCGTTCTCCTCGCCGAGCCCGGTGAACGGGGTGAAGCCGAAGTGCAGCCAGTCCACGCCCTCGCTGCGGAAGACCTCGATGGCGCTCGAGTTGATCGCCTCCATCAGGCCGGGCGAGCCACCGGGGATGCGGCGGCTGAGGTCGTGCATCCAGCCGGCCCGGCTGCCGAAGACCGGGGAGTACGAGATGTACGCCACCGGGGCGCCGTCGATGGTGCCGACGAACAGCCGGCGGTGCGCCTGGGCCGGGCCGCCGATCTGGCCGACCAGGAACTCCAGCTGCCGGGCGTGGTCGCCCTTGGAGCCGAGCCAGGCGTTGTCGATCTCGGCGATGCCGTCCTGCCAGTCCTCGGCCGTCACCTCCTTGACCTGGAGGCCGTTGCGGAAGGCCCGGGAGATCTTGTTGCGCAGCTGCATGAAGCGGGTGCCGCGCAGGCTGAAGTCCGGCAGGTGGACGGCCCAGGAGGCGCCGAGCTGGTTGACCGTGAAGCCGTGGGCGGCGTAGCGCTCGGCGTCCGCCCGCTGCAGCTGGACGGCCACCAGCTGGAGGTCCTGCGACCGGGCGTGGTCGACCAGGCCGTCCAGCAGCAGGTCGTAGGTCTCGGGTGCGACGAACGGGCCGCCGAACTGGACCAGGTGCCGGCCGGTGCGGCGGTAGACGGCGATCCCGTCCGCGCCGGGGGTGGTGAAGACGCTGTTGCCGGAGTTCAGCGCCAGGAAGGAGCTGGGGTTCTCGGACTGGGTGTGGGTGCTGACGGCGGACAGGACCGGGCTCTCGGCCTCGGTCGCGGTCGCGGCGGACGGTGCCATGTGGATTTCCCTTCGCGGGGTGGGGCGGTCAAGCAAGTACAGCACCCGGAAATGACGAGGGGAAAGGGCTGGAGAAAGACCGTGGCGCAGAGTCAGCAGCCGGTCAGGCGAATATCAGGAATGGCTGGCAGAGTTGCTCCTGTGAACGGCACGGGACACCCGGCCGAACACGAGGAGAGGTGCCCGGAGCGGTTCATCGGGGGCCGGGGCCCTGGCTCCGGTCGGGTGGTTCTGCCCGCCTTCGCAGGTTCGAATCCTGCCCTCTCCGCGCGAGTCCGATGCCCGGTCGCCTGCTCTGGCGGCCGGGCATCGGCCGTTCCCGAGCCGGTTCCGGTCCCGGTTCCGGGCCGGTTCCGAGCAGCTCTCGGGCCGGTTCCGAGCAGGTCCCGAGCCCGCCCCGAGCGCCGGCCGAGCACCGCCCGGGTGCTCCGCGGCCCCGGTCGCCGCCGTACCGGGCGCCGGCGCGGCGGCATCAGTTCCGTGTCAGGCGCGGGTCAGACCCCCTTGTCACCATCAAGTCGATTCGGACATGGAACCGTGCCTTCGGAAAGGCCTGATCATGCTTCTTGACGAAACGGCGTCGGGGATTCTTCCCGGTAATTCCGGCGGTCGGGAAAAGCCGCTGAGCAGCTACCCGCTGTACATCGCCGGAAAGGACGTGGAGGGCGACGGCTGGGTCTACACCGTCAGCGCCCGCTCGCTGCTGGAGGACGTGTTCACCAGCGTCAGCCTGAAGCGCGCGCTGGAGCAGGACCCGGACTCGGACGCCGCCGAGCACCCGTACGTGGTGGGCCGCTGCGCGATCGCCGGCGACGCCGCGATCGACCTCGCCACCGAGGCCGCCGCGGCCGCCGCCCCCGGCTGGGCGGCCGTGCCGCTCGAGCGGCGGCTGCGCCTGGGCACCCTGTTCCGCGAGGAACTGCTGCGCCGCCAGGACGAGTTCGTCGACATGCTGGTCTCCGAGGCTCACCCGGTGAAGCTGGCCCGCTGGGAGCTCAGCTGCCTGCTCCAGGTCTACAGCGAGGAGAGCATCGACTGGTACCGCCAGCGGATGCACACCGAGTTCGACCACAACGGCCGCCGCCTGATCGTGCGCCGCCAGCCGGACGGCGTGGTGGCCTTCAACCCGCCGCAGAACGCACCCGCCCCGAGCGCCGCGCTCGCCGTGCTCGCCCTGATGGCGGGCAACGCCGTGGTCGTCCGGGCCCCGCGCAGCATCGCGCTGTCCACCATGTGGGTGCTGCGCGACGTGGTGGCGCCGCTGCTGGACGAGGTCGGTGCCCCGCCCGGGGTGCTCAACGCGGTCTGCAGCAACCCCAAGCAGACCCTGGACCGCTGGGTGGAGAGCCCGCTGGTCAACGACATCTTCTACATCGGCGGAAGCCAGGAGGGCCTGCGCTTCCAGGAGCAGTGCGTGGCGCACGGCAAGAAGCCGATCCTGGAGCTGGCCGGCAACGACGGCATCATCGTCTGGGAGGGCGCGGACCTCACGTACGCGGCCGAGGCGATCCGGGAGTCCTTCTACGGCTCCGGCCAGATCTGCATGGTGCCCAACTACGTGCTGGCGCACCCCTCGATCGCCGACGCGCTGATCGAGGAGGTCAAGAAGCAGGTCGCCACCGTCAAGCCGGGCTACCCGGAGGACGAGGACGTGCTGCTCTCGCCGGTCCGCCGGAGCGAGAAGTTCTTCGCCCTGCTGAAGCAGACCCTGGACCACGGGGCCGAGCTGATCACCGGCGGGCAGCGCACCGAGGTGGACGGCACCCCGTCCGAGACCGGCGTCTTCCTGCAGCCCACCGTGGTCCGGGTGAACGGCCTGGCCGGCGCCCGCGAGCACGACGTGGTGCGGCACGAGACGTTCTTCCCGCTGCTGCCGATCGTGGTGCCCGAGGCGGCGCCCAACGACCAGCTGCTGGACAGCTTCATCGACTTCGTCAACAGCAACGAGTACGGCTTGCGCAACTCGCTCTGGGCCAAGTCCGCCCGGGTGATCAACGCCTTCGTGCAGCGGGTCACCAACGGCGGCCTGCTGAAGATCAACGACTCGCACATCGGCTTCCTGCCGTACCTGCCGAGCCACGGCGGCACCGGCCTGACCGGCGGCGTCTACGGCGAGGCGAACTACCCGATGCTCAAGACCTCGCACGTCCAGGGCGTCAGCGTCGCACGCGACGTCAGCCCGATCGAGACCGTGTTCGGCGCCTTCGAGGCCTGACCGGCACCCGGGCCGCGTGCCCGAACCGCGTGCCCGAACCGCGTGCCCGAACCGCGTGCCCGAACCGCGAGCCCGGCCCAGAGCCCGGGCCGCGCGTCCGGGCCGGCCCCCCGTCCGACCCCCGCTGGAGGTTGTCCTGCCATGCGCTCCCTCGAAACCGCCCGCGAGACCAGCGAGCGGTACCACCCCGGGCTGGTGAAGGCCCTCGCCGACATCCCGTACGCCGAGCGGGAGGCCGCCGACAGCCCGGTGATCGACCTGTTCCGGGCGCACGACGGTGTGGCGCTGCTGGTCCCGGTGGCCTACGGCGGCCACGGTTCCGACCCGCTGGACGCGGTCCGGGTGCAGCGTGCGCTCGGCGCACTGTCGCCCTCGCTGGCGGCCGCGGTGACCATGCACCACTTCACCGCCGCGATGCTGTACGCGCTGGCGGACGGCACCGACCGGCTGTCCGAGCCCCAGCTGTCGCTGCTGCACAGCGTGGTGCCCCAGCAGCGGCTGATGGCCTCCGGCTGGGCCGAGGGCCGCACCCAGCAGAACATCCTGACCCCCGCGGTGACCGCCGCGGTGACCGTCGGCGGCTACCGGCTGAACGGCTCCAAGAAGCCGTGCAGCCTGGCCGGTTCGATGGACCTGCTGACCGCCTCGATCGCCGTGCCGGGCTCCGACGGCCGGCCGGAGCTGGCGCTCGCGCTGATCCCGGCCGACTCGCCCGGCCTGACCGTCCACCCGTTCTGGGGCAACGACGTGCTGGCCGCCGCCGAGAGCGACGAGGTGCAGCTGGCCGACGTGTTCGTGCCCGAGGAGCTGGTGATCCGCACCACCGAGGAGGACCCGCACCGGATCGAGGACCTGCAGAACGCCGGCTTCGTCTGGTTCGAGCTGCTGATCTCCTCGGGCTACCTGGGCGCGGCCTCCGGCCTGGTCGAGCACGTCCTGCAGCGCGGCCGCGGCAGCGCGGGCGACCGCGCGGACGCCGCGATCCGGATCGAGGCCGCCGCCGGCCTGCTGGAGGGCACCGCCCGCGCGGTCCGCGACGGGGTGGGCGGCGAGGAGGCGGTCGCGCAGGTGCTGGTGGCCCGGTTCGCCGCGCAGGAGGCGCTCAACCGCGCCGCCGACCAGGCCCTGGAGCTGCTCGGCGGGCTGGACTTCATCCGCTCCTCCGACCACGCCAAGCAGGCCACCGCCGTCCGACCGCTGGCCTTCCACCCGCCGTCCCGGGCCAGTGCGGCCGAGGCGCTGCTGGCGTACTTCAACGGTGAGTCGCTCGACCTGTCCTGACCGGACGTCATTTCGATGAGGAGTTCAGACGTGACCGTGATCCAAGAAACCCGGGCCGACCTGGGCCGGGTGGAGACCGAGGGGGAGATCCTCGACCTGTACCGGGCGCACCTCAGCAAGGGCCGGGCCACCCTCGCCGAGCTGTTCGGCAGCCACATGGAGGTGGAGTCCTCCGGCGCCTGGCTGACCACCAGCGACGGCGAGCGCTTCCTGAACGCGGGCGGCTACGGAGTGTTCATCATGGGCGCCCGCCACCCGCTGGTGATCGAGGCGGTCAGCCGCCAGCTGCACACCCACCCGGTGGCCACCCGGATCCTGCTGGAGCCGACCGTGGCCCGCGCCGCCGAGGCGCTCACCTCGGTCACCCCGGACGGCCTGGACCGGGTGCACTTCGCCCTCTCCGGCGCCGAGGCGGTGGAGACCGGCCTCAAGCTGGCCCGCGCCAACGGCCGCAAGCGCACCGTCTCGTTCAAGGGCGGCTACCACGGCAAGACCCTCGGTGCCCTCTCGGCCACCGCCAAGGAGGTCTACCAGGCGCCGTTCCGCCCGCTGATCCCGGACGTCACGCACCTCACGTACGGCGACGAGGACGCGCTGCGCGCCGAGCTGGCCGCCCACCCGGGCCAGGTCTGCGTGATCATCGAGCCGGTGCAGGGCGAGGGCGGCGTGATCATCCCGCCCAAGGGCTACCTCAAGCGGGTCGAGGAGCTGGTCCGCGAGTTCGAGGGCTTCCTGATCCTGGACGAGGTCCAGACCGGCTTCGGCCGGCTCGGCGAGTGGTGGGGCGCGGACGTCGAGGGCATCCAGCCGGACGTCCTGCTGGCCGGCAAGGCGCTGGGCGGCGGCGTGGTGCCGGTCTCCGCGGCGATCGCCACCCGGCAGGCCTTCAAGCCCTTCGACAAGGACCCGTACGTCCACACCGCCACCTTCTCCGGGCAGCCGCTGCTGATGGCGGCCGTCCAGGGCGCCGTCCAGGCGATCCAGGAGGAGCGGCTGGTCACCCGGGCCCAGGAGCTCGGCGCCCGGCTGCTGCCGCGGATCGCCGAGATCGCCCACCGCAACATCCCCGACCTGGTGGTCGACGTGCGCGGCCAGGGCCTGCTGATCGGCGTCGAGCTGGTCGAGGCCGGGCTGGCCGGCGAGCTCCTGATCGAGCTCTTCAACCACGGCGTGGTCGCCAACCACTCCATGAACGGCAGCTCGGTGGTGCGCTTCACGCCGCCGGCGATCCTCAGCGACACCGACGTCGAGTACCTGCTCGACGCGTTCCACAAGGCCACCCTCGACCTGATCTCGGGTTCGGCCAAGATGCCGGAAGGCGGTAACTGACCCATGCGACACGTCGAACTCGACGCCGTGGTGAGCTCCGAGCGCGCCGAGGACGTCTACGCGGCCGTCCTGCGCTGGGAGCGCTACCCGGAGCTGGCGCCGCACGTGCGGGCCACCACCGTGCACTCCACCCTCCCCGAGCCGGTCGGCAGCTCCAGCTGGGAGCTGCACTTCCGCAGCGGCCTGCTGCGCTGGACCGAGGCCGACACCTTCCTGCCCGAGCAGCTGGAGATCCGCTTCGAGCAGACCGACGGCGACTTCGACAGCTTCACCGGCACCTGGCGGATGAGCCAGGACGGCGACGACGTCGCGGTGCACTTCGAGGCCGACTTCGACTTCGGCATCCCCAGCCTCGAAGGCATCCTCGACCCGATCGCCGAGCGGGTCATCCGGGAGACCGTCGCCTGGGCCGTCACCGGCCTGTTCACCGGCACCCGGATCGTCGGCGACATCGAGCTCACCACCCCGGCCGCGGCCGCCCGCTGACCCCTCGACCCTTCGGCCCGCCGCTCCAGGAGTGAAGCAATGGACCAGGCAAACCCCTTCGAGACCCCGAGAACCTACTCGCTGCACCGCGCCGAGTACCTGGTCGCCTTCGCGGTGACCACCGGCGTCCTGATCGCCCACCTCGGCGACGTCCGCTGGCTGCCGGCGATCGGGCTGTTCCTCTACATCGACCTGATCGGCTACATCCCGGGTGCCATCGCCTTCCGCAAGTCCGGCGGGCAGCCCATCGCCAAGGGCTACTACGTGGCCTACAACATCATGCACAGCCTGATCACCCAGGGCGCGGTGGCCGCCCTGTGGTGCTGGCTGGTCAAGCCCGAGTGGGCGCTGCTGGTCATCCCGTTCCACCTGTTCGGCGACCGCGGCCTGTTCGGCAACTTCATGAAGTCCTTCGCGCTACCGTTCGAGCCGGTCCGGCAGACCGGCTACCTGCGGCTGCTGGACGACCTGGGCCTGGCCCACCCCAAGCCGATCGCGCACACCTTCGACCCGGTGCCGGTGGGCCACCTGCCCGCCGACCGCCGTCCGGCCGCCCGCCCGCAGGCCCACGGGGAGGCCGCACCGGAGCCGGTGCTGCCCGGAGCCACCCGGTGAGCACCGCGGCCGAGGTACGGACCGCGCCCTCGCCGGCCCAGCTGCGCCGCCGCGCCCTGCGCCACCTGGCCTCGCCGGTCTCGGTGCTGACGGTCAGCCACGAGGGGAGGCTGCACGGCACCACGGTCTCCACCGTGACCACCGTGTCGCTCACCCCGCTGATCCTCG
Source organism: Kitasatospora sp. NPDC094015 (assembly GCF_040304075.1). Lineage (NCBI taxonomy): Bacteria > Bacillati > Actinomycetota > Actinomycetes > Kitasatosporales > Streptomycetaceae > Kitasatospora > Kitasatospora sp. NPDC094015. The sequence goes on from NZ_JBEOUL010000033.1 coordinate 8,531, forward strand.
GCGCCTGCCTGAAGTCCGGCTCGGTGCTCGCCGAACTGGCCGTCGCCGAGGGCCGGTTCGCGGTCAACGTGCTCGGCGGCGACCAGGGCCCGGTGGCCCGCTGGTTCGCCGACAGCTCCCGCCCGGACGGCGCGCGGCAGTTCGACGGACTGCCCTGGACCTCCGCCCCGTACGCGGACGCCCCGCTGCTGGAGGGCTCGCTGGCGCACTACGCCTGCCGGGTCACCGAGTGCGTGCGGGTCGGCGACCACGAGGTCCTGCTCGGCCAGGTGGTGCACGCGGCCACCGGCGAGGGAGCCCCGCTGCTCAGCTTCGCCGGCGGCCTGTTCGGCGGCGCCCTCCAGCCCGCCCAGGACGCCTGACCGACCCACCAAGACGACCAACCGAGCAAGGAGTACCGACATGACCGGTTCAGTGGCACCCGAGGCGGACTGGGACGAGGCTCCCGGTCTGCTGGACGGAGCCAAGGAGCTCACCCTCGGCCCCGAGCAGTGCAACCTGGCCTACTGGATCACCGAGGTCGCCCAGGGCACGCTGCGCGAGCGCGGCGTCACCGGACACCACGAGAACGCGGTGGTCCCGGAGTTCCTGCGGCGCCCCGGCCCGCTTCGCGAGGCGCTGACCCTGGAGTTCGGCTTCCGCGGGCTCTCCGAGGAGATCGCCACCAGGCTGCTGTCGTACTACGTGGCGATCGCCCCGGGCATCCCGGAGCTGGAGTTCTACGCCACCCAGCTGCTCGACGAGGCCCGGCACGCCCGGGTGTTCCGCAACCACCTGGTCGAACTCGGGCTCCCCGAGGCGACCCTGCTGCGGGACATCGAGGAGATGGCCGCCGACTACCGGCGCACGGTGCTCCAGCCGGTCGAGGACTTCACCCTGGACATCGTCCGCGACCAGGGCGACTTCATCGGCGGGGTGGCGGTCTTCGCGATCGTGATCGAGGGCGTGCTCGCCCCGGCCGCCGAGCTCAGCGAGCGCAAGTGGACCCCGCTCTCCCCGGCCACCGGCGAGATCTCCCGCGGCACCGCCATCGACGAGATCCGCCACCTGACGGTCGCCAGCACCATCCTGCGCGACCACGTGGCCGCCCACCCCGAGTACCGGCCGCGGCTGCTGGAGATCCTGCGGGCCGGCGTCAAGCTCTGGGACGAGATCCCGGACAAGCCGTTCGTGCTGCACCGCGAGGAACTCTTCCAGCAGGGCATGTTCGACCACGCCGACCTGATCGGCGACTACGAGGTGTGGCCGGGCGTCCGGCTGCTCGACACCACGCCCGAGCAGCGCTACGACATGGCCGAGCGCTGGACCGACGAGATGGCCGAGTCCCGGATGGCGTACATGGGCCTGCCGGTCGAGGTGCTCACGAGCGGCGGGGGTGACGCGGTATGACCGCGGGCCCGCCGCCCGGACGCGCCGCGGTCATCGTCGGGGTCGGCTCGTACGTCCCGCCCGACCTGGTGACCAACGGTGACCTGGTCACCCGGCTGGACACCTCGGACGAGTGGATCAGGACCCGGACCGGGATCTCCACCCGGCACATGGTCGCCCCGGGCACCGCCACCTCCGACCTGGCGGTGGAGGCCGGCCGACGGGCCCTGAAGTCCGCGGACGACTCCCAGGTCGACGCGGTCGTCCTGGCCACCACCACCCCCGACCACCCGTGCCCGGCCACCGCCCCGGCGGTCGCCGCCCGGCTCGGGCTCGGCGGGGTGGCCGCCTTCGACGTCTCCGCGGTCTGCACCGGCTTCCTCTACGGCCTGGCCACCGCCTCCGGCCTGATCGCCGCCGGGGTCGCCGAACGGGTGCTGCTGATCGCCGCCGACGCCTTCACCACCATCATCGACCCCGGCGACCGCACCACCGCGGTGATCTTCGCCGACGGGGCCGGCGCGGTGGTGCTGCGGGCCGGCGAGGCCGACGAACCGGGCGCGGTCGGCCCGATCGTGCTCGGCAGCGACGGCGACAACGCCGAGCTGATCACGGTGCCGGGCGGCGGCTCCCGGCACCGCTCGGCCCGGCAGGAACCCAAGCCCGGCGACGAGTACTTCCAGATGGCCGGCCGGGCCACCTACCGGCACGCCGTCGAGCGGATGACCGAGGCCTCCCGGCAGGCGGTCGGCACGGCCGGCTGGGAGCTCTCCCAGCTCGACCGCTTCGCCGCCCACCAGGCCAACGCCCGGATCCTGCAGGCGGTCGCCGACCGTCTGGAGATCCCGGACGAGCGCCGGCTGTCCAACATCGAGCGGGTCGGCAACACCGGCGCCGCGTCCATCCCGCTGCTGCTCGCCCAGGCCGCCGAACGCGGCGAACTGCGGCCCGGCCACCGGGTGCTGCTCACCGCCTTCGGCGGCGGGCTGGCCTGGGGAGCCACCACCATCACCTGGCCCGACCTCGGGCACTGACGCCACACCCGGAAAGGACTGTCCGATGTTCGAGACGCTCAAGGAAATCCTGGTCAGCAAGCTCAAGGTGTCGCCGGAGCAGGTCACCCCGGAGGCCACCAAGGAGGACGTCGAGCTGGACTCGCTCGCCGTGGTCGAGCTCTCGCTCGTCCTCGAGAAGGAGCTCGGGGTCGAGATCAGCGACGACGAGCTGCTGGACGCCGAGACCATCGGCGACATGGCGGCCCTGATCGAAGAGCGGAGCGCTCGGGTCTGATGGCCGGCATCGACGTCGCCGTGACCGGGCTCGGCCTGGTCACCCCGGCCGGCATCGGGACCGCCGCCTCCTGGGCGGCGGTCCGGGCCGGCCGCCCGACCGCAGCGCTCGACCCCGCCCTGGAGGGGAACCCGGTGCGGATCTCCTGCCGGGTGCCCGACTGGGATCCCGGGCAGCTGCTCGGCGGCCGCCGGGCCCACCGGCTGGACCGCTTCACCCAGTTCGCGCTGGTCGCGGCCCGGGAGGCGATCGCCGATGCCGGGCTCGACCCGCAGACCTGGGACGGCGCGCGGATCGGCGTGGTGCTCGGCTGCGCCGACGGCGGCCCGGGCACCGTGGAGACCCAGCACCGGGTCCTGGTCGAGGAGTCGCCGGCCCGGGTCTCCCCGCTGCTGCTGCCGATGCAGCTGCCCAACATGCTGGCCGGCCAGACCGCCATCGAGTTCGGCGCCACCGGCCCCAACCTGGTGGTCGCCACGGCCTGCGCCTCCGGTGCCACCGCCGTCGGCACCGCCCGTGACCTGCTCCTGCTGGACCGCTGCGATGTGGTCGTGGCGGGTGGCAGCGAGGCCATGATCACCCCACTGGTCATGGCCGGGTTCGCCCAGATGGGTGCCCTCTCCCGCCGCGAGGACGACCCGGCGACGGCCTCCCGGCCGTTCGACCTGGACCGGGACGGCTTCGTCGCGGGGGAGGGCGCCGGCGTGCTGATCCTGGAACGGGCCGCCGACGCCCGCGCCAGGGGGGCCCGGATCCGGGCCAGGATCGCCGGCTACGGTGCCACCGCCGACGCCCACCACATGACCTCGCCGCACCCCCAGGGGCTCGGCGTGGAGAGCGCGGTCCGCACCGCGCTCGCGGACGCCGGGGCCGGCACGGGGGACGTCCAGCACGTCAACGCGCACGGCACCGCCACCCCGCTGAACGACCTGGCCGAGGCCCGGATGCTGCGGCGGACGCTGACCGGCGACCCGCTGGTCACCTCCACCAAGGGCGTCACCGGGCACCTGCTCGGCGCGGCCGGCGCGATCGAGGCGGCTTTCACCGTGCTCTCGATCGAGCAGCAGCTGGTGCCGCCCACGGCCAACCTGCACACCCTCGACCCGGAGGTGGAGATCAAGGTCGCCACCGAGGAGACCGGCACCAGGATCGAGCTGGCCCTCAGCACCTCCCTCGGCTTCGGCGGGCAGAACGCGGTGCTGGCAATCGCCGCACCCTGACCGGCCGACACCGGCGGGTCGGGCCCGGCGACCTCCCCCCTCGCCCGGCCCGGCCCGCCGGATCCCCAAACCCCTCCGCCACCTGGAGCGCCCCGATGACCGCCGAATCCCGGACCGCCGAACCCCTGACCTCCAGACGCCTGACCACCGGGCACATCGTCTTTCTGATCGTCGCCGCCGCGGCCCCGCTCTCCGCCATGGTCGGCACCGTGCCGCTGGCCTTCGCGATCGGCACCGGCTCGGGCGTGCCCGCGGCCTTCGCCTTCGCCGGCATCACCCTGCTCTGCTTCTCGGTCGGCTACGCCGTCAGCGCCCGCCGCACCGGCGGCTCGGGCGGCTTCTACGCCTCGATCGCGGACGGCCTCGGCCGCCCGCTCGCGGTCGGCAGCGGCTGGGTGGCGCTGCTCGCCTACAACTGCGCCACCGTCGGCCTGGTCGGCGCGCTCGGCTACTTCACCCAGCTGGTGCTCGCCGCCCACGGCCTCGACCTGCCGTGGCAGCTGTGCGCCGCGGTCGGCCTGGTCGCGGTCGCCGTCCTCGGCTACCGCGACATCGCGGTCAGCGCCCGGGTGCTGGCCGTCCTGATGATCGGTGAGATCGGCGTGCTGGCCGCGCTGGACCTCGCCATCCTCGGCCGCAAGGGCGCCTCCGCGCTGCCGCTGGAGTCCTTCTCCCCGCACATCGCGACCGGCCCCGGCCTCGGGGTCTCGCTGATGTTCGCCTTCGTCTCCTTCATCGGCTTCGAGTCCGCCGCGCTGTACGGCCAGGAGGCCAAGGACCCGCGCCGCAGCGTGCCGCGCGCCACCTACGTCGCCGTGGTGCTGATCGCCGGCTTCTACGCGCTGACCAGCTGGGCGGCGGTCGGCGCGATCGGCCCCGACGCCGTCCGGCAGACCGCCGGCGACCAGCTCGGCGACCTGTTCTTCGTGCTGGGCTCGGACTACCTCGGGAGCACCGGCGCCACCGTGCTCCAGATCATGCTCTGCACCAGCCTGTTCGCGGCCACCCTGGCCCTGCACAGCGCGGCCAACCGGTACGCCCAGGTGCTCGCCGACGACGGCCTGCTGCCCCGCCGGCTCGGCGCGGTGCACCCCCGGTACGCCTCCCCGCACCTGGCCAGCATCGCGCAGACCGTGCTCAGCGTGCTGGTGGTGGCCGGCTTCGCGCTGGCCGGCCTCGACCCGTACGCGGACCTGACCACCAGCATGCTGGGGCTGGGCACGCTGGGGATCGTGGTGCTCCAGGCCCTGGCGGCGCTCTCCGTGCTCGGGCTCGCCCGCAAGGGCGCGGCGGCCGGCGTCTGGCAGGGCGTGGTCGCCCCGCTGCTCGGCTTCGCCGGGCTGGCCGCCACGGTCTGGCTGGTGGTCGGCAACTTCGACCTGCTCACCGGCACCCACAGCGCCCTGGTCTCCGCGCTGCCCTGGGCCGTCCCGGTGATCGGCGTGCTCGGCCTCGGCCACGGCCTGTGGCTGCGCGCCGCCCGACCCGCCCGCTACCGCGGCCTGGCCGCCGCGGCGCCCGATCCCGAGCCGGCCCGCCCCGCCACCCCCGACCTGGTGCCCACCCGCTGAGGCCCCGCCCGATCACCCGACACCGACGGTTGCCCCCGTCGAGGAGTCCGACTTCGCTCCGAAGGAGAGTCCCGTGCACGACGTACGCGAGCTGATCGAGCTGGGTCCCGAGGCGGTGCGCCGGCTCGGCCGGCGCAGGCACCGGCTCGACCTGGAGGCCCTGGGCGCGCTGCACCGCGGCCGGGTCGCGGCCCTGGAGGCGGTCGACCGGCTCCGCGGCGAGCTGAAGCGCTCCTCCCGCGGCGGCCGGCCGACCGAGGCGGCGCGGGAGGAGTCGCGCCGCCTGCGCGAGCAGGTCCAGGAGGCCGAGGCCGCGCTGCGCACGGTCGAACTGGAGTTGGAGGAGATCCTGCTGGGGATCCCCAACCTGCCGCTCGACGCGGTGCCGGACGGCGACAGCGAGAAGCACGCGGTGGAGGTCCGCAAGGGCGGCCCGCCGCTGCGCCCGGCGGCCGACCAGGCCCGCCACCACGCCGACCTCGGCGAGTCGCTCGGTGTGCTGGACGCGGGCCGGGCCGCCGCGCTGTCCGGGGCCCGGTTCAGCGTCAGCCGCGGCGCCGGCGCCCGGCTGGAGCGCGCCCTCGCCTCGTTCCTGCTCGACCTGCACACCCGGGAGCACGGCTACACCGAGTACGCGGTGCCGCACCTGGTCAACCGCGAGACCATGACCGGCACCGGCCAGCTGCCCAAGTTCCAGGAGGACCTGTTCGCCACCTCGGTCGGCGGTCGGGAGCTGTTCCTGATCCCGACCGCGGAGGTGCCGCTGACCAACCTGGTGGCCAAGGAGCTGCTGGAGGCCAAGGACCTGCCGCTGGCGATGACCGCCCGCACCCCCTGCTACCGGGCCGAGGCCGGCTCGTACGGCCGGGACACCCGCGGGGTGCTCAGGCTGCACCAGTTCGAGAAGGTGGAGCTGGTCCGGATCTGCGCGCTCGAGGAGGCTCAGGAGCAGCTGGAGCTGATGGTCGGCCAGGTGGAGGAGTGCCTTCGTCGACTCGAACTCTCGTACCGGGTGGTCCTGTTGCCGGCCGGGGACATGGGCTTCTCGGCCCGGATGACCTACGACATCGAGGTGTGGCTGCCGGGCAGCGACTCGTACCGGGAGATCTCCTCGGTCTCGGACTGCGGCGCCTTCCAGGGCCGCCGGGCGGGCATCCGGCACCGGACGGCGGAGGGCCGCAAGCAGCCGGCCGCCACCCTGAACGGTTCGGCGCTGCCGATCGGGCGGACCGTGGCGGCGCTGCTGGAGCAGGGCGTGCAGCCGGACGGCTCGGTGCTGCTGCCCGAGGCGCTGGTGCCGTACACCGGCTTCCGGCGGATCCTGCCGGGTGGAGCGGTCGAGGGCTGAACGCGCGAACGGCGCGACACCCGGGCGGGTGTCGCGCCGTTCGCGTCCGGGCGGCCGGTGCGGATCCGGCCGGTCGCCCGGCGGTCAGGCCGTGCGCAGCAGGTGCTGGCCGGCCGGCTGGTGCAGGGCGGGGGCCTGGATCAGGACCTCCCGGAACAGCTGCTTGAGCTGGGGCGAGGGCTCCATCCCGAGCTCGTCGATCAGCCGCTGCCGGGCGGTGTTGTAGACCTCGACCGCCTCGGCCTGCCGGCCGGACCGGTACAGCGCGCGCATCAGCATCTCGGTGATCCGCTCGCGCCACGGGTGGGCCACGCTCATCCGCTTCAACTCGCCTATGACGTGCGTCGGTTCGCCCCACAGGGCGCCCATCCACAGCCGGTCCTCCTGGGCCGCCAGGTACTCCTCGTCCAGCTGCAGCGCGATGCTCTGGCAGAGCGGTCCGGGGGTCACGTCCTGCATCGGGCTGCCCTGCCAGAGGCCGAGCGCGCCCTCGAGCAGCGAGCCGGCCACCTCCGGGTCGCCGGCGACGGCGTGCCGGGCCGCGGCGAGCCGTTCGCGGAACAGGAAGAGGTCCACGTCCTCGGGGGCGACGTCCAGGATGTACCCGGACGCCTGGGTGATCAGCGGCGGCACCTCGCCGTGCGGGCCGGCCAGCCGCCGCAGCGTGCGGCGCAGCCGGGAGACGTGGGCCTGGAGCGAGTTCTCGACGGTGGCCGGCGGGTTGTCGCCCCAGAGCTCGGTGTAGAGCTGCTCGGTGGGCACCAGGCGCCGGGCCCGGATCAGCAGGGTGGCCAGCAGGGTGCGTTGTCTCGTTCCGGGGACGGTGGCGAAGCGGCCGTTGACGACGGCCCCGACCGGGCCCAGGATCCTGAACTGCATGTGTTCCCCCTGTGTGATGAGCGGTTGGTTGCCGGCGGAACAGGCGTGCGGATTGTCGGGTCGGGGGCTCGAATCCGGCTGGAGGGCGTGAGCGCCGTCGAGGCCGCTCGGACCGGGGCTCCAGCGCCGCTCCACCGCCGGTCAGCGGGGGCTCCAGGGTGCTCTGTCACCGTGCTTTCCGGGGGCGTCCGACATCGGGCGAATCTCCCGACCACGTGCCACGGCGTCCCCGGTTTCGCGTTCCCGAAATGATCATCAAGCACCCGAACAGATTCCCGAAAATCCTCCGGCGGTACCCGCGGAAGGGCTTTCGGGCGACTTTGCGGCAATACCGTTCGTCAGCGAATCGTCAGCCTGCGGGGCCGTACGCATTACCTCCCAGGTAATTGACCGCCCATGTCAGGGGCGGCCAAGCTGGACACAGCCTCCGGATCGGCTGTGGCAGAGCAGGACCTCGTGATCGACCAGGAGTTGGACCTATGACCACTGAGACAAACCCCGCCACGGCAGCGCCGTCGGCGCCGGTCGCGGAAGTCGCGGCCGAGCCACACCGGGCGATTCTGCCGATCGTGCTCTCCGGCGTATTCATGACGACGCTGGACTTCTTCATCGTCAATGTCGCCATCCCGTCGACCCAGGCCGACCTGAACGCGACCGCCTCGGCGATCGAGTGGGTGGTGGCCGGCTTCGGCCTGGCCTACGGCGTCGGCCTGATCACCGGCGGCCGCCTCGGCGACCTCTACGGCCGCCGCAAGATGTTCCTGCTCGGCCTCGCGCTCTTCACGGTGGCCTCGCTGTTCTGCGGCATCGCCACCAGCGGCGAGTACCTGGTCGCCGCCCGGGTCGGCCAGGGCATCTCGGCGGCCCTGCTCGCCCCCCAGGTGCTGGCCATCCTGGGCACCATCTACACCGGTGCGGCCAAGCTGAAAGTGTTCACCGGGTACGGCCTGGCGATGGGCCTGGCCGCCGTGTTCGGGCAGCTCATCGGCGGTCTGCTGATCCAGGCGGACATCGCCGGGCTCGGCTGGCGCTCCTGCTTCCTGGTGAACCTGCCGATCGGCGCCGCGATCATCGCGCTGACCCTGAAGTACGTCCCGGAGACCCGCGCCCCCGGCAAGCCCAAGCTGGACCTGGTCGGCGTCGCCGTGATCACCCTCGCCCTGGTCGCCCTGGTGCTCCCGCTCATCGAGGGCCGGGAGAAGGGCTGGCCGCTGTGGACCTGGCTGAGCTTCGCCGCGGCCGTGGTCCTGTTCGTCCTGTTCGGCCTGCAGGAGAGCCGGCTCGCCGCCCGCGGCGGCTCCCCGCTGGTCAACCTGTCGCTGTTCCGCGAGCGTGCCTTCGTCGCGGGCCTCGGCAGCCAGCTGGTGTTCTGGATGGGCCAGGCCTCGTTCTTCCTGGTCTTCGCCCTGTACGTGCAGCGCGGCCGCGGTCTGGACGCCCTGCAGGCCGGTCTGCTGTTCGCGGCGATCGGCGCGGGGTACATGTACACCTCGATGAACGCCGGCAAGTTCGCGGCCAAGCTCGGCCGCCAGGTGATCGCGCTGGGCGCCCTGCTGATGGGCGCCGGCCTGGTGGTGCTGGGCATCACCGCCGCCCAGATCGGCACCACCGGTCACATCCTCTGGCTCATCCCGGGCCTGGTCATCGACGGTGCCGGCATGGGTCTGGCGGTCGCCCCGCTGGCCTCCACCGTGCTCGCCCGGGTCTCCCCGCAGTACGCGGGTGCGGCCTCCGGCGTGCTCACCACCGCCCTGCAGATCGGCAACGCGCTGGGCGTCTCGATCATCGGCATCATCTTCTACAACGCGCTCGGCAACACCCCCGCCGTCGGCGACTACCCGCACGCCTTCGACAGCAGCGTGATCTTCCTGGTCGGCGTGGCGGTCCTGCTCGCCGCCCTGGTCCAGGTCCTGCCGCGCGGCAACTCCGGCAAGTGACCGAACCCGATCGACCCACCCCGCCCCGGCCGACCAGCACCACGGCCGGGGCGGGTGGCCGTCCCCTCCCGCTCCCGCGAACCACCGAAAGAGGAACCCCCGTGACCGCAACCGACACCCTGCTCGACCGCTACGTGGCGGTCTGGAACGAGCCCGACGCGGCCACCCGCCGGGCCGCCGTGGCCCAGCTGTGGACCGCGGACGGCGTGCACTACACCCAGACCCGGGTGTTCCGCGGCACCGACGCCCTGGACGCCCGCGTCACCGAGGCGTACGAGCAGTTCGTGGGCGGCTCCGGCCTGCTGTTCCGGCACCGCGACAACCTGGTCACCCACCACGACGCGGGCGTCTTCAACTGGGAGATGACCCCCGGCAAGAGCCGGGACGTGCTGGCCGTCGGCTTCGACTTCGTCCTGCTGGACGAGGAGGGCCGGCTGCGGGTCGACTACCAGTTCAACGAGCCGCCGGCCCCCGTCGCCGAGCTGGACGAGCTGGCCGGCCGCCTGCTGGCGCTCGGCCGCGAGGGCGACGAGGACCTGCGCCGCAAGCAGGCCGCCGCCCTCTACAGCCAGGACGCCCGGCTGGTCGACGACTCCGCCGAGCGGGACGTGCTCACCGCGCTGGCCGCCACCCCGCAGGGCGAGGTCCGCCGGCTGTACGGCCACGCCTCCACCCAGCACGACGCCGTCCGCTACGCCTGGGAGCTCTTCCCGGCCGACGGCGGCCCCGCCCGCACCGGCGTGGACTTCCTGATCCGCGGCGAGGACGGCCTGTTCACCGCCCACTACCGGTTCACCATCTGATGACAGGCAGTCGGCGGGGGGACGGCTCGCAGCCGTCCCCCCGCCGTGCGCGTACCGAGCCTGACGGCCCGTCGGTCCGGCGAGTTGTGCCGACCGCCCCGGATGCCGCAGGGTGGAGAGGTGACCAGAGTGACCACCGCCACGGACCGGCGGGTCCAGCGACCGGTCGGGGAGCTGATGCGCCACTGGCGCGAGCAGCGGGGGCTGAGCCAGCTCGTGCTCGCCACCCGCGCGGAGATCTCCACCCGACACCTGAGCTTCCTGGAGACGGGCCGCTCCGCGCCCAGCCGGGACATGCTGCTGCGCCTCGCCGAGCAGCTCGAACTGCCGCACCGGGAGCAGAACCACCTGCTGCTGGCGGCCGGCTTCGCGCCCGCGTACGGCGACTCGCCGCTGGACGCCGAGGAGATGGCCCCGGTGCGTGACACCCTGCGGCAGATCCTGGCCGGCCACGACCCGCTGCCCGCGCTGGTGGTGGACCGCGGCTGGAACATCGTCGAGCACAACCGGGGCTTCGAGGTGTTCACCGAGGGCGCCGCCCCGCACCTGCTGCGCGGGCCGATGAACGCGCTGCGGCTCGCCCTGCACCCCGAGGGGATGGCCCCGCGCATCCTCAACCTCGCCGAGTGGCGCGCCCACCTGCTCACCCGGTTGCAGCGGCGGGTCGCGCTCACCGCCGAACCGCGGCTGTCCGAGCTCCACCGCGAGCTCACCGCCTACCCGGGCGCCGGCGGCCCCGAGCCGGAGGTGCCGGACACCGGCGACCTGATGGTGCCGCTGCGGATCGGGCACCGCGGCGAGGAGCTGGCGCTGTTCTGCACCATCGCCACCTTCGGGATGCCGCTCGACATCACCGTCGCCGAGCTGGCGATCGAGACCTTCTTCCCGGCCGACGCGGCCACCGCGGCACTGCTGCGCCGCTGATCCGCCGATCCGGGCCGGGACGCACCGAGGCCGGCCGGGGCTGCAACCCCCGGCCGGCCTCGGTGGGCTCAGGCGGCCGCCGGCGGCGGCACGGTGTAGGACGGCGGGGTGTCGATGTACTGGTAGTCGGCGGTGATCCGACCCTGGTCGTCCAGCACCACGAAGTCGAAGCCGATCGCCTCCAGGGCGCCGGTGTCGGCCGCCACCATCACCCAGTTGAAGCGCAGCGTGCCGTGGTGGCCGACCGCGTTGGCCGAGGAGCGGAAGGCGAACCCGCCCACCGCGTAGGCGTCGTGCGCGTAGCCGATCTGGGTGGCGATCGCCTCGTGGCCCTGGGACTCGGCGAGGAAGTTGAAGTAGCTGCCCTCGGGCGCCCACAGCTCCTCGACGGCCTTGCGGCGGGCGGCCGGGTCGGTCTCGTTCCAGAGCGCGACGTAGCGGTCCGCGAACTCGTTCGGGTTGGTCATGCCGGTCTCTCCTCTTGGTTCGGGTGGCGCAGGCGGTTCAGGTGGCGCAGGCACGTGCCGTGCCGGCCGTCAGCCGTTCTCGCTGACCTGGCGGCGCAGCAGCCGGACGAAGTCCGCGGTGATCGAGAGGGTCTCCTGGTGCAGGAAGAAGTGCCCGCCGGGGAAGACCCGGTTGCCCAGGTACTCGGGCGTGCGCGGCGCCCAGGAGGCCATCGCGGCCGGCTCCACCAGCGGGTCCTTGGTGGCGCTGTAGCTGACGATCGGGCACCGCACCGGCGCGCCGTCGTCCTGGTAGCTGGCGCAGACCAGCAGGTCGGCCCGCATGGTGGGCATCATCATGTCGAGGGTCTGGCGGTCCTTGAGGATCTCCTCCGGCAGCGAGCCCAGGCCGCGGGCCCACTCGACGATCTCCTCCTCCGGCACGTCCAGCTGCTCGACCGGGGGAGTGCGGAAACCGACCGGGGCCCAGGCCGAGGCGCCCAGCAGCACCGGCGCCGGGCCGCCGCGGCGGCCGATCTCCTCGGCCAGCCGGTAGCTGAGCAGCGAGCCCATGCAGTGGCCGAAGAAGGCGAACGGGCGGTCGTCGAGCTCGGCCTCGAACTCGTCGGCGAGCTGCTCGATCAGCGGCTCGATCTCGGTGAACGGCTGCTCCTTGAGCCGGTCCTGACGACCCGGCAGCTGGATGAACTGGGCCGAGACGTCGGCCGGCAGCAGCGGCAGCCACTCCCGGTAGATCGAGGCGCCGCTGCCGGCGTAGTGGAACAGGAACAGCCGGGTCGGCGCGTCCGGGTCGGACTCCGCCTGGAACCAGCGGCCGGTGACCGGGGCGGTGCGGTCGGCCATCGAAAGGACCTCCTCAGGACGGGCTCTGTGCGGCCAGCTGGTCCCGCAGGACCCGGCGGAGCACCTTGCCGGTGGGGTTGCGCGGCAGCACGTCCAGGAAGCCGTAGCTGCTCGGGATCTTGAAGTCGGCCAGCCGGCCGCGCAGGAAGAGCATCAGCTCCCGGCCGCTGACCTGCTCGCCGGCGGCGCGGACCACGCAGGCCCGGACGGTCTCGCCCCAGCGCGGGTCGGGCACGCCGATCACCGCCACGTCGGCCACCGCCGGGTGCTCGCGCACCGCGTTCTCGACCTCGACGGGGTAGATGTTCTGGCCGGCGACGATGATGGTGTCGCTGATCCGGTCGCACAGGAACAGGTAGCCGTCCTCGTCCAGGTAGCCGAGGTCGCCCAGCCGCAGCCAGCCGTCCACCAGCGCCTTCGCGGTGGCCTCCGGCTGCTGCCAGTACTCGACGAAGTGCGCCGGGGTGTCGACGCAGACCTGGCCGATCCGGCCGGGCGGCAGCTCCCGCCCCTCGTCGTCGACGATCCGGACCCGGTTCCCCGGGCAGGAGCGGCCGGCCGAGGTGAGCCGGGGGTTGCCGGGCACGTGGTCCTCGGGCGCCAGGCAGGTGACCACGCTGCCGGTCTCGGCGGCGGCGTACATCTGGGCCAGCTCGCAGCCGAAGCCGTCGATCGAGCGGGCCAGCAGCGCGGGGGAGATCGGCGCGCCGCCGTAGACCACCTTGCGCAGCGAGGCGAAGGTGGCCGCGGTGACGCCGCGCTCGGCCAGCATCATGTCGAGCATCGCCGGCGCGGCCCAGGTGGTGGTGACGGCGTGCCGCTCGATCAGCCGGACCGCCTCCTCGGCGTTGAACATCCGCATGATCACGCTGGTGCCGCCCACGTTCAGGGTGTGCATGAACCAGGCCATCCCGGCCGAGTGCAGGCCCGGGAAGCAGATCAGGGTGCGGTCCTCGGGGCGCCAGTCGATCCAGTCGGTGCCGTGCCGGTGCATGGACTCGATGAAGGTGAAGAAGCTGCGGTGCGCCAGCACCACGCCCTTGGGCAGGCCGCTGGTGCCGCTGGTGTACATCTGCAGCACCGGGTCGTCGGTCAGCGCCAGGTGGTCGAGGTCGTCCTCGGGCGCGTCGGCCTTCCAGGCCAGGAAGCCGCCGACCCGGTCCCGGTCGGTGTCCAGCTCCACCAGCGCCTTCAGCGAGGCGGCCCCGGCCTTCTCCGCCGGCTCCAGGAACTCCCGCTCCACGAAGAGCAGTTCGGCACCCGAGTCGGCCAGGATGTGCTCCACCTCGCGGGCGGTCAGGCGCCAGTTGATCGGCACCAGCACCACGCCGCTCTTGGCGCAGCCGACCGCGAGGTCGTAGTAGTGCTCGGTCTCCCGGCCCAGGTAGGCGACCCGGGCGCCGCGGCCGAGCCCGGCCGAGCGCAGCGCGTGGGCGGTCCGGTTGCTCTCCCGGTGCAGCTGCGCGTAGCTGAGCTCGCGGCCGTCGCAGACGACGGCGGTGTGCCCCGGCCGCTCGGCGGCGTGCCGGGCGGCCCGGGCGCCGATGGTGGCCTCTGCTGCTTGGTTCATGGTCCTCTCCGTCCGATCTCGGTCAGGCCGGGTGGGGCCGCAGCTGCCTGCGGCCCCACCCGGAGCGGCGTCAGGCCGCGGCCGGCGCCGGGGCGATCTGCTGCTCCAGGAACTCGCTCAGCTGCCCGGCGGACGGGTGGTCGAAGGCCAGGGACGGCGGCAGCGGCACCCGGAAGGCCGCCTCCAGCGAGTTCTTCAGCTCGACCGCCACCAGCGAGTCCAGCCCCAGCTGGACGAACTCGGTGTACGAGTCGATCGCGTCGGCGTCCTCGAAGTGCAGCACGTCGGCCACCCGGGAGCGGACGAACTCGTCGATCGCCACCAGTCGTTCGGCCTTCGGCAGGGCCACCAGGGCGTCCAGGTCCAGGCTGCGGGCCGCGTCGGCGCCACCGCGCACCAGCAGCTCGTACAGGGCGTCGTCGACCGGCTTGGCGGCGGTGAACCTGTCCCAGTCCGCCTCGCCCGCGACGATCTGGGCGACCGGCCGGCCGAGCATCGAGGCGAGCGCCCGGGTGCCCTTCGCCGGGGTGAAGAGCCGGATGCCCTCGTCCTCCCACTTCTTGATCAGCGAGTCGTCGAGCCGGGCCGACATGCCGACCTCGGCCCACGGACCCCAGTTCACCGAGAGCGCCGGCAGCCCCTGCCCGGCCCGCCAGTGCAGCAGCGTGTCCAGGAAGTAGTTGGCCGCCGCGTAGTTGGACTGGCCGGGTGCGCCGACCACCGAGGCGGCCGAGGAGTAGCCGACGAAGAACTCCAGCTCGGGGAAGTCCGCCGCGGCCTCGTGCAGCAGCCAGGTGCCGTACACCTTGGCGCGGAAGACCTCGTCGATGCTCTCCCAGGTCTGCGCCGGGATCGGACGGTCGTCCACGGTGCCGGCCGAGTGGATGATGCCGCCCAGCGGGTGCTCCCCGGCGCGCAGCCGCTCCACGATCCGGGCCAGGTCGGCCGGCTCGGCGATGTCGCCCTGCAGGACGGTCACCTCGGCCCGCTCCGCCAGCCGGTCGTGCAGGTGCTTGACGTCGGCGGCCGGCTCCGGGCGCCGGCTGACCAGCGCGAGGTGGCGGGCGCCGAGGTCGACCAGCTTCTTGGCGGTGACCAGGCCGAGCGCGCCGAGCCCACCGGTGATCAGGTAGGTGCGGTCCGGGCTGATCGTCACCTCGCGCGCCGCGGGGGCCCGCTCGCCGGCGAAGTCCAGCACCAGCTTGCCGACGTTGGCACCCCGGCTGAGCACCCCGAAGGCCTCCTCGACCTCGTCCAGGGTGTACGAGGTGGCGACGATCGGGGGCAGCTGCCCGGCCTCGACCAGGGCGATCACGGTGCGCATGATCTCCTGGTTGAGCGGGATCAGCTGGTCCTGCGGCAGCTCGCTCAGGTCGAAGTTGTGGTACGTGACGTCGGGCCGCTCGGCGGCCACCTGCTCGGGGGTCCAGGCACCGACCTTGCCGAGCTCGATGAACCGGCCGCCCTCACCCAGCGCCCGCATGCCGGCCGGGATGTAGTCCTTGTTGAGGCTGTTCAGCACGATGTCGACCCCGCGGCCGCCGGTGCTGCGCTCGATCTCGTCGGCGAAGTCCAGCGTGCGCGAGTTCATCACGTGCTCGATGCCCTGGGCCCGCAGCAGCGGCCACTTGTGCGGGCTGGCGGTGGCGAACACCTCCGCCCCGGCCAGCCGGGCCAGGTGCGCCGCGGCCTGGCCGACGCCGCCGGCCGCCGCGTGCACCAGCACCCGGTCGCCGGCCTTGATCCCGGCCAGGTGGTGCAGCGCGTAGTACGCCGTGACGTACACCGAGATCAGGCCGGCGGCGGCGGTGAAGTCGATGTTGGCGGGCTTGCGGACGGCGACCGCGGAGGGCACCGTCACCCGGCGCTTGAACAGGTCGAGGTAGTTGAGGATCACCTCGTCGCCGACCGCGAACTGCGCCTGCGGGCCGGCCGCGACCACCGTGCCGGCGCACTCGAAGCCGAGCGGCTGGTCGCCGAAGTCCTTCAGCATGCCGAGCGCGTTCAGCACGTCCTTGAAGTTCAGGCCGGCCGCGTGCACCTCGACCTGGATCTGGTCGCCGACCGGTGCGACGTCCTCGGCCGGCACCGGCTTGATGCCGCCGAACTGGCCGAACTCCTTGATGGCCAGACCGAAGTTGGCGTCCTGCCGGGAGCGCGGGTCCACCGCCAGCAGCCGGCGCACGTGCCGGAAGCCCTCCCGGTACGCGATCTGGAACTCACCGCTCTCCCGGGCGTGCACCTCGTCCACCAGCGGCTGGTGGCCGCCGGTGCCGGGCAGGTCGAGCAGGGTGGTGCGGTACGCCGGGAACTCGTTCAGCAGCACGTGGCCGAAGCCCCACAGGCTGGCGGCGGCCAGCGCGGCGCCGGTGCCCGGCTCGTCGCCGTACAGCACCTGGGCCCGCTCGGTGACCAGCCACAGCCGCTGGTTGCGGCCGAAGCCGGCCTGCTCCAGCGCCGCCAGCAGCTCCAGCAGCGCGGTGTAGTTGCGCTCGGACTCGGCCCGCAGCGCGGCGGCGCCCGGCTGCCCGTCACCCGCCTGCCAGTACCAGGCCAGGTCGGTGATCTGCTCCTCGGCCAGCACCGCGGTCACCTCGGCGGGGGTGGCGGCGAAGCTCAGCCGCCCGCCGCGCTCGGCCACCGCCGGCGCCTGGTCGGCGAACTCCTGCGCGGAGCGGCCGACCACCAGCAGGTGGCGCCCGGTCACGCTGTTCGGGCCGGTCTGCGAGCGCTTGACCCAGCGCATCTCGTGGAAGAAGCTCCGGCGCGCCCCGGCGAAGGTCTCGGCGACCCGCTTGAGGCCGAGGCCCTTGAGCTCGAAGACCGGCCGGTCGCCGTCGAGCGCCAGCAGGTCCGCGCTGAGGTCGACCTCGTCGGTGTCGGCCGGCACCACCCGCAGCAGGGTGCGCAGGGTGTCCGCCTTGGGCTTGCGGAACAGCCGGAACCGGCCGAAGCGCACCGGCAGGTAGTCGTTGCCGTCGTCCGCCAGCGCCGCCATGTTGTGCATCGCGGCGTCCAGCAGGGCCGGCGGCAGGTGCTCCAGGGCGCCCGCCGGGCGGCCCTCCAGCTCGCCGACGGTGAGGTCGCCGGCGTACCGGTCGACCGAGCGCATCAGCCGGAACTCCGGACCGTAGTCCAGCCCGGCGCCGGAGTACGCGGCGTACACGTCCTCGGCCCGCAGCACGTCCTCCGGGTTGCCCGCGGCGGCCGCCAGGTCGATCAGCTCCCGGGCGGCGTCGGTCAGTTCGTCGGAGACCTCCGACTCGGCGCCGATCGTGGCCACCGCGTGCAGGCGCTCGATCACCGCGCCACCGGCCTGGCCGTCGCCGGCCTCGGCGAGGCTGACGATCTCGACCGACCCGGTGCCGTCCGGGCCCGGACGCAGCCGGGTCCGCAGCCGGGTGGGCCGCTCCTCGTCCAGGAACAGCGCCTCCCGGAAGCCGACGTCGCGCACCGGGCGGCGGGTGTGGCCGTGCACCGCGTCCAGCAGGGCGAGCACGATCTCCAGGTAGCCGGTGCCGGGGAAGACGACCTGGCCCATCGCCACGTGGTCGGCCAGGTAGGCCGGCTGCGCGGGGCTCACCGAGCTGCTGAACTCGCGGATACCGTCGGCGAGTTGCTCGGGGGTGCTGGTCTCGTTGCCGAGCAGCGGGTGGACCGCGGCGCGGCCGTCCGCGACCCGGGCGCCGAGCCCGTGCCGGGTGGCCCGGTTCGGCAGCCAGTACGACTTGCGGTCGAAGGCGTAGCCGGGCAGCGACACCAGGCGGTGGCTGCGGCCGGCGTGGAAGCCGTGCCAGGAGAACGCCAGCCCGGCGGCGTAGAACTGGGCGACGGCGGCCCGCAGCGCCCGGCCGTCGGTGTCCTTGGGGCTGGTGCCGCCGATCCACAGGTGGTCCTGCGGGGTCACCGACTGCTTGGCGGCGCCGGTCAGCGCCGGGGAGGGGCCGATCTCGATGATCGCGTGCTTGCCGCGCCGCTCCAGGGTCCGCATCCCGGCCGAGAACTCCACGGCCTCGCCGATGTGCCGGATCCAGTACTCGGGGTCGCTGATCTCGGCGAACCTGGCCACCTTGCCGGTCAGGTTGGAGATCAGGGTCAGCGACGGCTCGCGGAAGGCGATGTCCTTGATCGCGGCGCGGAACTCGTCGAACACCTCGGTCATCAGCGGCGAGTGGAAGGCGTGCGAGACCTTCAGCTCCTTGACCCGCAGCCCGGCCTCGGTGAGCTGGGCCACCACGGCGGCCAGCGCGTCCGACCCGCCGGAGATCACCGTCTGCTCGGGCGAGTTGACGGCCGCCACGGCCAGGTCCGGGTACGGCTCCAGCAGCGGCGCCACCTGGTCCACCGGCGCCGCGACGGCGGCCATCCCGCCGGGGGCGGTGACCGACTGCATCAGCTTGGCGCGGGTCGCCACCAGCGCGGCGGCGTCGGCCAGGTCGAACAGCCCGGCCACGGCGGCCGCCACCACCTCGCCGATGCTGTGCCCGATCAGCACGTTGGGCTTCACGCCCCAGGACATCCACAGCTTGGCCAGCGCGTACTCGAGGGTGAACAGCGCGGGCTGCGCGTACAGGGTCTGGCCGAGCAGCTCGCCCTGGCCGTCCCGGTCGAACATCACGTCCTTCACCGAGCGGCCCAGGTGCTCCGCGAGCAGCCGGTCGCACGCGTCGACGTGCTCGGCGAACAGCGGGAACTGCCCGTACAGCGCGGCGCCCATGCCCGGGTACTGCGAGCCCTGGCCGGTGAACAGGAAGGCCACCTTGCGGATGTCGCCGCGCGGGCCGGCCGGCTCGGTGCCGGCGTGCTTGGCCAGCAGCGCGTCCAGCGCCTCGCGGTCGGCGACCTGTCCGGCGATCCGGTGGCTGAAGTGGCTGCGGCCGACGTTGGCGGTGTAGCAGAGGTCGCCGAGGTCCAGCTCCGGGTGCCGCTCCAGGTGCTTGCGGTAGCGCTCCACCTGGAGCTGCAGCGAGCGCTTGGTCTTGGCGGACATGGTGAACACGTGGCCGCCCTCGGCCTGCGTGCGCTGCGCGGGCCCGGCCGCGGGGGCCTCGGGCGCCTCCTCCAGGACGGCCGCGGCGATGCTGCCGGCGAAGCCGAAGCTGTTGACCACCGCGCGCCGGGTCTCGGCCTGCCAGGGCTTGGCCTCGACCGGCACGGTGACCGGGATGGAGTCCCACGGGATCCGCCCCGAGGGGGTGCTCAGGTTGAGGTGCGGGAAGACGGTGCCGGTGCGCATCTGCAGCACGGTCTTGATCACGCCGCCGATGCCGGCGACCGGCTCCATGTGCCCCAGGTTGGTCTTCAGCGAGCCGACCGTGACCGGGTTCTCCTTGGTGTGCGACTTCGCGAACACGTCGCTGATCGCGCCCATCTCGATCGGGTCGCCGAGCGGGGTGCCGGTGCCGTGCGCCTCGACGTACTGGATGTCGGCGGGCTCCAGGTGCGCGTTGCGCAGCGCCGAGCGGATCACGATCTCCTGGGCGGTGCCGTTGGGCACGGTCAGGCCGGCGCTCTCGCCGTCCTCGCCGATCGCGGTGCCGCGGATCAGCGCGAGCACCCGGTCACCGTCGCGCTCGGCGTCCGACTGGCGCTTGAGCACCAGCACGGCGCAGCCCTCGGCGCGCACGTAGCCGTCGGCCGACTCGTCGAAGGTCTTGCAGCGCCCGTCCGGGGCCAGCATGTTGGCCTGCGAGAACATCACGAAGATGCGCGGGTGGTGCAGGCAGTTCACCGCGCCGGAGAGCGCGATGTCGGTGGCGCCGCTGCGCAGGCCCTCGACCGCCAGGTGCATCGCGGTGAGCGAGGAGGCGCAGGCGGTGTCGACGCTCAGGCTGGGGCCGCGCAGGCCGAGGAAGTACGACAGCCGGCCGGACAGCGGGAACAGCGTGATGCCCGCCGCGAGGTGGCCGTCCAGCTCCTCGTACGGCAGGCCCTCCATCTCCAGCGCGTAGTCGATCGAGCTGGCGCCGATGTACACGCCGCCGTTGCCGTGGCGCAGCGTGCCCGGGTCGATGTTCGCGTTCTCCAGCGCCTCCCAGGCCGTCTCCAGCAGCAGCCGCTGCTGCGGGTCGACGAAGTTCGCCTCCTTGGGCGAGATGTTGAAGAACTGGGCGTCGAACTGGTCGATCTGGTCGAGGAAGCCGGCGCCGGTGGTGTGCACCTTGCCCTTCTGCTCCTCGTCGGCGGGGGTGAACGCCGGGACGTCCCAGCGGTCCTCGGGCACCGGGCGGATACCGGACCGCCCCTGGCCGAGGAATTCGGCGAACCCCTCGGGCGACTCGTTGCCGCCCGGGAAGCGCAGACCGATACCGACTATCGCGATGGGC
Organism: Kitasatospora sp. NPDC094015; assembly: GCF_040304075.1. Classification (NCBI taxonomy): domain Bacteria; kingdom Bacillati; phylum Actinomycetota; class Actinomycetes; order Kitasatosporales; family Streptomycetaceae; genus Kitasatospora; species Kitasatospora sp. NPDC094015. The sequence continues at coordinate 29,077 of NZ_JBEOUL010000033.1, forward strand.
TCGTTCTGCTCCGGTTTGTTCGACATTCCCGTTCTTCCCTTTCACTGGTCAGCCGCCGTGCTGCGGCAGGTCGTGGAGATGCCGGTCCGGGCCCGTCAGAGGGCGGATCGGGCCGGGAGTTCGTCGAACAGGTCTCCGAGCAGATCGCCCGTCAGGTGCTCCAGGAGCTGGTCGATCGTCGGGCTGTTGAACAGGGCGGTGGTGCTGACCGCGATGCCCAGCTGGGTCTCCAGCCTGGTCTTCACCTCGACGATGCGCAGCGAGGTGAACCCGAGCTGGAACCAGCTCTCGTCGGTCGGCAGGTACTCGTCCTCGTCCATCAGCAGGCTGGCCTTGAATTCCGTCACCACGAGGGATTCCAGGGCCTCCCGGCGCTCGGACCGGGGCAGCGACCGGAGCAGTTCGATCGTCGGTATGGATTCACTCATCGCGTGCACCCGTTTCCGCGCGGGGAGAAGTTCGGCAATGCGACCGCCTCCGTCGGTTCTGGGCCGTCGTCCCTGCCGGCCCCACGTGGGCAACATGCGAACACGCCCGGCTGACCAGGCTCTGACCAGCGACTGACTCGGACGGGCGGGCGGCGCGGGGGCGGGCCGCGGGCCGGCTCCGGATCCATTGACACGGCCTGCCGGATTCGCTTCAGTGGTCTAGTCCAAAGAGGTGGCGCCCGTTCCGCGTCCGGCCTTCCCCACAAGGCCTTTGGGCACCCCCATGTCATGAGGCAGGAGCATCCCCACATGCGTACTCCCCGAAGAACAGCCGTCCGCCGCGGCAGCCGCACCGCGGTCGCCGCCGGCACCGCCTGGGCCGTCGCCGCCGCCGGCGCGGTCGCCCTCAGCTTCGGCCTGGCCGGTTCCGCGAGCGCCGGCGAATTCCTGGTCAACGGCGGCTTCGAGACCGGCTCGGCCGCCCCCTGGAGCTGCACCGGCGGCACCGGCAGCGTGGTCACCGGCCAGGCCCACAGCGGCAGTTACGCACTGGCCGGGGCGGCCTCGGCGAGCGACAACGCCCAGTGCGCCCAGACCGTCGCGGTGCAGCCGAACACCGCCTACACGCTCAGCGCGTACGTCAAGGGCGCCTACGTCTACCTGGGCGTCAACGGCGGGGCCAGCAGCTGGACCCCGAGCACCGGCGGCGGCTACCAGAAGCTCTCGGTCTCCTTCACCACCACCGCCGGCCAGACCAGCGCCACCGTGTTCACCCACGGCTGGTACGGCCAGGCCACCTACTACGCGGACGACGTCTCGCTGGACGGCCCGGGGGCTCCCACCAACCCGCCGACCTCGCAGCCCCCGACGTCCCAGCCGCCCACCTCGCAGCCCCCGACGTCCCAGCCGCCCACCTCGCAGCCGCCGACGTCGCAGCCGCCGACCACCCCGCCGCCCGGCGGGCTGCCCACCCACGCCCTGGTCGGCTACCTGCACGCCAGCTTCGCCAACGGCGCCGGCTACACCAGGATGGCCGACGTCCCGGCCTCCTGGGACGTGATCAACCTGTCCTTCGGCGAACCGACCTCGGTCACCTCGGGCGACATCCGCTTCAACCGCTGCCCGGCCACCGAATGCCCCTCGGTGGAGTCGGACGCCGACTTCAAGGCCGCGATCGCGGCCAAGCAGGCCCAGGGCAAGAAGGTGCTGATCTCGATCGGCGGCCAGAACGGCCAGGTCCAGCTGACCACCACGGCGGCCCGCGACGCCTTCGTGAACTCGGTGTCCGCGATCATCGACAGGTGGGGTCTGAACGGCCTGGACATCGACTTCGAGGGCCACTCGCTCTCGCTGAACACCGGTGACACCGACTTCAAGAACCCGACCACCCCGGTGATCGTCAACCTGATCTCGGCGCTGAAGACGCTCAAGGCCAAGTACGGCCCGAACTTCGTGCTGACCATGGCGCCGGAGACCTTCTTCGTGCAGCTCGGCTACCAGTACTACGGCTCCGGGCCGTGGGGCGGCCAGGACCCGCGGGCCGGCGCCTACCTCCCGGTGATCTACGCGATGCGCGGCGACCTCACCCTGCTGCACGTCCAGGACTACAACTCGGGCTCGATCATGGGCCTGGACAACCAGTACCACTCGATGGGCGGCGCGGACTTCCACGTCGCGATGACCGACATGCTGCTCACCGGCTTCCCGGTGGCGGGCAACACCGCCAACATGTTCCCGGCGCTGGCCCCCTCCCAGGTCGCGATCGGCATGCCGGCCACCGTCAACGCCGGCAACGGCTACATCGCCCCCGCCGAGGTGGACAAGGCGCTGGACTGCCTCACCAAGGCCGTCGGCTGCGGCGGCTACCAGCCCCGCAGCGGCGCGCAGCCCAACCTGCGCGGCCTGATGACCTGGTCGATCAACTGGGACCAGTTCGGCGGCAAGGAGTTCTCGAAGAACTTCGACAGCTACTTCGGCTGATCCACCGGGCGCCCGCCGCCCGTCACGCCCCGTCGCCGGCCGGTCACCCCAGGGTGCCGGCCGGTGCGGGGCGTGCGGAGCGGCGGCGGGCTGCCTAGCCTGGAGTGAGGAGGTGGTGGCGATGCTGTCAGACGCGCCCCTGCAAGCGGTCGTCCCGGTCGGCGACGTGGATCGCGCGAAGCGGTTCTACCGCGACACCCTCGGCCTCTCCCTGGTGGACGAGAGTGCGGAAGGGATCGGCTTCATCTGCGGCGGTACCCGGTTCGACCTGTACGAGACGCCCAGTGCGGGGCAGGCCGCACACACCCTGGCCAGCTGGAAGGTCGCCGACCTCGACGCCGAGATGGCGGACCTGCGGGGACGCGGGATCGTCTTCGAGGAGTACGACCTCCCCGGCCTGAAGACCCTGGACGGGGTCGCCGAATCGGACGGCATGCGGGCCGCCTGGTTCAAGGACACCGAGGGCAACATCCTGTGCGTGCACGAGGTGAGCGGCGGCTAGGCCTGTCCGCCCGGCTCCGGGAACGCCGAAGGCCCCCTCGCTCTCGCGAGGGGGCCTTCGACCGTCTGTGCGCCGCCAGGGACTCGAACCCCGGACCCGCTGATTAAGAGTCAGCTGCTCTAACCAACTGAGCTAGCGGCGCCTGTCCGACGTGGAGAACATTACCTGGTCAGCGGCCGAAACTCCCAATCGGTTCCCGGCCCGCCCGGCCGTCCGGGCCCGGCGTGCCGCCGCATGGGTGTGGTTAACCGCTTTTAAGCTGATCCGAGCGCCCGCGCGGTCGGACCGGGCCGAGGGAAGGATCGCCCGGTGGCCCAGCTGTCGCTGCTGTTCCTGGTGCTGCTCGCCGCAGTGGTGACGGTGCCGCTGGCGCGCTGGACGAGCATCCCCCAGCCCGTGCTGATGACCCTGCTGGGCATCGTGATGGCGGTGATCCCGCAGCTCCCCGACGTGAAGATCGAACCCGAGCTGATCCTGCCGCTGGTGCTGCCCCCGCTGATCTTCGCGGTGGCCAGACGCTCCTCGGTGCACTACTTCCGCACCAACATCCGCTCCATCCTGCTGCTCGCCGTCGCCCTGGTGGTGGTCACCACGCTGGTCGTCGCCGGGGTCTACCAGTGGCTGGTGCCGGCCGTCCCGCTCGCCGTCGCGGTGGCGCTGGGCGCCCTGGTCTCGCCGCCCGACCCGGTGGCGGCCGTCGCGGTGGCCAACGCCGTCGGCCTGCCCCGGCGGCTGGTCGCGGTGCTGGAGAGCGAGGGCCTGTTCAACGACGTGACCGCGATCGTGATCTACTCGCTGGCCGTCTCCGCCGTGGTCAGCCACGACCTCTCGGTGCCGCACGCGCTGGCCCGGTTCGTGCTGTCCGCGGTGGTGGCGGTGGTGATCGGCGTTCTGCTCGGCTGGCTCAACGCCCGGCTGGCCGGGCTGCTGGACGATCCGACCCTCCAGGTCGCGCTGAACCTGCTGGTCCCGTTCGCCGCCTACACCCTGGCCGAGGTCGGCCACGGCTCCGGGGTGCTGGCCGTCGTGGTCTGTGCGCTCTACCTGGCCGACCGGGCCGCGGACGCCGACGACGTGGCGTACCGGCTGGTCGGCAACGCGTTCTGGGAGATCGTCGAGACCCTGATCACCGGCGTCGCCTTCGGCCTGATCGGCCTGGAGCTGTCCACCGTGCTGGAGGACGTCAAGGACAGCTGGCGCGGCATGCTCGGCGACGCCGCCGCGGTGATCGCCACGGTGGTGCTGGTCCGGTTGGTCTGGCTGCTGCCCGCGGCCTGGCTCTCCCGGCGGGTCAGCCACGGCGAGGAGGACACCCCGATCAGCTGGCGGGAGACGGTGGTGCTCTGGTGGTCCGGCATGCGCGGGGTGGCCACCGTCGCCCTCGCCCTCGCGGTGCCGCTCACCCTCAAGGACGGCAGCCCCTTCCCCGGCCGCAGCGAGCTGATCTTCGTCGCGTTCGCGGTGGTCTTCTTCACCCTGCTGATCCAGGGGCTCAGCCTGCCCTGGCTGGTCAAGCGGCTCGGCCTGGACGCCGGCGCCGACGCCCACGAGCAGGCCGCCAAGCAGCTCTGGTGGCGCGCCTCCAAGGCCGGGCTCAAGCGCCTGGGCGAGCTGGAGGACGAGGAGCAGCTGCCCTCCGACCTGGTCGAGCGGCTGCGCGAGCGCCAGCACGACCGGCTGGCCCGGATCTACCCCGAGCGGTACGAGGAGGAGGAGGCCGCCGACGCGAAGCGCCGGCTCTCGCGGTGGCGCCGCGCGTACGGCATCGAGCAGGAGATGATCGCCGCCTCCCGCCGCGAGGTGCTCGCCGCCCGGAGCGAGCCCGGCGCCGACCCGGAGGTCGCCGACCACGTGCTGCGCCAGCTCGACCTGCGCTCGGACCGCAAGTGACGCCCGGTGACCAGGCCCCGCGGCGGCTCGACCTGACACCGGGTGAGCCCGGGCGCGGCGCCGTGGCGGCCCCGGGCGCGGGTGGCCTTAGGCTGGCCGTGGGCAAGGCCGTCAACGGAGTCGGCGCACGCACCGCTGTACCGCCGGACCTCGCGCAACCCTCCGCCAGGCCCTGCCGGTAACCGCAACCCGGATGATCCTGAGGAGCAAACCGATGTCGGAGAACCCCGCCACCGGCCGTACCCCGTTGGACCGCACGCCGCAGTGGGCCGCGCTGGGGAAGCACCGGGCGGAGCTCGGTGAGCAGCACCTGCGCGAGCTGTTCGCCGCCGACCCGGACCGCGGCCGCCGCTACACCCTCGGTGTCGGCGACCTCCAGGTCGACTACTCCAAGCACCTGGTCACCGACCGCACCCTGACCCTGCTGCGCGAGCTGGCCGAGGCCACCGGCGTGGCGGCGCTGCGGGACGCCATGTTCCGCGGCGAGAAGATCAACATCACCGAGCACCGCGCCGTGCTGCACACCGCGCTGCGCGCCCCGCGCGGGGCCGTGGTCGAGGTGGACGGCGAGAACGTGGTGCCCGCCGTGCACGCCGTGCTGGACCGGATGGCCGCCTTCTCGGACCGGATCCGCAGCGGCGAGTGGACCGGCCACACCGGCCGCCGGATCCGGCACGTCGTCAACATCGGCATCGGCGGCTCCGACCTGGGCCCGGCGATGGCGTACGAGGCGCTGCGCCCGTTCACCGACCGCGGGCTCGACCTGCACTTCGTCTCCAACGTGGACGGCGCCGACCTGCACGAGGCGCTGCACGGCCTGGACGCCGCCGAGACGCTGTTCATCGTGGCCTCGAAGACCTTCACCACGATCGAGACCATCACCAACGCCGTCTCCGCCAAGACCTGGCTGCTGGCCGAGCTGGGCGCCGGCCAGGAGGCGGTCGCCGAGCACTTCGTCGCGCTGTCCACCAACGCCGAGGGCGTGGCCGACTTCGGCATCGACACGGTCAACATGTTCGAGTTCTGGGACTGGGTCGGCGGCCGGTACTCCTTCGACTCCGCGATCGGCCTCTCGCTCATGATCGCGATCGGCCCGGACGCCTTCCGCCAGCTGCTGGACGGCTTCCACCTGGTCGACGAGCACTTCCGCACCGCCCCGCCGGAGCAGAACGTGCCGCTGCTGCTCGGCCTGCTGGGGGTCTGGTACGGCAACTTCTTCGACGCCCAGTCGCACGCCGTGCTGCCCTACTCGCACTACCTGTCCAAGTTCACCGCCTACCTCCAGCAGCTGGACATGGAGTCCAACGGCAAGTCGGTCGACCGGGACGGCCACCCGGTCGGCTGGCAGACCGGCCCGGTGGTCTGGGGCACCCCCGGCACCAACGGCCAGCACGCCTACTACCAGCTGCTGCACCAGGGCACCAAGACCGTCCCGGCCGACTTCATCGGCTTCGCCCGGCCGGTCGACGACCTGGAGAGCGGCCTGGCCGCCCAGCACGACCTGCTGATGGCCAACTTCTTCGCCCAGACCCAGGCGCTCGCCTTCGGCAAGACGGCCGAGGAGGTCGCCGCCGAGGGGGTGCCGGCCGAGCTGGTCCCGCACAAGACCTTCCGCGGCAACCACCCGACCACCACCGTGCTGGCCACCGAGCTCAGCCCCTCGGTGCTCGGCCAGCTGATCGCGCTGTACGAGCACAAGGTGTTCGTCCAGGGCGCGATCTGGAACATCGACTCCTTCGACCAGTGGGGCGTGGAACTCGGCAAGGTGCTGGCCAAGCGGATCGAGCCGGTGCTGCTCACCGGTGAGGGCCTGGACGCGCTGGACGGCTCCACGGCGGCCCTGGTCGCCCGCTACCGCGAGCTGCGCGGCCGCTGAGCCGGCCCGGTCCGGCCCGGGGTGCGCGGCGCCCCGGGCCGGACCGGCGGCCGCTCGTCTCGTCTCGTCCGGCGGGGCCGATCCGGCTCCGGGAACGCCGAAGGCCCCCTCGCGAGAGCGAGGGGGCCTTCGACCGTCTGTGCGCCGCCAGGGACTCGAACCCCGGACCCGCTGATTAAGAGTCAGCTGCTCTAACCAACTGAGCTAGCGGCGCCTGCTGACGAGGAAGACTTTAGCAGCGGCCCGGCGCGGATCCAAAATCGAATACCGCTGCCCGGGCACCCGGGGTTGGCCGGGCGTTCCGCCGCCCGTCACGCCCGCGGCACCGGCTCCGGCCCGGGGGCCTCCTCGGGCGCGTCCGCCGCCGCCGCACCGGCCCGGGCCGCGCGCACGCAGGCCCAGAGCACCACGGCCGCGCCGGGCAGCCACGGCTCCTGGCTGTCGGGGGCGACGATCCAGCGCCCCGGGCCCTGGCCGGGGGAGTCCGGCGCGTGCACCATCCGCTGGACCGGCGGCACCGTCACGGCGTCGCCCTGGCCGTGGCAGAGCAGCGGCGGCACGTCCCGGGCCCACTCCTCCCAGGCCAGCAGCGAGCGCAGCCGCGCCGCCGCCCCCGGCTGCACGAACAGCAGGGTGCGGCCGCGGAACGAGGCGACCGGGCCGCACCCGGGGCCGGAGGCCCACAGCTCGTCCAGCACCCGGCGCCCGAACAGCGCCGGCATGCTGATCACGTCGAAGACCCGGCCGCAGGGCAGCACCGCCGGCGCCCACGGACGGGACTCCCACAGCGCCCGCATGCTGCGCGGGTACTCGCTGGCGGAGGCGAGCCAGCTCTCGCCGGCCACGGTGACGTACTCCACGGATTGATACGTCCAGATGTCCACGGCAGCAGCGTGGACCGCCCGGCCCGGGGTGCGCGCGGAAAGTGACGTTCGGCGGACAAGCCGGGGGCGGACGGCGTACCCTTACCGGCCGCATATGCCAGAGGCGATTCGCGGGGTACGGGTGGTCCCGGTGGGACGGGTGGGACCGAGCGGTGGGCCTAGTGGTCCTCGCCCCGGCGCTGCAGGCCGCGGCCGTAGTCGACCATCCGGGAGGCGTAGTCCGGGGTCCAGTCGGCCCGGGCGGCGATCTCGGCCGGGGTCAGCGCGTCGAAGCGCCGGGGGTCGGCGAGCTGGGCGGCGGCGATCGCCTGGAAGTCGCTGGCCCGCTCGGCGGCGGCCCGGAAGGCGAGGGTCAATTCGGTCGAGCGGCGGAGCAGTTCGGCCGGGTCGTCGATCGAGTCCAGGTCGAAGAAGCGCTCGGCCTCGGGCTCGTCGGCCTGCGGCTCGAAGATCAGCTGGGCCGGGCGCATGCGCCGGGGTGCGGTGCTGCCCAGCTCGCGGTCGGCCGGGGCGGGTATGCCGCTGCGGTCGGACGCCTGTCGGTGGGCATCGGGCATGAACGCTCCTCCAGATGGTCGGCCGGCTCGCGGGCCGGCCGGTCGGGACCGGACCGCCGTCCATTGTCACTCGCCGGACACGGGTAGCGGAACGGTGCGCGTGCGGTTGCTATTCCCCGCACGGGGAGCGCGGCCGCGACCAGCGCGCCCCCCGGACGGGCCGTGCACCGGGGGTCGCCGCCCGGGCACGGACCGCTGCCCGCGGGCCGGTCGGGGCCCTCAGCCGAGCCGGACCCGGTGCTCCGCGAGATGAGCCAGCACCGCGTGGTTGGCCTCCCAGCCGTCCGGGAACTTCACCGCCACCCCCAGCTGCACCGGTTCGGCGGACGGGTGCTCGTCCAGCAGCTCGGCGATCCCGGCCCGCGCCACCACGATGCAGGCGTGCCGGTGCCGGGAGGCCAGTACGCACAGCCGCCCGGTCTCCAGGTGGAAGGCGGTCGCGTCCGGCCGCCCGGAGAGCGGGTGCAGCACCACCGTGACGTCGTACTCCCGGCCCTGGAGCCGGTTGGCGGTGTCCACCGTGACGGCCGGCCCGGCCGCCGGGTCCACCGGCACGCCGAGCCCGGCCAGCGCGGCGCGCACCGCCGCCGCCTGGTCCCGGTGCGCGGTGCCGACCGCGATCCGGCCGGCGGTCAGCGGGGCCACGCCCTGCTCGGAGCGGGCCGCCAGCCCGCGGTCCAGCAGCCGCCGGACGGTGGCCGCCACCGCCGCGACCGCCTGCGGATCGGTCCGCACGGTGTGCCGGGCCGGCAGCTCCAGCAGCGCCCAGCCGTGCTCGGCAGCCTCGTCGATCGCCGCGTCCACCGCCGACCCGTCCGCCCGCACCGCGGCGGTCAGCAGCCGGTCGCCCTCCCCGGTGCCGGAGCGGAACGGGGTGTACGGGTAGAACGCCGAGGAGATCAGCGGCGCGGCGGTCGACGGCAGCCGCCAGGAGACCGGCAGCCGGTGCGGCCGGATGGTCGGGTTGTGCGCGAGCAGGGTGACCACCGCGCTGCTCGACGGGTCGTAGGACAGGCCCGCCCACTGCTCGGTACCCACCACCGTGAACGGGTCCAGCTGGCCCGGGTCGCCGACGAACAGCGCCCGCTCGAACAGCCGGGCCACCGCGAGCAGCGCGTCCGACCGCATCTGGTACGCCTCGTCCACGATCGCGTGCCGCCACGGGTCGACGTCCTTGACCCACTGCCACTTCGCGGCCGTCGAGATCACCACGTCGGTCTCCAGCAGGTCGCCGACCTTGGCGGAGGCGGTCACGTTGCCGTGCCGCAGCGCCTCCGGGGCGGGGCGGGCGTCGCCGGCGTGCAGCCGGCCGATGGTGAGGTCCGGGCCCTTGACCGCGAGCCGGTCCACCAGGTCGTCGACCTGGCTGTTGGTCTGCGCCACGATCATCAGCCGCTCGCCGGCCGCGACCAGCTCCCGGGCGGCCCGCACCACCAGGGTCGACTTGCCGGCCCCCGGTGGGGAGTCCACCACCACGCCGCGCGGCGCGCCCGGGCCGGGCCGGACGGCGGCGGCCAGGATCGCCGCCACGGCGGCGTCGGCGGCGGCCCCGGGGGAGTCGGGCGCGGGGCCCGCGGTACCGGCGGCGGACGGCTGATGAGCAGTCATGACGGTGTTCATTCCCAGTCTTCGGGTCCGGTAGGCGACGTCCGGTCGGCGCCGGGCGGGCCGCCGTGCGTCCACGGGGTGTCGTCCGGCTCCGGCAGCGGGGCGGACTGCCGGGCGGTCAGCTCGAACAGGGTGAAGACGACCTGCTCGCCGACCTCGGGCAGGCTGCCCGGCTCCGGCTCGCGCTTGCGGCCCATCCCGGACAGCACCCGCACCGTCACTTCGCCCGGCCCGGCCGCGACGATCTCCGCCTTCTGCGCGGACGCCGCCCCGGCCCGGTGCACCTCCCGGCCCGCGTCGGCGTGCGGGCGGTCCGGGGTGGCCAGGGTCAGCAGCGGACGGGGCTTGGCGGAGCGGCCCGAGGTGTCGTACTCCAGCAGCACGGCGGTCACGGTGCCGCTGAACGCCTCCCCGGCCAGCCGGTGCCCGGCCATCGCCAGCGGATCGTCCAGCGCCTCCTGGATGTCCAGGCGCGCCTGCTCGCGCTCGCGCTGCGCCAGCTTGCGGGCCGCGGTCACGGCGTCGTCGCGGCGCGGCTGCGGCGGCTCGCCGGCGGCCAGCCGGTCCCGGTGGCCGGTGTACGACCAGCGGTCACCCTCCCAGCGTTCGGGCAGGTGGGCGGCGGGCGGCAGGGCGCGCAGCAGGTCCAGCCCCTGCCACAGGTCCCGCCAGGTCGGCAGCAGCTCGGACTCCAGGGCCTCGTGCAGCCGCTCGCGGGCCTGCTTGAGGTACAGCTCGGACCGGGCCTCCTCGCCCGCGGCGGCCTGCCGCAGCGCGGCGAGGGCGGCGTCGTGCCGGGTGATCGCCGGGGCCAGCACCTTGGTGTCGAAGCGCGGGTCGGTGGCCGGGCCGGCCGGCGGGTGGAGCAGCCGCCCGTCCGCGTCCCTCCCGGTCTCGGCGCGCTCGGCGGCCGCGGCCCCGGTCATCCCCTCGGGCGGGAAGTGCCAGGCCAGTTGGGCGGCCAGGTGCTGGTCCTCCAGGTGGCTCTGGCCGGTCGCCCAGTGCCGGGCCAGCAGGCCGGTCATCGGCAGCAGCAGGCTGCTGCCCGGCACCCGGGCGCGGTCGGTCAGGTGGGTCAGCCAGCGCCCCAGCAGCGGCACCCGGGTCGGGGCCGGGTACGGGCCCGGATCCGGGTCCTCGGCCGTCCGGCGGAACCTGGTCGACCGGCCGAGCAGCGCGAGGTGGTGCACCGCACCGGAGCCGGGGACGATCAGCTGCGGCGCGTCCGCGCACAGCTCGCGCAGCACCGGCACCTTCTCGCCGGTCTCCGGGTCCTTCTCCGAACCCTCGACCTGCTCCACCTCGTCCGCGAACGAGTCGAGGTAGGGCAGCAGTTCGGCGGCGAAGTCGGCCAGGAACTCGAACCGCTGGCTGCGGTTGAGCGGCTGCGGCACCAGCAGCAGCTTCGGCGCGTCCCGCTCGGTGCCCAGCAGGACGGCCAGCGGCGCCCCGTCCTCGCCGGCGGTCGCCAGCGGGACCAGCACCATCGGCCGCTCGGACAGGTGCCGGTGCCGGACGGTGGCCAGCGGCTCGGCCCGGCCGCTGCGCACCGCCTCCAGCCGGGCGAGCGTGGTGAGCAGGCTCATCGGGCCGGCCTCCCCAGCGCCTCGGCGCGCAGCGCCGCCGCGTACGCCAGCCGGGCCGCGGCCTCGTCGGGACCGTCCGTCCCGTCCGTCCCGTCGGTGCCGTGCGTCTCGTGAGTCCTGCCGCCTTCGGCCGCCGCGAGGGCCCCGGCGACCGTACGGATCGAGCCCAGCTCGCCCCGCACCCCGCGGCCCAGCTGCTCCACCGAGTCCGCGCAGCGGGCCTGGTCGCGGCAGTGGAAGCTGAGCTCGCAGGCCGCCAGGCAGTCCGGGCTGTACGCGGCGGGCACCGCGGCGACGGCCGCCGCCAGCTCCTCGGCGGGCCGGGCCGGGGCGCCGCTGCTGTCCGGGGCCAGGTCGAAGGTGGTACCGGCGGGCAGCGTGTCGAGCAGCTGCTCGATCCTGGTCAGCCGGGCCAACTGGCGCCGGGTGGTGGCCAGTTCCCGCCGGACGTCGACGGCCTCGGCGGTCGGCAGGTTGGAGAAGTCCTTCGGGCAGACCAGCAGCACGGTGAGCGCCGGGCTCCCCGGCAGCTCGTCCACGGCGTACGGGCCGGCGGCGGGCTCCCGGCCGGCCAGCCGGGCGGCCGTCTCCTGCAGCGCCAGCACGTACACCGCCGCCTGCCGGGCCGCCGCGCCCACCTTGGCCGGGTCGGCCGAGCCGTCCAGCACCGGGAAGGACTTGATCTCGACCACCGTGCACCGGCCGCCGTGCACCACCACGGCGTCCGGCTCCAGGTAGGCCTGGCTGCCGGCCACCGTCAGCCGCAGCATCGGGTGGTCCAGCAGCGTCCAGCCCTCGGGGTCGGCGGCGGCCTCGGCCAGCGCCTCCCGGGTGCGCTCGGCCCGCACCGCCGGGGTGGCCCGGGCGAGCAGGTCCGGCACGGCGGGTGGCGCGCCGCCCTCGGGCGGCAGGCCGAGCAGCCGGCGCAGCGGGCCCAGCAGGGCCGCGTAGCCGTCGCTCTTCAGCCGCGCCTCGAAGACGTTGCCGCGGGCGATCGCGAACGGGGACTGGCCGAACGGCGCGGGGCGGCCGAGCTGCTGGGCGACGGCGGCCTTGTCGATGCCGGCGGCGTCCAGCACGGCCCGGCGGCGGCAGCCGGGATTGGCGGCCAGGGCGGCGAGGGCGCGGGCGTCGAGGCTGCGCTGGGGCGCCGCGCCGCGCAACTCGGCGAGGCGCTGCGCCAGGGGTTCGGCCTGCGCGGGATGCGAGACGTTCATGGTGCGCCCCAGTGTTGCACCAGGCACCGACAATCCGGGCGGGCACCCCGCCGCGGGCCCGGTCCGCGCCCGGTCCGCCCGCCCGGTCCGCGGTCCGGTGGTGGCGGCCGGGATCGGTGCCCGGCGCGCCCCGCGGCCCCCCGGTGCGGGATCATGGAGGCAGGCCCTCAACGGCGAGCCGGCCGCGTACCACGTCGCGAGGAGAACCGCATGCCAGCCCGTATCGTGCTCGTCCGCCACGGTGAGACCTCCTGGTCGGCCACCGGGCGGCACACCGGCCGCACCGACGTCCCGCTGACGGAGGAGGGCCGCGCGATGGCCCGCGCCCTGGGCGCCCGGCTGGCCAGGGCGCCCTGGAACGGCCTGCCCGACGCCGTCGTCTACACCAGCCCGCTCTCCCGCGCCCGGGAGACCTGCGAGCTGGCCGGCTTCGGCGACCGGGCCGTGGACCGGCCCGAACTGCTGGAGTGGGACTACGGCCGCTACGAGGGCCGCACCGGCGTCGACATCCGCGCCACCGACCACCCCGGCTGGCTGATCTGGCGCGACGGCGTGCCCGGCGGCGAGAAGCTCTCCGAGGTGGCCGCCCGGGTCGACGGCCTGATCGAGGAGCTCAACTCCCGCCACGGGCAGCCGCACCCGGACACCACCGAGATGCACGGCGCCGACTGCGACGTGGTGCTCTTCGCCCACGGGCACCTGCTGCGGATCCTCACCGCCCGCTGGCTCGGCCTGCCGCCGGAGTACGCGCAGCGGTTCAAGCTCGGCACCGCCGCGCTCTCGGTGCTGTCCTGGGAGTACGGCCTGCCCGCGGTCGAGATCTGGAACGACCACAGCCACCTGGAGTGACGGCGCCGGTCCTGGGTCGGGGGGCGGCTGGGCGGGCGGGCGGTCGGGGCCAGGTGACCGGTCGGGGTCAGGCGGCCGCCGGGGTGCCCTGGTAGACGTCCAGGAAGTGCCGCACCTCCGGCACCCGCCGGTGCTCGCGCAGCCGTTCGGCGGTATGCGCGAGCATCCCGCGGATCCGGGCCGACCGCACCCGGGCGAGCAGCAGGGCGGCCGCCTCGGCGTGCGCCGCCGCCCCCGGCAGGTCGCCCCGGCCGAGCCGGTCGTGGGCCAGCTCGGCCGTGTAGAGCGCCCGGTTGCGGACGAACTGCGGCTCCTGGAGGTCGCAGGCCAGCCCGGCCCGCTCGCCGGCCCGGTCCCACACGCCGAGCGCCGCCCAGCACTGGGCCTCCAGGCCGGCGATCTCCGCCTCGCCGAAGAACGACATCCACTCCGGGTCGGTGCTCCGCCCGCCCCGCTCGAACAGCGTGTGCGCCCGGGTCAGCGCCTGCTCGCAGGCGGATCGATCCTGCAGCAGGGCCCAGCCGCCGGCCTCGCGCATCGAGAGCAGCGACAGCAGCCGGTCCGAACCCAGCCGCCGGGCGGCGGCCTGCCCGGCCTGGGCGGCCCGCAGCGCCTCGCGCGGCCGGCCGGCGTCCCGGGCCAGGAAGGCGCTGTTGCAGAAGACATGGGCCTCCAGCGCCGCGTCCCCGGCCATCCGGGCGGTCGCCAGCGCCTCCGAGTAGAACGAGCGGGCGTCCATCAGCCGGTTCGAGTCGTGTGCCAACCAGCCCACCGAGATGGCCAGTTCGCCGGCGCCGGCCTGCAACCGCCGTTCGGTGGCGGCCGAGTAGGTGCCGTCGTTGAGCAGCAGGTAGGCGGTGCGCAGCGACTGCCCGGCCCGCTCGAAGAGGGTGTCACCGCCGTGCGCGTCGTCGAGCAGCCGGATCTCGCGGACGGCCTCCTCCACCCCGCGCACCTCGGCGGCGCCCACCTTCCGGGGTGCGGGCAGCTCGGGCCGCGCCGCGAGCGGCGGCGGGGCCGCGGCCCGCGCCGGGCCGTCCAGGCCGAGCGCGGCCGCGAGGGCGGTCGGGCCGCCGCTCACGAATGTCCGGCGACGCACGTCGTCGATCTCCTCATCGGGCCATGGCGGTTCGTCGGGCGGGGCAGCGGCGGCCGGTCCGCCGCCGGGGGCCCGGCGGCGGACCGCGGTCCGCGGGGCGAAGCCTAGGTCCGTCAGGGAACGTCCCGGCCACATGTGGCGGAACACCCGCTCGTACGCGTAGTTGGGGCAGCGGATCTCCCCGGCCTCCACCCGTCCGACGTAGCGCGCGTCGCAGGACACGTGCTCGCCGATCTCCCGCGCCGCCCGGCGGACCGCGGTGGCGAACTCTCCGGGTGACAGGGCGCCGCGCAGCTCGCGCATCACGGTGTTGGGGGCCGTGGGAGCGGGCCCGGGCCCGTCCGGTCGCGTGGCTGTCATGCTGCGCTCCGAGATCGTGCACCGAACGTCGTGCCGGTCCCGGGCGGCACTGTCGGACAGCGCCGCCGGGGGTGGGGCGGTGGTGCGGCCGTGGTGCCGGGCCGGGTGGGGCCGGCGGGTGCTGGTGTGCCGGACGGGATCGGGGGTCCGTCCGGCGTCGGCACCGAGAGTACTCGCAGTTACGGTCCGGCCACGGCGCGTGCCGGTCCGGGCTCCGGGCAATAGCGGACAATTCGCCCGCTCCGCCCGGGATCCGCCATGAAATGCCATGGCTTGCCGTACGCCACCCCGTGGCCTCCCGGGCCCGGTCCGCGTTGTCCTGTGTACCTGGACGCCCGCGCCGCTCGCCCCCACCCGACCGAGTGACCCGGCTTCCGACCTGACGAGGTGACAGGAGGGCTCATGGCTACCGGACTGCCGCACCATCGAGGCCTGAGCACCCGGTGGGTGCCGCCGGGCGTCGCCCCCGCGGTCCTGCCGGAGGCGCCCGGCGGCGAACTCCCCGCGCTCGGCGGGGGAGGGGCGGGGGCGGTGCGCCCGGCCGTCCGGTACGACCTGGTGACGGTCTCGGTCCGGCACGGCCTGGAGACCGTCGACATCCTGCGGCTGCGGCGGGCGTGCGGTGCGGTGCTGCAGACCGCCGGCGGCTCGGCGATCGCCTTCCTGGTGCCGGCGGGCACGGCCGCCAGCTGGCACCTGCCCGGCAGCTCCTGTACCGCCGGCGCCGTCCCGCTGCCCCCGACCGACCCCCGCTGGGTGATGCCGCCGGCCGGCCCGGGGGCGACGGCCCGGCCCACCGACGCCTGGGTCCTGCGCTCCGCCCTGTGCGAGGCCGCCTGCACGCTCACCGCGGGCGGCCTCGGCCCGTTCTGAGCCCGGTCGTCCGCTGCGGCGATAATGGTCACCATGGGACGCAGCAGGGCCGGCAGGGCTCCGACCGGGGCCGACGAGGCCACCTCCGCCGCCGGCGCACCCGGCGGCCGCACCCACGCGCAGGGCCCGCTGGTGCGCGCGGTCGACTCCGGGCGGGCCGAACTGCGTCCGGACCGGGACCGCCCGCGCGGCTGGCAGCTGCTGCTGGACGGCGCCCCGCAGTCGCTGGTCGACCTCGACGACCCGACCCACCTCGGCTTCGAGTACCAGCGCAGGCTCGGCCACCTGATCGACCTCGCCGCCCCGCCCGGCCGTCCGATCACCGTGCTGCACCTGGGCGGCGGTGCGCTCACGCTGGCCCGGTACGTCGCCGCCACCCGCCCGCGCTCGCGGCAGCAGGTCGCCGAGATCGACACCGCGCTGACCGAACTGGTGCGCGCGGAACTCCCGTTGGAGCGCGGCTGGCAGATCAAGGTGCGCGGCGCGGACGCCCGCGCGGTGCTCGAACGGACCCCCGAGGGCACCGTCGACCTGGTCATCGCCGACGTCTTCGCCGGCGCCCGGGTGCCCGCGCACTGCGCCACCGTCGAGTTCGCTGCGCTCGCCGCCAAGGCGCTGGCCCCGGGCGGCCGGTTCGCCGCCAACCTCACCGACGGCTCGGCGCTTGCCTTCGCCCGCAGCCAGGCCGCCACTCTGCTGGCCGTCTTCCCCGAGGTCTGCCTGATCGCGGACCCGGCGGTGCTGCGCGGCAAGCGGTTCGGCAACCTGATCCTGGCGGCCGGGCAGCAACCCCTGCCGCTGGAGGACCTGGGCCGCCGGGTGGCCTCCGACTCCTACCTCGGCCGCCTCGAACACGGCCGCGCCCTGGCCGACTTCACCGCCGGCGCCCCCGCCGCCACCGACGCCACCGCCGCCCCGTCCCCGACCCCACCCCCGGGCGTCTTCCACTGACACCTGGCCCGATCGGGACCGAACCACCCTTCTGCGAGCGGGGCTTCCGGGTGTGTGTCCGCGCCCGGTCGTGGCTGCCGTCCGGTGGTCGGCTCAGTGGCCGCTCGGCAGGCCCCGGTGTTTGAAGGCGGCGGCGCCGGCGAGCAGCAGGCCGGCGGCGATCGGGACCAGGACGGCCGTGCCGCCGTCCGTGCCGTCCGGGTGCAGGGGAGTGGCTGCGGCGAGCGCGAGTTCGTCCGCGGTCGGCGGACGGTCCCGGTCGTCGGGGGCCGTCGCGGGGTGGGGGACGGCGGTCGGGGTCGCGCCGGACGGCGGCCTGGCCGGGGGCGGGGCCTGCGGGCCGGGGCGGGTGCCGGCGTCCTGCGCGGGGCCGGTGGCGGTCGCCCCGGCGGCGGGGAGCACCGCTTCCACGGCCTGGCCCGAGCGGGAGGCGCGGGCCGGCAGCTCGCGGCGGGGCTGCGGCGGGACGGTCGG
The DNA here is from genome assembly GCF_040304075.1 of Kitasatospora sp. NPDC094015. Classification (NCBI taxonomy): domain Bacteria; kingdom Bacillati; phylum Actinomycetota; class Actinomycetes; order Kitasatosporales; family Streptomycetaceae; genus Kitasatospora; species Kitasatospora sp. NPDC094015. Next base: position 46,211 of record NZ_JBEOUL010000033.1, read on the forward strand.
GAGCAGCACGGTGGCGATCGTGAACGCGTCCGGCACGGTGGCCGCCTGGCCGGGGAGCGGGAGGTCGCCCGCCCGGATGCGGTCCCGGAGCACCTGTCCGACCGGAGCGGCCGCACCGTCCAGGACGGGGGCGACGGTCTCCGTGAGCCCGTCCACCAGGCCGGGCGCCGGGGCGTCCGCGTGCTGGGAGCGGCCGGTGCCGGGCTCGCCGGCCGCGGCCTCCGCCGGGGCGCAGAACCCGAGCCCCAGTCCCCAGACTTGGGCGAGCACGGCACCTCCCGCCGCCAGCGTCCGGGCCCTGGGCAGCCGGCCGGCGCCGGCCCGGCAGGCGGCACGGCGGTCTCCGTCGGCCTCGGACGGCGGGTGGTTCGCGTGATTGGCTCGCACGTGAGGGCAACGACCGGACGGCGGTCGGGTCACGCCGGGTGGTGACTGTCCGTCATCACCGTCCGGGGGCGACTTCCACCGTACGGGGGCCGGGAGGGGCGATTTCCAGCCGAATCGGGTCCGCTCCGGCCGGGAGGCGTACTCGGGCGACCGGTGCCCCCGCCGGCGGTGGTCGGAGGGGGCACCGGTCGGCCGCCGGCACCGTCCGGGACGGCGCCGTGGCGAACCGCTCGGGTCGCCACGGACGGTGCCGGACGCTTGCCGGGGCGGTCCGGCGGCCGTGGCTGCCCGTGGGCCGCTCGGGCCCTCAGGTGCCCCGGTGGCTCAGGAGTTGGGGCGCAGGGTCCAGGTGATGGTCATCACACCGGTGACGGCGCCGTCGGCGCGGGTGATCTCCACGGTGACCGGGAAGACCGGGCGCTCGCCCTTGTCCAGCTCGGCGACCACGTCGGCGGCCGGCCGCCCGAGCGTGGCGGTGGCGGTGACCACGCCCATCGCGAGCTTCTTGTACGCGATCTCGGCGTTGACGGCCAGCGGCACCGCCCGGGACAGCTGGTCGCCGAAGGCGGCGAGCACGATGCAGCCGCTGGCCGACTCGGCCAGGGTGAACATCGCGCCGGCGTGCGGACCGCCCACGTGGTTGTGGAACTCGGCCTGGTCGGGCAGCTGGAGGACGGCCCGCTCGGGCGTCGTCTCCAGGTACTCGATCTTGAGCGTGTGGGCCATCGGGACGGTGGAGTCGAGCAGCTGCCCGACCGAAGGAGTGGTCATGGCAGCAATGTTACTAGTGGGTAGCTTGAACGGGGAGGGGTGCCGGGCGGGAAAACCGGACGGGCACGGGTGCCGGGGGCACGGAAAGCCGGCGGGCACGGGCACCGGGGGCACGGAAAGCCGGCGGGCACGGGCACCGGCGGGCACGAAAAAGGCCTGAGGGCCCGGTCTCTCGAAGAGACCGGGCCCTCAGGCTCGATGGGGTGAGTGACGGGACTCGAACCCGCGGCCACCTGGACCACAACCAGGTGCTCTACCAACTGAGCTACACCCACCATCTGTCCGGAGCGTTCCCGCTCCGACAGGAAGAACTCTACAGGATCCGGGAGAGTGCTCGCGCCAGGGTTTCCCCGATCGTCCGGACCGGAGGGCTGGTCAGGGGGTCGGCAGCTGGTGCTTGCTCGCGATCGCCCGAGCGGTGTCGCCGTCGGGTCCGGGCTGGGCGACGAACACCGCCTCGCGGTAGTAGCGGAGTTCGGCGATGCTCTCGCGGATGTCCGCGAGCGCCCGGTGGCTGCCGCCCTTCTGCGGGCTGTTGTAGTAGGCGCGCGGGTACCAGCGGCGGGCCAGCTCCTTGATCGAGGAGACGTCCACGATCCGGTAGTGCAGGTAGCCCTCCAGAGTGGGCATGTCCCGCGCCAGGAAGCCCCGGTCGGTGGCGACCGAGTTCCCGCACAGCGGCGTCTTGCCCGCCTCGGGCACGAACTCGCGGATGTACGCGAGCACCAACTCCTCGGCCTCGGCCAGGGTCACCCCGTGCTCGAGCTCGGTGAGCAGCCCGGAGGAGGTGTGCATGGTGCGCACCACCTCGGGCATGGTCTCCAGCGCCTCGGCCGGGGGGCGGATGATGACGTCCACGCCCTCGCCCAGGATGTTGAGCTCCGAGTCGGTCACCAGGGCGGCGACCTCGACCAGGGCGTCCCGGTCGAGGTCGAGGCCGGTCATTTCACAGTCGATCCATACCAAGCGGTCATTCACGCCACTCACCCTACGGCGCGATCGCGCGAGGCGGACAGCGGTCGGGCCGTGCGGGGGTGCTGCGCCCCGGCGCCGTGGTCCGTCCCGTCCTCCGGGTGCGGTGGTGCGTCCGGGCCGGCGCCGGAGGTGGCCGGCTCGTCCGGATGGGGGCCCGCCGGCCTGGCGGCGCCGTCCGGGCGGTGGCCGAGGCCCTGGCCGCGGGCGCTCGGCTGGTCGTGCCCGTGCTCGTCGGCGACCGCGTGCTCCACCACCGTCCGGTCCTCGCGGGCGCCGTCCCGGACACCGTCGCGGATCCCGTCCCGCAGGCCGTCCCGCAGTCCGGTGCGCGGGCCGGTCCGGCCCTCGGGAGGGCCGTCCGCCCCGGTGACCGGCCGTCCGCCCGGACGCTCCGGGGCCCGCTCGGCCGGCCGGGCCGCGCGGGGCAGCACCGGGCCGGGCTGCGGCGGGACCAGCGGCCGGATCCGGGGCCGCCCGCCGGGGGCGCCCGCACCGGCCTGCGCCGCCGCTCCTTGCCCGGAGGGCTGGTAGCCGCCCGGGTGACCGGGCTGCGGCTGGACGGGGGGGTAGGCCGAGGCGTACGCCGCCGCCGAGGCACCGGCGTACGGCTGTGCCGAGGCCGCGGACGGGCCGCCGGCACCCGCGCCGACCAGCCCGCCGCCGAGGCCCGGACCACCCGTCAGGGTGCCCGCACCGCCCGCGCCCAGGCTCTGCACCGACCGGTCGCCCGGCAGCGCCTGCGGCGGCACCCCGCCGGCCGGCGCGGGCCGGCGGGCCCGGTAGGTGGTCCGGTAGGCGGCGGGCGAGACCCCCAGCTGGCGGCGGAAGTGGCCGCGCAGCGCGACCGGCGAGCGGAACCCGCACCGGCGCGCGACGTCGTCCACCGACAGGTCGGAGGTCTCCAGCAGGCGCTGGGCCTGCAGCACCCGCTGGGTGATCAGCCACTGCAGCGGCGCGCTGCCGGTGAGCGTGCGGAACCTCCGGTCGAAGGTGCGCCGGCTCATGTAGGCGCGAGCCGCCAGCACCTCGACGTCGAACTGCTGGTTGAGGTTCTCCAGCGCCCAGGTGACCACCTCGGCCAGCGGGTCGTTGCCGATCTCTTCAGGTAAAGACTGATCGATGTACTGGGCCTGTCCGCCCCCGCTGCGGCGGTTGGGCACCACCAGACGGCGGGCCAGCGCGTTGGCGGCCTCGGCGCCGTGGTCGCTGCGGACCACGTGCAGGCACAGGTCGATGCCGGCGGCGGTGCCGGCCGAGGTGAGCACGTCGCCGTCGTCCACGAAGAGCTCGCGCGGGTCGACGTGCACCCGCGGGTAGCGCTTGGCGAGCGTCGGCGCGTACATCCAGTGCGTGGTGGCCGGGCGGCCGTCGAGCAGGCCGGCGGCGGCGAGCACGAACGCGCCGGTGCACAGGCCGATGATCCGGGCGCCCTCGTGGTGGGCCTTGCGCAGCGCGGTGATCGCCTCGGCGGGCGGCGGCTGGGAGATCGAGCGCCAGGCCGGGACCACGATGGTGCCGGCCCGGGAGAGCGCCTCCAGGCCGTAGGGGGCGGTCAGGGTCAGCCCGCCGGTGGTGGTCAGCGGGCCGTCCTCGCCCGCGCAGACCAGCAGGCGGTAGCGCGGGACGCCGGCGTCCTGGCGGTCGACGCCGAAGACCGAGAGCGGGATGGAGCTCTCGAAGATCGGCGCACCGCTGAAGATCAGGACCGCGACCGTCTCGCGGCGCCGCCGGCCGGAGAGCTTGCGCGGGGCGGGGGTGATCAGCGCGGCCGGCCCGGCGCCGCCGTTCATGCCCCCGGGGCCGCCGCCCGGGCCGAGCTGGGCCGTACCGGCTGACGGGGCGCCAGGAGCCGTGGCGGAGCCGGCGGCGGACGGGCCGGCCGACAGGATCGCGGTGCCCGGCCCGGCGGCGGACGGGCCGTCGGCCGGGTGCGGTGCGGACTGCCCCCAGCCGCCGGAGGCGCCGAAGCCCGCCGACTGGCCCGTGGCGGTGGCGAACTGGCTGTGCGTCGGCGCGGTGCGGCCGGTTCCGGCGGCGGAGCCGAAGCCGGTCATCGGGCCGGGGCCGGTGGCGGTGGAGCCGGAGCTGGTGGCCGAATCGGCCGCCCGGTGGCCGAACTGACCACCGGTCGGGTGGCCGGGGTGCCCCGGGGTGAACCGGTCCGGACGGGGGGCGACGGCTCTGGAGGCGGTACGGCCCGGGAGACTGGTCGACGGCCGGCCGCTGTCAGGACCCGTGTCGCTCCTGCTCACCCTGCTCAAGGCGCTCCAGCCCCCTCGGTGGTGTGGTGTGGTGGTGCCGCGCTGTTCGCCAAGATCGAATCTACTTGGTGGACCGTTGCCGTTGTGACAAGTTCACCATCCGACGCTATGTCGACATGGCAATTTGGCGCGATGCATTCGATCACGAAGCGTGGCACCCGTCGACCCCCCTGTGAAGGGGGCGGGGGCAATGCTGGCTGGTTGTCGCACGACCGATCACCCGCCGTCGCCGATCGCCACCCCTCCGTCACCGCCGTGGACTGCGGCTTTGTCCAAGCGGAAGGGGGTGGTTGCAGATTGACCGAAAACAGGCGGTGGGAAACGGGGGCGTGCGACCCGGTCACGCGCGCTGCCGGTGGTCGGTCGGACGGGGCGGTCACGCTGCGACGACCGCGCCGAGCGTGCGCGGAGTGGGCGCTGGGCGGGCGCCGGATCCACGAGGCGCCCGGTGGTACGGGGTTCGGCCACGGGGCGGCCCGGGTGGCCGGGCACCGACCGTCCGCGGCCGACTAGGGTCGGCCCATGGAGATGCGCGGCCGGCTCGAACTGGCCAACGACAACGCGGCCGCGTTCCACCTCGCCCAGGCCGCCGTCCGGGGGTGGGAACACCTCCGCCGCCCCGGGTACGCCGCCGTGCGCTGCGACCCGGAACCGCTGGAGGCGCACCGCGTCGTGGTCACCCGCCGCTACCCGGACCGGACCGCGCTGGAGGCCGAACTGGTCGCCCTGTTCAAGGAGTGGCGCACCGGGCACCTCTGCCTGGAGGACCCGTACGGGGGCCTCGACCTCTCCCGGTACGGCTGCGAGGCGGGAATCGGTCAGGCCGTGATGGTCCGTGAGCCCGGCGCCGCCGGTCGGGACGCGGCGGTGGCCGGGCGCGCGACCGCCGACGGACTGACGGTCCACGAGGCGGTCGACGCCGACGGGTTGGCGGTGGTGGAGCGGACGGTGGTCGACGGCTTCCCGGTGTTCTCCCGACTGCCGTGGCAGCGCGGGGGCCTGCTCCCGGAGGTGCTGCTCGGCCTGCCGGGCCACCGCGCCTGGCTCGCCCGGATCGACGGGGCACCGGCGGCCGCCTGCGTGACGTACGACGACGGGGAGAGCGTCGGCGTCTACTGGGTGGCCACCCTGCCGCAGCACCGCTCCAAGGGGGCGGCCCGGGCGCTGCTGGAGCGGGCTCTCGCCGGGTACCAGGAGCGGGCGGTGACGCTGACGGCCACGTTGCTCGGCGAACCGCTGTACCGGCGGATGGGGTTCCGTGAGCACGGGGTGAGCCGCTGGTGGCGGTTCCCGGGCGCCCCGCCGGCGTACGGCGGGGAGCGGTCCGGGAGTTGATCGGCGCCGGGGGTTGATCGGGCGCCAGGCGGGCATCCGGTCGGGGAAGTTCGGGGAGTTCGGGGGAGTTCGGGGAACGGCGCTCGGACGGGCGACGGTCAGGCGGTGTCCAGCCGGGCGGCCCGGTGCTCGGGCGAGCGGGAGGCGCCGGGCGAGCCGGGTGCGCCGGCCAGGACGCCGGCGGCGATCCGGGCCACGGTGCCGAACTGCTCGGCCGGGGGCGTGGCCGCGGGGTCGAACCGGGCGCCCCGCGGACGGAGCCGGGCCGGCTTGGCGACGCCGGCCCCGACGAGGGCGGCGGCGTCGGCGGTGACCGGGGCGGCGGCTGCGCGCGCCGCCGGGGTACGGGAGCCGGCCGTCGGGGCGTTGCGGGCGCTCAGCACCAGGCCGACCGCTTCCGGCAGGCCGCGTGCGCTCACCGTCGGCCGGTACCCCTGTTCGCTCCACGGGCGGCCGTGGTGCAGCCAGACGCTGCGCAGGCCGGTCGCCTCGGCGCCGGCGATGTCGGCCGGTGCGTGGTCGCCGACCATCCAGGTGTGGGCGGTCCAGTCGAGCACCGGCGGGACGCCGCAGCGCTTGGCGGCGATCTCGAAGATCAGCGGATCGGGTTTGACACAGCCCGCCTCCTCGGAGATCACCCAGCCGTCGACCAGCGCACCGAGCCCGGTCCGGCGGATCTTCTCCAACTGCGGCCGGGTGCCGCCGTTGCTGACGATGCCCAGGGTCCATCCCGCGGCGCGGGCCGCCCGGAGTGCCTGGATGTGCGAATCCGGACAGGCGATGTGGGAGTTGATGCCGCGCCGGTAGTGGGCCAGCAGCAGGTCCATCGAGTGGTCGAGACCGTAGCGGCGTTTGGCTGCACCCAACACCGTGCTCCGCGGCACGTAGCCGCTCCCGTCCATGGTGGAGAACCAGTCGATGTCGGTGGTGGGGAGCCGGTGTTCGGCCAGGAAGTCCTGGGCCCAGGCCCGGTAGGCGGCGTCTCTCGGGAGCAGCGTGTTGTCGAGGTCGAACAGGAGCAGCGACATGCGCAGCATGCTGCCAGCGGCGATCCCTATGCATCTGGCAATTGCCAAACGGCGGCCCGAAATGCCGGGGATTGGCCGGATCCCACTGATACTGCGGCGTCGGCGGCGGTTCGCCGGTGCCGTGGACGGGAAGGGTGGAACGACCGGGACAACCGGTATGACCGGTCCGACAAGACGCAACGGGGTGTCGGTCGGGTCACGTTGTGTGGACATCCTGTTGCGTGCGGGGGGCTGGTCGGTCAAGCTCCAGGGAACCTTCTCTCCGGCCGGGCTCGGGAGCACCCGTCGGCCCGGCGGGTCGGGGGGCGCGCACGGTCCGGCGCGCACCCGCCATCAGCGGGATGATCGCCGGAATCGGGGGCTCTGCTGCTGGGCCGGGGACCCGGCTCGTCGTACTCTGAAAGGAACAGGTCACATTCTGTGGTGCACGGTGCGGAACGGCTCGGTGCCGCGAACGGGACTTGTTGCCGGGGCAGAACTCGCCCCTCCTGTCGGCCCGCCTCAGTCTGAAGAGCTTTGAGCCATGGTTGGTTTTGAGCCTCCCGCCTCCCCCCAGGCGGACGCCGCCGCACGCCGGGTCGATGACTCCGTGCCCCGCTCCCGGGACGCCCGCCGGAGCGCCCGCGCATGGGCCGGCCTGATCCTGCGACTCGGCAGGCAGCAGCGCCACCCGGCGGACGGTGCGGGAGTTCCCCGGCCGTCGGGCTTGTCGGGCTTGTCGGGGGCGTCCGGAGCGATCCGGGCCGAGGCGGTGCAGCGGGACGGTGCCGGCGAGGGCGCGCAGACGGGCGGCCGCGGGGCCGGGCCGGTGCGCCGGGCCACCGCCGGAGCCGGCGGCCCTGCGGTCAGCGGTGCCGGTGAGCGGGAACCCCAGGAGCAGGCCGTCCGGCCGTGCGACCCGGCGTTCCAGCACGGGGTGGTGGTCGGCTTCGACGGATCGCTGTCGAGCGAGCGGGCGCTGGCCTACGCCGTCGGCATGGCCCGGCGCTCGCAGTGCGGGCTGGTGATCGTCCACGTGGCCAACCGGCTGCCGGCCACGGTCTGGGCGGGGTGCGAGCCCCCGGTCTTCGTGGACCTGCCCGACCACCGCACCGAGATCCTCGGCCTGGAACTCTCCTGCGCCGACTTCCTGTCCGGGGTGCCGTGGATCCTGGTGGAGCGCGGTGGGGACATCTGCCACGAGATCGAGGAGGTCGGCCGGGAGTACGCGGCCGACGCGATCGTCGTCGGCAGCACCCACGGCCTGCTGGGCAAGCTCTTCGGTTCGGTGTCGGGCCGGCTGGCCCGCCGGGCCAACCGACCCGTCATCGTGATCCCCTGAGGCCTGGCTCCGGGGCCGGTCGCAGGGGGAGCACCGTCCCGGCCGCCATCCCCGCCGCCGCCCGGGTCCGGGCCCGGACGGCGACGAAGCGGTGACGGTCGGGTCGTGGTGGTCGGCTCAGTACCGCATGCCCAACTCGCGGGCGATGAGCATGCGCTGCACCTCGGAGGTGCCCTCGCCGATCTCCAGGATCTTGGAGTCACGCCAGAACCTGGCGACCGGGAACTCGTTCATGAAGCCGTAGCCGCCGTGGATCTGGGTGGCCTCCCGGGCGTTGTCGACGGCGGCCTCGGACGCGTAGAGCTTGGCGATCGCAGCCTCCTTCTTGAAGGGCTCGTCGTGCAGCAGCCGGGAGGCGGCGTCCCGCCAGGCCAGGCGGGCGGTGTGGGCGCGCATCTCCATGTCGGCGAGCTTGAACTGGATGACCTGGTTGGCACCGATCGGGCGGCCGAAGGCCCGGCGCTCGGCGGCGTACTTGAGTGACTCGTCGACACATCCCTGCGCCAGGCCGGTGGACAGGGCTGCGATGGCGATGCGGCCCTCGTCGAGGATCCGCAGGAACTGGGCGTAGCCGCGGCCGCGCGGGCCGAGCAGGTTGGCAGCGGGGACACGGCAGTCGGTGAAGGAGAGTTCGCGGGTGTCGGAGGCGTTCCACCCGACCTTGGAGTACTTCTTGGCCACCTGGAACCCCGGAGTTCCGGTGGGCACGATGATGGACGAGATCTCGCGCGACGGCGAGACCTCTCCGGCACCTTCACTCGAACGAGCGAGCGGTTCGGTCAGTGCGGTCACCGTGACCAGGCCGGTGATCTCGGTCCCCGAGTTGGTGATGAAGCACTTGGTGCCGTTGATCACCCACTCGTCGGTGGCCTCGTCGTAGCGGGCCGTGGTGCGGGTGCCGCCGGCGTCCGAGCCGGCCTCGGGCTCGGTCAGGCCGAAGGCGCCGAGGATCTCGCCCGAGGCCAGCCGCGGCAGCCAGGAGCGCTTCTGCTCCTCGGTGCCGAACCGGTAGATCGGCATCGCGCCGAGCGAGACCGCGGCCTCCAGCGTGATGGCCACCGAGGAGTCCACCCGGGCCAGTTCCTCCAGCACCAGGCCGAGCGCGAAGTAGTCGCCGCCCATACCGCCGTACTCCTCAGGGAAGGGCAGGCCGAACAGGCCCATCCGCCCCATCTCCCGGACGATCTCGTACGGGAACTCCTCCTGCTCGTAGAACTCGCCGATCTTGGGCGCGATCACGTCCTGCGCGAACTCGGCGACCGTGCGGCGCAGTTGCTCGTGCTCGTGGTCCAGCCTGTGGTCGAGCATGGGGATCCTCCTGGGATCGGGCCGGTACGGCCGGGGTGAGGGCGGTTCGGAGGGCAGTCGGCGGGCCCGGAGCGGTCCGGTCCGGGCCGGGCGGTGCCCGGCGACCTTCGGCGCGGCCGGCGGGTTCGGCCGCCGGCCGCACGGGTCCCGGCCGCGGGAGCGGCGCCGGGACGGGGGAACACGAGGGGGGAGGCGGTGGGCGGCCCGGGCGGGCTCAGCCGTCCGCCCCGAGCAGGGCCCGGACCGTCCGGGACGGACTGGGCCGCCCGAGCCGGCGGGCCATCCAGCCGCTGGTGGCGGCCAGCGCGGCCAGGTCGACGCCGGTCTCGATGCCCAGGCCGTGCAGCATCCAGACCAGGTCCTCGGTGGCCAGGTTGCCGGTCGCGCTCTTGGCGTACGGGCAGCCGCCCAGGCCGCCGGCCGAGGCGTCGACCACCGTCACCCCGCTGCGCAGCGCGGCGAGCGTGTTGGCCAGCGCCTGGCCGTAGGTGTCGTGGAAGTGCACCGCGAGCCGCTCGACCGGGACGCCGGCCCGGACGAACCCGGCCAGCAGCGCTGTCACCTGGCCCGGGGTGGCCACGCCGATGGTGTCGCCGAGGCTGAGTTCGGCGCAGCCCAGCTCCAGCAACTGCAGGCCGTGCCGGATCACCTGGTCGGTGCCGACCGGCCCCTCCCACGGGTCGCCGAAGCACATCGAGAGGTAGCCGCGGACCGGCACGCCGGCCTGGCCGGCCCGTTCGACCACCGGGCGGAACATCGCCATCGCCTCGTCCGCCGAGCGGTTGAGGTTGCGCCGGGCGAAGGTCTCGGTGGCGCTGGCGAACACCGCGACGTCGGTGGCGTGGTGCGCCAGCGCCCGGTCCAGACCGCGCTCGTTGGGGACCAGCACCGGCAGCCGCAGGCCGGGGTACCGGTCGGGCAGCGCGGCCAGTTCGGGCATCAGCTGCTCCGCGTCGGCCAGCTGCGGGACCCACTTGGGGTGCACGAAGCTGGTGGCCTCGACGGTGCGCAGGCCGGCCGCGGCGAGCCGGGCGACGAACTCGGCCTTCACCTCGACCGGCACCAGCGCGCTCTCGTTCTGCAGCCCGTCGCGGGCGCCGACCTCGTGGATCCGCACCCGGGTGGGCAGCTCCGGGTCCACCACCGGGTCGGGCAGCCCGAGTTCGAGGACGCCGGGCTCGCGTTCGGTGGTCATGACGCCACCTCCGCGACGGCCGAGGGGGCGGTCGGGGCGGTCTCGCCGGCCTCCTCGGTGGCGGTGACCACCGCGAGCAGCTCGTCCATGGCGACCGTGCCGCCGGCGGTCGCCCGCAGCTCGCTGACCGTGCCGTCGTAGGGAGCCGCGATCACGTGCTCCATCTTCATCGCCTCCAGGACGAGGAGTGCCTGCCCGCGCTTCACCTGCTCGCCGACGGCGGCCTTGACCACCGTGACGGTGCCGGGCATGGGTGCGGTGAGCGCGCCGTGCTGGGTGGCACCGGCGGCGGTGCGGTCGGCCACCGGGTCGTGGGCGTGCACGGCCCAGGCGTCGCCGTCCAGGCCGAGCCAGTCGGTGCGGTGGAAGGGCGCGCCGTCGGTGGTGTGGGCGAAGGTCGACCGCAGCCCGTCGACGGTGACCTGGAGGCGGTGCCCGGAGAGGGCCGCCCGGGCCCGTCGGACCGGGCCGTCGCCGAGCCGTACCTGCAGGTCGGTGGTGTGGTCGGACGGATTGTCAGTGCCGTCTGCCAGGATCTCGGCAGTGCTGGGGCGGACACGGACGGTGACCGGGTCGCGGCCCGGCAGTCGCAGGTGGTGGGCCGTCCAGGCGGCCTCACCGCCCAGCCGCCAACCGGAGGGGAGGGAGAACGGGTCGGCCCAGCCGCCGGGGGCGGCGGCGGGGGCGAGCGACAGCTGCCGGGCCAGTGCGGCCGCGGTGTACAGCAGTTCGACGGTGGAGACCTCGGTGCCGTCCGGACCGGCGTGCTCGGTCGGGGCTGCCAGCAGCACAGGGGTCTGCTGGACGCTCCGCTCGACCAGGCCGGTGTCGAGGCGGCCCGCCACCACCTCGGGGTGGGCCAGCAGGCGCCGGAGGAATCCGGTGTTGGTGGTCACCCCGAGGATCTCGGTCTCCGCGAGGGCGGCGCGCAGCCGGCGCAGCGCGGTCGGGCGGTCGGGCCCGTACGCGATGACCTTCGCCAGCATGGGGTCGTACAGGCTGCCGATCTCGGTGCCGGTGGTGACCCCGCTGTCCACCCGGACGCCCTCGCCGGCCGGCTCCGCGAGGTGCAGGATCCGGCCGCCGGTGGGCAGGAAGTCGCGGTCGGGGTCCTCGGCGCAGATCCGGGCCTCGACGGCGTGGCCCAGGAAGGAGATGTCGTCCTGCTCGAACGGCAGCGGCTCGCCGGCGGCGACCCGCAGCTGCCACTCCACCAGGTCGAGCCGCCGGGGCTGCGCGGTGTCCGCCCCCACGGCGACGGCCAGCTCGGTGACGGGGTGTTCGACCTGGAGCCGGGTGTTCATCTCCATGAAGAAGAAGTCCAGCACCCCCGAGGGGGTCGGCAGGTCCGGGTCCAGCCCCGGCACGATGAACTCCACCGTGCCGGCCCCGGTGTAGCCGCAGGCCTCGGCGGCCCGGACGGCGGCCTCGCCCATGGCGGCGCGGGTCTCCGGGTTCAACAGGACGGAGGGTGCCTCTTCGATCAGCTTCTGGTGGCGGCGCTGCAGGCTGCACTCGCGCTCGCCGAGGTGCACGGTCCGGCCGTGGGTGTCGGCCAGGACCTGGACCTCGATGTGCCGGGGGCGGTCGACCCAGCGCTCCAGCAGCAGGGTGTCGTCGCCGAACGCGGTCCGGGCCACCCGGCGGGCGGCCGCCAGCTCGGCCGACAGGTCGGCCGGGTCGCGGACCAGCCGCATGCCCTTGCCGCCGCCACCGGCGGACGGCTTGAGCAGCACGGGGTAGCCGATCTCGGCGGCGGCCCGGGTGAGGTCCTCGTCCGAGGGCGAGCCGCCCTGGCTGCCGGGCACCACGGGCACGCCGGCGACCCGCACGGCGTTCTTGGCGTTGATCTTGTCGCCCATCAGCTCGACCGCACCGGGCGGCGGGCCGATGAAGACCAGCCCCGCCTCGGCGCAGGCGCGCGCGAAGCCCGGGTTCTCGGCCAGGAAGCCGTACCCGGGGTGGACGGCCTGCGCGCCGGTGCGGCGGGCGGCGGCCAGGATCAGGTCGGTCCGCAGGTAGCTCTCGGCGGCCGAGCTGTCGCTGCGGTCGGCGGGGCCGAGGCGGACGGCCAGGTCGGCGGCGCGCACGTGCGGGGCGTCGGCGTCCGCGTCGCTGTGCACCGCGACCGACCGGACGCCGAGCCGCCGCAGGGTGCGGATCACCCGCAGGGCGATCTCGCCCCGGTTGGCGACGAGGACGGTGTCGAACATGGGAGGTGTTCCTCCTGGTCGAGGAGTGCCGCCGGGGTGTGGCGGCAAGGTCGGGACGGCCACGGTCGGCCGCCGCTCACATCCGGAAGACGCCGTACGGCCGGGGCTCGGCCAGCGGCGCGTTGGCACAGGCGGTGAGCGCGAGGCCCAGCGCCGTACGGGTGTCCAGCGGGTCGATCACGCCGTCGTCCCAGAGCCGGGCGGTCGCGTAGTAGGCGCTGCCCTGCCGCTCGTACTGTTCCCTGACCGGGCGCTTGAACTCGTCCTCGGCCTCGGTGGCCCACTCCCCGCCCTGCGCCTCGATCTGGTCGCGGCGGACGGTGGCGAGCACCGAGGCCGCCTGCTCCCCGCCCATGACCGAGATCTTGGCCCCCGGCCACATCCACAGGAAGCGCGGCGAGTACGCCCGGCCGCACATCGAGTAGTTGCCGGCGCCGTACGAGCCGCCGATCACCACCGTCAGCTTCGGCACCCGGGTGCAGGCCACCGCGGTGACCATCTTCGCGCCGTGCTTGGCGATGCCGCCGGCCTCGTACTGGCGCCCGACCATGAAGCCGGTGATGTTCTGCAGGAAGAGCAGCGGGATGCCGCGCTGGTCGCACAGTTCGATGAAGTGGGCGCCCTTGAGCGCGGATTCGGCGAACAGCACGCCGTTGTTGGCGACGATGCCGACCGGGTGGCCGTGGATCCGGGCGAAGCCGGTCACCAGCGTGGTGCCGTACTCGGCCTTGAACTCGGCGAAGCGGCTGCCGTCCACCAGCCGGGCGATCACCTCGCGGACGTCGTACGGCGTGCGCGGGTCCACCGGCACCGCGCCGTACAGCCCGGCCGGGTCGACCGCCGGCGGCTCCACCGGCGCGAGCGGCCAGGGCTGCGCGGCGCGCGGGCCGAGGCCGGCCACGATGGTGCGGACGATCGACAGCGCGTGCTCGTCGTCCTCGGCCAGGTGGTCGGTGACCCCCGAGGTCTTGGAGTGGAGGTCGCCGCCGCCCAGCTCCTCGGCCGTCACGACCTCGCCGGTCGCCGCCTTCACCAGCGGCGGACCGCCGAGGAAGATGGTGCCCTGGTTGCGGACGATCACGGCCTGGTCGCTCATCGCGGGGACGTAGGCGCCGCCCGCGGTGCAGGAACCGAGCACCGCGGCGATCTGCGGGATGCCCGCGGCCGACAGCCGGGCCTGGTTGTAGAAGATCCGGCCGAAGTGGTCGCGGTCCGGGAAGACCTCGTCCTGCATCGGCAGGAAGGCGCCGCCGGAGTCGACCAGGTAGATGCAGGGCAGCCGGTTCTCCAGGGCCACCTCCTGCGCGCGCAGGTGCTTCTTGACCGTCATCGGGTAGTAGGTGCCGCCCTTGACGGTGGCGTCGTTGGCCACCACGACCACCTCGCGGCCGGCCACCCGGCCGATCCCGGCGATCACGCCGGCGGCCGGCGCCGCACCGTCGTACAGCCCGTCGGCCGCCAGCGGGCAGATCTCCAGGAAGGGCGAGCCCGGGTCGAGCAGGGTGTCCACCCGGTCGCGCGGGAGCAGCTTGCCGCGCGAGGTGTGCCGCGCGCGGGCCTTCTCCCCGCCGCCGAGGGCCGCCGCGGCGAGTTTCGCCCGCAGCTCGCCGACCAGGGCCCGGTGCGCCTCGACGTTCGCCCGGTAGGCCGCCGATCCGGCGTCCACCGCGCTCTCCAGCCGGGGTGCGGGCGCGGCCGCGGCGTCGGTGCCCCGGATCGCGCCGCCCGCCCGGTCGGCGGTGAGGTCGCCGCCACCGCCGCCGAACCCGCCGAAGGCAGGCCCGGCCGGCAGCCCGGCCGTCGATCCAAAGGTTGAGAGGACCATCCCAAGAGCTCCCTTGCCCTCGGAGCCGAAGAGGTGGGCGGACGGAGGTGCCCGCGCCCCCAGGTTAATGACCGTTAACTCCTGCCGCCAGGTTAACCGGCGATAACCCGGCTGTCTACGATGGACGGCATGTCGAACGCCCCCGCCGCCCCCGGGCTCACCCGTCGCGATCAGATCCGGAAGGAGGCCGCCCGGTTGTTCGCGGCCCGCGGCTTCCTCGGCGTCGGGGTGGACGAGATCGGCAAGGCCGTCGGCATCAGCGGCCCCGGCCTCTACCGCCACTTCGCCGGCAAGGACGCCATGCTCGCCGACCTGCTGGTCGGGATCAGCGAGCGGCTGCTGGAGGAGGGCCGCCGCCGGGCGGGGGACGCCGGCCGTCCGGCCGAGGCGCTGGACGCGCTGATCCGCGGCCACGTCGACTTCGCGCTCGACGACCCCGACCTGATCACCCTGCACGACCGGGAGCTGCTGCACCTCAAGGAGGACGACCGGCGCCGGGTCCGCCGCCTCCAGCGCAAGTACGTCGAACTCTGGGTCGAGGTGGTCCGCGAGGCCTACCCGCCGCTCGCCGCCCCCGAGGCCGAGCCGCGCGCCCGGGCCGCCGTCCACGCGGTCTTCGGCCTGCTGAACTCCACCCCGCACAGCGCCGGCGCCAGCCAGGCCCAGCCCGAGCGCTCCGGGCTGCCGCGGGACGGCATGGCGGCCCTGCTGCGCAGCCTGGCCCGCGGCGCGTTCTCCTCGGCCGCCGAGCCGTCCGGCGCCTGAGGGCCGGGGCGGCGGGCGTAGGACCAAGGGCGGACCGGCCGGGGGCCGCCGCCCGGTGCGGGGGCGCGGTCGGGCGGAGCATGGTGGGAGAGCGGGAAGGAACGGCGGCCGGCGGTCGTTGAGCCTGCCGTCCGTCCATCCCGTTCGAGCGCGATGGACGCCCCACCGGCGAATGGTTAGCATCCCTAAATATGCCCGAGAATCAAGGTTCCACCGCGGAGGTATCCCCCCGCAACGGCAGGAGCAGCGACGACACCGGCAGCGGCGGCCACCAGCCCGCCGCCGGAGGGTCGGACCCGGCCTCGCGGCCGGGCCCGAACGGCACCGGCCACCCCGGCACCGGCACGCAGGACACCCGTACCCGCCACGCCCGTACCCCGGGCGGCGGCACGCCCCCGGACGGCGGCGCGCGGGATGCCGGCCGGACGAGCGCCGGGGCGGGCTGGCTGCGCCGGCTGACCGGCTACTGCTGGCACTACCGCCGCAACGTGCTGCTCGCCTTCGGCGCCTCGCTGCTCGGCATGGCGGTCACCGCGGTCGTCCCGCTGGTCACCAAGCTGATCATCGACGACGTGATCACCGCGCACTCCCGCCCGCTCGCCCCCTGGGCGATCGTCCTGGTGGTGGCCGCGCTGCTGGTCTTCGTCTCCACCCAGGTCCGCCGCTACTACGGCGGCCAGCTCGCGCTGGACGTGCAGCACGACCTGCGGGCCGACCTGTTCCGCTCGCTCACCCGGTTGGACGGCGCCCGGCAGGACCGGCTCGACACCGGCCAGGTGGTCGGCCGGGCGACCTCCGACCTCCAGCTGGTCAACGGGCTGCTGTCGATGCTGCCGATGATGACCGGCTACCTGCTGATGTTCGCCATGTCGCTCGGCGTGATGCTCTGGCTCTCGCCGCCGCTCACCCTGATCGCCCTGGTGATGGGCCCGGTGCTGTGGTGGCTGAGCACCCTGAGCCGCAAGCGGCTCTTCCCGGCGACCTGGGCCGCCCAGCAGGAGGCGGCCGCGGTCGCCGGCGTGGTGGACGCGGCGATCGGCGGCGTCCGGGTGGTCAAGGGCTTCGGGCAGGAGGCCCAGGAGCGGGCCAAGCTGGAGCGGGTCTCGCGCGGGCTGTACGGCGCCCGGCTCCGCTCGATCCGGCTGAACAGCCGCTACACCCCGGCCATGCAGGCCGTGCCCGCGCTGGCCCAGGTCGCGGTGCTCGCGCTCGGCGGCTGGCTGGCCGTCGAGGGCAACGTCTCGCTCGGCACCTTCGTGGCCTTCTCCACCTACATGGCGCAGCTGACCGGCCCGGTCCGGATGCTGGCCATGGTGATCACCGTCGGCCAGCAGGCCAGGGCCGGCGTCGAGCGGGTGCTGCACCTGGTCGACCAGCAGCCGCGGATCAAGGAGCGCCCGGACGCCCGCGTGCTCGACCCCGCGCAGGCCGCACCGGGCACCCCGGCCCTGGAACTCGACGGCGTGGACTTCCACTACCTGGACCACGACCACGACCTTGACCACGATCACGACCCGGACGGCGACGGTACCCCGGACCTCGCTACGGAGCAGCAGCCCGCCCCGCCGTCCCCCGAGCCCGTGCTGCACCGCCTCGACCTGCGGATCGCCCCCGGCGAGACGCTCGCGCTGGTGGGCGCGTCCGGCTCCGGCAAGTCGACCGTGGCGCAGCTGGTGCCGCGCTTCTACGACCCCATCGCCGGCGCGATCCGGCTCTACGGCCACGACCTGCGCGAGCTCACCCTCGACTCGGTGCGCGCCACGGTCGGCATCGTGCCCGAGGACAGCTTCCTGTTCTCCGACAGCGTCCGGACCAACATCTCGTACGGCCACCCGGAGGCCACCGAGGAGCAGATCACGGCCGCCGCCCGCGCGGCCCAGGCCGACTCCTTCATCCGCGAGCTCCCCGAGGGCTACGACACCAAGGTCGGCGAGCAGGGGCTCACCCTCTCCGGCGGCCAGCGCCAGCGGATCGCGCTCGCCCGGGCGATCCTCAGCGATCCCCGGGTGCTGCTGCTGGACGACGCCACCTCCGCGGTCGACCCCCGGGTGGAGGCGGAGATCCACGAGGCGCTGCGCGGCGTGATGGCCGGCCGCACCACCCTGCTGATCGCCCACCGCCGCTCCACCCTCCAGCTGGCCGACCGGATCGCCGTGCTGGACCGCGGCCACCTGGTCGACCTGGGCACCCACGAGGAGCTGGAGGAGCGATGTCCGCTCTACCGGGCGCTCATCACCGACCCGGACGCCCTCGCCCAGCCTGAGCCGGAGCTGGAGCCCGACCCCGAGCCGGGAGCCGAGCCGGACACCCGGCAGGGCGCCGGGGCCGCCCCCGCCGTCCGCCCGCCGTCCGGCCCCGACCCGCGGCAGTCCGGCGCCACCCCCGAGCTGCTGGCCAAGGTCGCGGCGCTGCCGCCGGCCACCGACGCCCCGGACATCCCGATCGCCGCCGCCGAGGCCGGCGACCCGAACTTCAGCCTGCGCCGCCTGCTCGCCCCGTTCCGCCTCCCGCTGGGCATCGCGCTGCTGCTGGTGGCGCTGGACACCGCGGCCGGACTGGCGCTCCCGGTGCTGATCCGGCACGGCATCGACGACGGCGTGACCAAGGCCCTGATGTCCGGGGTCGCGGTCGCCGCGCTCGCCGCGCTGGTGATCGTCCTGCTGGACTGGCTGGTGCAGTCGGCCGAGACCCGGATCAGCGGCCGCACCGGCGAGCGGGTGCTCTACACCCTGCGCCTGAAGATCTTCGCGCACCTCAACCGGCTCGGCCTGGACTACTACGAGCGCGAGCTGACCGGCCGGATCATGACCCGGATGACCACCGACGTCGACTCGATCTCGACCTTCCTGCAGACCGGCGTGGTCACCGCCGTGGTCAGCCTGCTGACCTTCTTCGGCATCTTCGCCGCCCTGCTGATCATCGACGCGGGTCTCGCCCTGGTGGTGTTTGCGGTCCTGCCGCTGCTGGTGGTCGCGACCCTGGTGTTCCGCAAGAAGTCCGCGGCCCAGTACCAGATCTCCCGCGACCTGATCAGCACGGTCAACGCCGACCTCCAGGAGAACGTGGCCGGCATGCGGATCGTCCAGGCGTTCCGGCGCCAGGACCTCAACACCGACCGCTTCGTCGCCAACGGCCTGGCCTACCGGGACGCCCGGGCCCGGGCCCAGCTCTACATCTCGCTGTACTTCCCGTTCGTCCAGTTCCTCTCCAGCATCGCCGCCGCCCTGGTGCTGATCGTCGGGGCCTCGCGGGTCGAGGAGGGCAGCCTGACCATCGGCGCGCTGGTCGCCTACCTGCTCTACATCGACCTGTTCTTCGCCCCGGTCAACCAGCTCTCCCAGGTGTTCGACGGCTACCAGCAGGCCGCCGTCGGCCTCGGCCGGATCCGCGACCTGCTGCGGACCCCGACCAGCACCCCGCAGGCGGCGCGGCCCGTCCCGGTCGGCGAGCTGAGCGGGGAGGTCAGCTTCGAGGGCGTCAGCTTCGCCTACAACGGCGGTGACGGCAGCCCCGAGGTGCTCTCCGGCATCGACCTGCGGATCCCGGCCGGGCAGACCGTCGCCCTGGTCGGCGAGACCGGCGCCGGCAAGTCCACCCTGGTCAAGCTGGTCGCCCGGTTCTACGACGCGACCGCCGGCACGGTCCGGATCGACGGCACCGACGTGACCAGCTTCGACCTGGCGCAGTACCGCCACCGGCTGGGCGTGGTGCCGCAGGAGGCGTACCTGTTCGCGGGCACGGTGCGGGAGTCCATCGCCTACGGCCGCCCGGAGGCGGGTGCGGCCGAGATCGAGACGGCGGCCCGGGCGGTCGGCGCGCACGAGATGATCATGCGGCTGGCGGGCGGCTACGACTACCCGATCGCCGCCCGCGGCCGGAACCTCTCGGCCGGTCAGCGCCAGCTCATCGCGCTGGCCCGGGCCGAACTGGTCGACCCCGACCTGCTGCTGCTGGACGAGGCCACCGCCGCGCTCGACCTGTCCACCGAGGCCGCGGTCAACCGGGCCGCCGAACGCCTCAGCGGCGGCCGCACCACCCTGGTCATCGCGCACCGCCTCAGCACGGCCGAGCGGGCCGACCGGGTGGTGGTGCTGGACCACGGCCGGGTGGTCGAGGACGGCACCCACGCCGAACTGCTCGCCCTCGGCGGCACCTACACCCGCCTCTGGGAGGCCTTCGTCGCGGACGGCCACCCGGCCCCGGTCGCCGGCTGAACGGCGGGCCTCCCGGACGGTCCGCCGCCCGGGAGGCCCGCCGTGGCCGCGGTCCCGCGGTCCGTCGTCCGCCGCCGAAGGACGGCTCAGGACGCCATCAACGGCGTGAGCAGCGCTCCCGGCCGCATCCCCTTGGGCAGGTCGCTGACCTGCCCGTCGCCGACCTCGACCACCCGCCAGCCGCCGTCCGCGCGCTGCGCCAGATCGGTGGTGATGAACCGGCAGCCGAGCCGCCGGACCAGCGGCCGGATCTCCGACAGGTCCGGCTCCGGCGCCAGCTCCGGGACGTCCGGGTGCGGCCCGACCAGCACCGGCTCCCCGTCCATCCACCACACCCGCGCCTCCTGCGGCCGACCCGCCTCGTCCCGGACGAACTCCTCGTACCGCCGCAGCACCACCCCGCCCGCCAGGTACTCGCCCTGCAGCTCGACGAAGCGGGCGACCACCCGTTCCAGCGCGGGCAGATCGGCCAGGTCCGGGACGAAACAGGCCTCCGCCCACTCGTGCTTGCGCGACTTCACGTAGTCCTTCACCACCGCCGGGCCGCGCCCGCCCAGCAGTTCGGCCGCCGCCGCCAGCCGCGCGCGGTCCGGTGCGCCGCCCGGGATCCAGGTGCTCTCCGGCGTGACCCCGTCGAACACCTCGTACCAGCCCGGCAGTTGGTGCGCGTCCGCGTACCCGGCCGGGGTGGTCAGCAGGGCGCAGCCCCGTTCGGCCAGCGCCTCGCCGAGCGCCGCGTACGCCTCGACCGGGATCATCCAGCCGCGGTACCAGAGCGGTCCCTGCCCCTGCGGGACCCGGCGCACCGCCCGCACGGCGTCGCCCGCCAGCAGCGCGTCATGGTCCAGCAGCACGCTCTCGCCGCCCAACTCCCGTACCTGCCTGGCCTCCCAGACGTAGTGCGGGTCGGGCCGGCGCGGGGCCAACGGGTCCGCCGGGAAGAGGATCGAGGGTGCCTGCATGCGGATCAGCGTACGGCGAACCCGCCCGCCCACCGGTCGGCGGCGCCCCGGCCGACCGTGTGCCCGCCGGATCTCCCCGGCCTCTCCTCCCCGCCCTCCCCGGCCCGGCCGAAACCGCTCGACAGCCCCCGCCCGCTCTGCCACGGTGATCCGATGCGGATCCTGCGACGAACGGCGAAACCACCGGCCCGGCGCACACCCCGGCAGGCCGCCCGGACCGCCGTGCTCGACCCGCAGGGCCGGGTCTTCCTGCTGCGGTCCGACAACAGCGAGGTCGGCCCGCACTGGAACATGCCGGGCGGCGGCCTGGAGAGCGGCGAGACGCCGATCGAGGGCGCCCGCCGGGAACTGCGCGAGGAGACCGGCTGGACCGACCTCGAACCCGGCCCGCTGCTCTGCACCTGGGAACACGACTTCACCTGGCACGGCATCCCGGTCCGCCAGCACGAGCACATCTTCCTCGGCCGGGGGCCGCGCCGGCCGCCCACCGGCGACCTGCGCACCGCGCACACGGCCGACCACATCCTCGGCTGGCACTGGTGGAGCCCGGACGAGCTGGCCCGGCCCGGCGCCGGCCCGTTCTGGCCGCCCACGCTGCCCGCCCTGCTGGACGCGGTCCGCCAGGAGCGGCCGCCCGGCGACGGGCCCGTCGCACCGGTCCACCTCGGCTACGTCCCCAACGCCCCGCGCCGCTGACCGCCGCAGCGCCGCGCGCTCACCGCTGTGCGCTCACCGCTGCGTGCTCACCGCCGCGCGCTCAGCGCCGGGTGCGCCGGTCCTCCACCCGCCACTCCCGCAGATCGAGCTCCCGGTCGTGCAGCGCATCCGGGTTGATCAGCACCGTCAGCCCCGCCCCGGCCAGCTTCTCCAGGCCCAACCCGGTCGAGGCCAGCAGCAGTTCGGTCGGCACCGACACCACGATGGCCGGCCGCCAGGACGGCAGCACCACCAGGCAGGTGCCCCGGCCGGCCCGCACCAGCTTGGCCGCCACCCGCCGCGGCTCACGCTGCCCCAGCTGTGCGGCTGCCTCCAGGTGCGTGGGGGAGGCCCCGATCAGGATCCCCAACGGCGGACCGGCCGCGGCCGGCACCGCGGGGACGGCCTCGGCCGCGGCACCCGCAGGCCCCACCACCCGGGGGCCGTCCTCCGGCGACCGCGGCTGCGGATGGATCCGGCTGAGGCGGCGCGAGGGCGTCGGCCGCCGGGACCGCCGCAGCTGCCGCCCGCTGCCCTGCTCCACCGCCTCCGGCACGGCGGGCGCCGCCGTCCGTACCGGCCCCGGGCGTCCCAGGGTCAGATCGACCCCGGCCGTCTCCAGCAGCCGGCTCACCTCGGACAGCGGCTGGTGGCAGGCGGCGGCCAGCTCCTCGACCTCCGCCCCCTGCTCGTACGCGGCACGCAGCCGCAGGCCGAGCGCGTGCAGCAGCTTGGCGGCCGTCCGCTCCTCGATGTCGCTCACGCCACCGTCCCCGGCCGACCGCTCGCGGCGGCCGAGCACCGACGTACCCCCTGACGGCCGGTCGGGCGGAGCGGGTTCGGACATGGTCCGGTCGAGCGTGGTCATGGCGTACGGGCCCTCCGTGAACTGGACACCGACGATCCTGCCCCACATGCGCACGACGGCCAAGGGCCGCCGGTCCGGTGACGCCCCGGCACCGGGAAAACCCGGCGCGCCGATCCGGCACCGCGGCTACCATCGCAGCCATGAAGCCCCAGCACCTCACCTGCGCCCTCGGCTGGTGGCCGTCCTAGGACGGCCACCCCGCACGCAGGACCACAGGGCCGTCCACCAGGACGGCCCTGTCGCGTTCTCCGCACGGACCGGGCCCGCCCCGGCGGACGGCCGCGCCACCCGGCGCCCACCGACCCGCAGGAGGACCCGATGCACCACCGGCCCACACCCCCCACCGCCGCCGCAACCCCCGCCCCGCGCCCGCGGGTGCTCGCCGGCGACCGCCCCACCGGCCCGCTCCACCTCGGCCACTACTTCGGCACCCTGCAGAACCGGGTCCGGCTCCAGCACACCGGCGTCGACCTGTTCCTGGTGATCGCCGACTACCAGGTGCTGACCGACCGGGACGTCGCCGAACGGCCTGCCGAGCACGCCGAGAACCTGGTCCTGGACTACCTCGCCGCCGGCATCGACCCCGAACGCGCCACCGTCTTCACCCACAGCGCGGTGCCCGCCCTCAACCAGCTGCTGCTGCCCTTCCTCAGCCTGGTCAGCGTCGCCGAACTCAGCCGCAACCCCACCGTCAAGGACGAGATCGCGCACTCCCGCCAGGCCGCCGTCAGCGGGCTCATGTTCAGCTACCCCGTCCACCAGGCCGCCGACATCCTGTTCTGCAAGGCCGACCTGGTCCCGGTCGGCCAGGACCAGATCCCGCACCTGGAACTCACCCGCACCATCGCCCGGCGCTTCAACGACCGCTACCGCACCGACCTGCTGCCGCAACCCGAGCCCCTGCTCTCCGCCGCCCCGCTGCTGCTCGGCACCGACGGCACCAAGATGAGCAAGAGCCGCGGCAACGCCGTCCCGCTCGGCGCCACCGAGGACGAGACCGCCCGCCTGATCCGCGCCGCCACCACCGACGCCGACCGGCACATCACCTACGACCCCGCACGCCGCCCCGGCGTCTCCGCCCTGGTCGACCTCGCCGCGCACTGCTCGGGCCGCGACCCGCACGCCGTCGCCGAACAGATCGGGCCGGGCGGTGCGGCCCGCCTCAAGGCCACCGTCACCGAGGCGGTCAACGAGCACCTGAGGCCGCTGCGCACCCGCCGGGCGGAGCTCGCCGCCGACCGGGGCCACCTGCGCGCGGTGCTGGCCGCCGGCAACCGGCGCGCCAACGCGGTCGCCGACGCCACCCTGGCGGAGGTCCGGGCGGTGATGGGATCGGTGTGACCTCCCGGCGGGCATACCGTCAGCGGCCGAACAAGCCCGCCCGGAAGGCCCGACGATGACTCAGCCACCTTCCCCGCCCCACCGCCCGGCCGCCCGGCCGTGCCACCTGGTCCCCGGCGACCGGGTGGCACTGGTCGCCCCCAGCGGACCGGTCGACCCGGCCCGGCTGGCGCGGGGCGTCGAGATCCTCCGCTCCTGGGGCCTGCGGATCCGGTCCGCGCCCCACCTCGACGAGCGCCACCCCGTCCTCGACCACCTCGCCGGCACCGACACCCACCGCGCCGCCGACTTCCAGCAGGCCTGGCTCGACCCCGAGGTGGCCGCCGTGCTCTGCGTCCGCGGCGGCTACGGCACCCAGCGGATGGTCGACCTGGTCGACTGGGACGCGCTGCGCGCCGCACCGCCCAAGCCGCTGGTCGGCTTCAGCGACGCCACCGTGCTGCACGAGGCCGTCGCCCGGCACCTGGGCGTCCCCACCTTCTACGGGCCGATGCCCGCCAGCGCCACCTTCACCCCGGACGGCCCGACCGCCGACCACCTGCGCCGCACCCTCTTCCACCCCGCCACCACCACCGTCCTCACCGGCCCCGCCGCCGCCCCGCTGGTCCCCGGCGTGGCCCGCGGCACGCTCGCGGGCGGCTGCGCCTCCGTCCTGGCCGCCGAACGCGGCACCCGCACCGCACGCCCCTCCTTCGCGGGCACGCTGCTGCTGCTCGAGGACGTCAACGAGCAGCCGTACCGGCTCGACCGGATCCTGACCCAGCTGCTGCGCTCCGGCGCGCTGGACGGCGTCGCCGGGATCGTCCTCGGCTCCTGGGACGGCTGCGGCCCGGCGGAGCAGGTCCGCGCGGTGATGCTCGACCGGCTCGCCCCGCTCGGCGTCCCCGTGCTGTGGGAACTCGGCTTCGGCCACGCGCCGTCCGGCCCGACCGTCCCGCTCGGCGTCACCGCCACCCTCGACGCCGACGCGGGCACCCTGACGCTGGACGAACCGGCCCTGGCGAGCCCGCGGGCCGGGGCTCCGGTCGCGGGACCGGACGGCGGTGGCACTGAGTAAGGTGCGCGGCATGGACGACGAAGGCAACGGCGCCGGCGGCGCGCAGCAGCCACCCGGCGGGGACTTCGAGGCGGCGGTGGCGAGGGCGCTGCGCCTGCTCAACGGACGAGAGGGCCGCAAGGGACGGATCCTCCTCGGTCTGGCCGGGCCCCCGGCGGCCGGTAAGTCCACCGTGGCCGGCCGCCTGGTCGAGGAGGTGGTCCGGCGCGAGGGGCCGGAGTCCGCGGCCTACCTCCCGCTCGACGGCTTCCACCTGTCCAACACCCAGCTCGACCGCCTCGGCCTGCGGGACCGCAAGGGCGCCCCGGAGACCTTCGACGCCTGGGGCTACCTCGCCCTGCTCGGCCGGGTGACCGCCGACCGCTTCCGGGACGTCTACGCGCCCGACTTCGACCGGGAGCTCGACGAGCCGGTCGCCGCCCGCCACGTGATCCGTCCGCACACCCGCCTGGTGGTGACCGAAGGCAACTACCTCGCCGCCCCCGCAGACCCGTGGCCCGCCGCCCGGCGGCTGCTGGCGGAACTCTGGTTCGTCGAGGCCGACGACACCACCCGGGCCGAACGCCTGCTGCACCGCCACCGGGCCGGCGGCCGGTCCCGCGAGGACGCCCTCGCCCGGATCGCGGCCAACGACCACCCCAACGGCGAGTACGTGAAGGCGGCCCGCGCCGACTGCGACTGGGTGCTCCGAGCGGCTCATTTGCCTCCGGCCCCGGATGGGCGTAGTGTTCTCTAGTCGCTCGGCAGGGAGCACCGGACACGTATCCACGCGGACGGTCCCGGGGCGGCCAATCCTTGGAAACACCACTTCCCTTCACTTGGGCGTGCCTCGTCGCGTCCCGGTTCGAATTGTTGTGCGCGCTTTTACGGATTGCAGCCGGATTCGCCTTTCGGGGCGGGGATCGGCTAAGGTTTGAAACGTCGGACAGGCCATCAGGCCGGGCCGGCGAAAAGCAAGTCGGATCAGGAAGCTCCGAAAACGGAGCGGAAAACATCTGATAAGCTTGAAACACGAAAGAACGAAGCGCCCGGAGGGCCCGCTGGAAGGCGGTCCGAAGGAAGTGTCCGTTCCTTGAGAACTCAACAGCGTGCCAAAAGTCA
>NZ_JBEOUL010000034.1:0-67338 GCF_040304075.1 Kitasatospora sp. NPDC094015
CCGCCGCGAACGGAGCGATCTTCGCCTCCGCCAACGACCGCACCGCCGCACGGAGCATCTCGTGCTCCTCGCTGAGCCGGAAGAGATCGAAGTCCTGACTCATGATGGGACAGCTCCTTAAGGTATGGCACTCAGTACCCCTGATTATGCACACTCAGTGCCGTCCCGGCACCCTCGGAGCGCCCTGATCGTGCCCCGGCGGTGCTACCGTCCCCCTCATGAGCGAGGAGCAGGGGCAGGAACAGGGCGGCACTGCGGGCAACGGTGCGGCCGGCGGGAAGCCGACCACCCGGGACGCCCTGATCGAGGCGGCCTTCCAGCTGTTCCTCGACCGCGGGTTCGAGCAGACCACCATCGACGACATCACCGGTCGGGCCGGGGTGGGGCGGCGCTCCTTCTTCCGCTACTTCCCCTCCAAGGAGGACGTGGTCTTCCCCGACCACGAGGGCGCGCTGGCCGAGATGACCGCCTTCCTGGAGTCCTGCGGCGACGGTGGCGACCCGGTGGCCCAGGTCTGCGACGCGGCCCGGCTGGTGCTGCGGATGTACGCCGCCAACCCGACCTTCTCGGTCGAGCGCTACCTGCTCACCCGGAAGGTGCCCACCCTGCGGATCCACGAGCTGTCGGTGGTCTGGCGCTACGAGCGGACCCTCGCCGCCCACCTGCGGGCCCGCTACTCGGCCCGGGCCGACGGCGCGCTGCGGGCCGACGTGGTGGCCGCCGCGGTGGTCGCGGCGCACAACCACGCGCTGCGAACCTGGCTGCGCTCGGGCGGTGCGGGCGACGTCGGGGAGGCCGTCGACCTGGCCCTGGGCTTCGTCATCGACACCTGGAGCGAGCAGCCCCGCACCGGCGCCGAGGAGCAGGAGCCGGCCGAGGACGTGGTCGTCCTGGTGGCCCGGCGCGGAACCCCGATGTGGCGGGTGGTGCAGGGGATCGAGTCGGCCCTCGACGGCTGACCCGTCCGGCGGGTCTGTCCGGGGAACTCAGTGCCTTTACACGGGGCACTGAGTGCCATATGTTCCTGTGCAGCATCCGCAGGGAGGGAGCC
Organism: Kitasatospora sp. NPDC094015; assembly: GCF_040304075.1. NCBI lineage: Bacteria > Bacillati > Actinomycetota > Actinomycetes > Kitasatosporales > Streptomycetaceae > Kitasatospora > Kitasatospora sp. NPDC094015. The sequence goes on from NZ_JBEOUL010000034.1 coordinate 1,052, forward strand.
GGACGTGAACGGGATCGGGAACTGGTCGGCCGTGGCCGGCGGAGGTGCGCGATGACCGCACCCACCGCCCTCGCCCCCACCCCCGCGGGGCCGCTCACCGGCGCCCCCGCCGAGGCCGGCACCGCACTGCGCTACCACCGCTGCCACTGGTGCCGCTCGGCGATGCCGGCCGGCTGCCTGCTCTGCACGGTCTGCGGCTCCAGCGACCTGGCCGAGGAGCGCAGCGCCGGCACCGGGACGGTCCGCCGGCTGCTGCGCCCCACCCGCCGCGGGCTCTACCCGGGCCGGCCGTACCTGGTGGCGCTGGACGAGGGGTTCACCGTCCAGGCCGGGGTGATCGGGGGCCTCCCGGGCGCCGTACCGATCGGCGCCCGGGTGCAGCTCGCCGCCTGGGACGACGACGGGCGGATCCTCACCTTCCGGCTCTGCCCGTCCGCGTAGCGCGGCCCCGGCGAACGGGTCTCAGCCCGCGTCGACCGCGCTGCCGGCGGCGTTGTACGAGCCCACCGTGTTGTCGCGGCCGACGTTGAAGATGTCGTCCCCGGCCAGCTGGTTGCCGTCGCCCAGGACGATCGCCCACGGGCCGTTCGAGGCGTCGTAGTTGATGTCGGCGGCGGCGACCCCCTGCAGGCTCGCCGCACCCGCCGCGGCGGCGGCCAGGACCAGAGCCAGCTTGATGACGCGGTTCATGGTGTTCCCTTCCTCGACAGTGTCACGGCGACAGTAGGGTTCGCCGTCCCGGCCGCCAGGGACCTCTCCGGCGGGCGTGTCGACCCGGACCGTCTCCGCACCCTGGCCCAACTCGCTCCCGGCACACGACTGTTGGAGCACAATCGGGATCATCGGCGGATCTCGCCGGACGGGCGGCGACCACCCACCCGGCCGAGGGCCGGCGGCGGGGAATGCCCTCGGACAGGTGAACGTTCAACAAAACGCACCGATCCGAGAGGAGCCGAAGTGAACACCGCACACCGCGAGGAGACCACGGCGCAGCGCTGGGCCCGCGCCGAGCTGTTCTTCGACGCCAAGCAGTACGCGGACGCCGCACCGATCCTCGCCGAGGTGGTGGCCGAGACCCCCGGCCAGGTGGCCCCGCGCCTGCTGCTGGCCCGCGCCTACTACCACTCCGCCCAGCTCGGCCGGGCCGAGGCCGAGCTGCGCGAGGTGATCGCGCTCGACCCGGTCGAGCCGTACGCGTACCTGATGCTGGGCCGCACCCTCCAGCGACAGGGGCGCGCCGAGCAGGCCGCCGGCCCGCTGCGGATCGCCGCGGCGCTCGGGCTGGAGTGACGGACGGCGGGCGGGCGGGGCTCAGGCCCCGCCCGCCCGCAGCCGTACCGGCTCGGCGTCGTCCCGGACCAGCCGGACCGCCTGCTCCGCGGTGAGCGGCCGGGCGAACAGGTAGCCCTGGCCGAGCGGGCAGCCCATCTCGGCCAGCAGGTCGCGCTGGACCCCGTTCTCGATCCCCTCGGCGATCACCTGCACGCCGAGCGTGTCGGCGATCCGGGTGATGCCCTCGACCAGCGCGTACTGCTGCTGGGAGAGCCCCAGGCCGTCGATGAAGGACTTGTCGATCTTGAGTACGGAGATCGGGAACTCGCGCAGGTAGCTCAGCGAGGAGTAGCCGGTGCCGAAGTCGTCGATGGCGATCCGCACCCCCAGCTCGCGCAGCGCCTCCATGTCGGTGCGCACCCGCTCGTCGCGCCGCATCAGCACGCTCTCGGTCAGCTCCAGGATCAGCGTGCCGGGCTGGATCCCGCTGCTGCGGACCACCTGGCGCACGATGTCCACGAACCCGGCGTCGCGGAACTGCCGGGCCGAGACGTTGACGCTCACCCGCAGCGGGCGCCGCCCGAGCCCGGCCCGGTGGTCGGAGGTCATCCGCTGCCAGGAGGCGGCCTCGGCGACGGCCCGCTCCAGCACCCAGGCGCCCAGCGGGACGATCTGCCCGCTCTCCTCGGCCAGCGAGATGAACTCCTCCGGCAGCACCATGCCGCGCCGCTCGTGCGGCCAGCGGACCAGCGCCTCGAAGGCGACCAGGCCGCCGTCGGCGAGGTCGACGATCGGCTGGTAGTAGATCGCGAAGGCCGACTCGGCGATGGCCGAGTCCAGGCTCTCGTTCAGCTCGTGGCGCTCGACCAGACCGGCCTGCAGGGCGGGCTGGTACTGGCACCACTGGCGCTTGCCGGCGGCCTTGGCGGAGTACAGCGCGAGGTCGGCGTGGGTGAGCAGCTCGGCCGCGTCCACGCTGTCCTCGGTGGTGGCGACCCCGACGCTGGCGGCCACCCGGACGGTGCCGGAGCTCAGCCGGAACGGCTCGTCGAAGGCGTTCAGCACGGCGTCGGCGGTGGCGCCCACGTCGGCCGGCGAGAGCGCGTCCTCGACCAGTACGGCGAACTCGTCGCCGCCGAGCCGGGCCGCGGTGTCGGAGGTGCGCAGCGCGGTGGAGACCCGGAGCGAGACCGCCACCAGCAGCTCGTCGCCGACCGCGTGGCCCTGGGTGTCGTTGACCACCTTGAAGTCGTCGAGGTCGACGAAGAGCACGCCCATCACGGTGCCGCGCCGCTCGCTGCGGGTCAGCGCGTGCCCGACCCGGTCCTGGAAGAGCACCCGGTTGGCCAGCCCGGTCAGCGAGTCGTGGAAGGCCCGGTGGGTCAGCTCGCGCTCCATCTGCCGCTGGTCGGTGACGTCGCGCAGGGTCAGCACCAGGCCGCCGACGGTCGGGTCCTCGCGCAGGTCGTTCCAGCGCACCTCGACCTCGATCGCGCTGCGGTCGCTGCGCAGCAGCCGCCAGTGCTCGCGCTGCTCGGCCTGCTCCCTGGTGCGCATCCGGACCAGCGCCTCGTTGAGCTGGCGGCTCTCCTCGGGCGGGATCAGCTCGCTCAGCCGCACGCCCTCCAGGCTGGCGTAGCCGAGCACCCGCTGGGCGGAGGAGCTGGCGTACCGGATGCCGTCGTCGGCGTTGAGGATCAGGATCACGTCGGAGGCGCTCTGCACCAGGGTGCGGAAGTACGCCTCGCTGTTGCGCTGGCTGATCTCGCGGCTGAGCATGACCCGCTCGACCGCCAGCGCGGACTGCGCGGCCAGGATGTCCAGGGTGCCCCAGAGCGAGGTCAGCTGGTGCTCGGTGCCGCCCACGATCAGCACGCCGATCAGCGGCTCGCCCATCGGGCGGTTCTCCAGGGCGAGCGGGCAGATCAGGGCGTGCGGGACCCCGCTGAAGTACCGCTCCAGCTCGTCGCCGAGCTCCTCCACCGGGATCATCCGGCTGCCCTGGAGCTCGCTGTCCGGGGGGATCCGCAGCACGGTCTCGTGGTCGCCCAGGCGGATCCGCAGGCCGCCGTCGGCGCGCACCCCGAGCAGGGCGGTGTGGGTGGCGGGGTGCGGCATCAGCGAGGCGGCGGCGGTCTGCACCGCGTCGGAGACGTCCTCGAAGGTCACCGCGCCGGTGAGCGACGCTCCGGTCACCCGTAGTGTCCGTTCGCGGGCGACCGCGTGCCGGTGCACCAGGACGATCGATCCCAGCCGGGCCAGCACCAGCAGGAACAGCACCGCGGAGAAGGCGCCGATCACGCCGGCGTGGCTGGTGTCGCCGCGGGAGAGGTCCACCAGCAGCATCGCGGGGGCGATCATCGAGGCACCGGCCAGCAGCGCCAGCCGGCCGCCCGAGATGTCCGGCTGCTGGGTCGGGATCGGTCTGGTCAGCTCGACCATCGAGGGGTGCAGCGCGGCCGCGCCCCAGGCGCAGTAGAACACCGCCCAGCCGAGGTCGACCGGGCTTCCGATGCGCCAGTTGCCGTGCAGCTGGATCAGCCCGTAGGCGACGTCGGAGACGAGCATGCCGAGGGTGCCCAGGGCCAGCAGCCAGAGCGCTTTGCTCTTGCCGCCGCGTGGCACCAGCAGCCTCATCAGCATCGCCAGCATCAGCACGTCGCCCAGCGGGTACGCGATCGAGACCGCCTTCTGGAACCAGGTCAGATCGGGGTCGCGCTCGTACGGGACGATCAGGTAGATCCAGGACAGCAGGGCCAGGCCGACCGTCAGGATCAGCGCGTCGATCATGCTGCCGCGGTCCTGCTGGGCGGTCCGCCAGCGGATGAAGCCGTACACGCCGACCGCGGTGAGCAGGTACTCGGCGAGGTAGAAGCCGTCGGCCGCGGAGGGGAACCCGAACTGGTCGAGGTACTCGGTCTGGATGACCTGCACCACCTCGCCGGCGGTGAAGCTGAGGTTCGCCGCCGCGAGCAGGTACCAGTACTGCGGGTGTGCCGGGCGGTTGAGCCGGGTGCCGACCACGATCGCGGTGACACCGGTGAGGCCGATGCCCGTCCACCAGATGATCCGTTCGTCCGGATTCTGGTAGTACACGAGGATGAGTATGGCCATCCAACCGAGGTAACAGGCCGTCAGGCGTTGCCTACGACGCGTCAACCGAGCTACCTCCTTCGCCCCGAGGCGGATGCTGGAGGGTCGATGCACCAGTGATGACCACCGGCGACGCGGTGGCGGGAGAGCCGTGTGACCTCCCGGCAAATGCGTCTCAATGATACCCACGGCCACTCGGGTGCCTATAGTCGAAGGTATCGGGGCCGGCCCTGGTCCGCATCGGACCGGCCGGAAAGCAGCAGGCCAATCGAAGTCCGGCCCGCCGTCGCCGCGCGGGCAAGGGCCGGACCGGCCGGCGCAGGCGCGCCGGCGCCCGGGCGGAGCCCGCAGCCGCCGTCCCTCCCTGTCACCGCACACCCGAGGTCATGGCCGGTGGATCAGCCGAACCGCTCCCAGTCGCCCCAGTCGGGGCCGTTCCGGGTGCTCATCAACGACGAGGCCCTGCACGCCCTGTGGCCCGACGACCATCCCGTCCCGGCCGGCTGGCGGAGCGTCGCCGGCCCGGCCCCGCTGGCGACCTGCCTGCACGAGGTGACCGAACGCTGGACCGACCTGCGCCCGACCGGGCGCCGCTCCGGCGGGGTCACCGTGCACGGCCTGTTCCGCCGCCAGGCGGGCCGCACCCCGGACGCGGTCGCGGTGGTCGCCGAGGGTGAGCAGCTCACCTACCGCGAGCTGGACCGCCGCAGCGACCGGCTGGCGCACGCGCTGCGGGACGCCGGGGTGGTCGCCGACCAGGTGGTGCCGATCTGCCTGGAGCGGACCGCGGACATGGTCACCGCGATGCTCGCGGTGCTCAAGGCCGGCGGCGCCTTCCTGCCGCTGGACCCGGAGCACCCGACCCACCGGCTGCGCCAGCTGGCCGCGGACTCGGGCGCCGCGCTCGCCGTGACCAGCGCCGAGCACCTCGCCAGGACCGGCCTGCCGGGCATCCTGGCGGCGGACTACCGCGGCCCGGGCGGCACCGTCTCGGCGCCCGGCGACAGCACCGTCCCGGACGACCTGGCCTACCTGGTCTACACCTCCGGCACCACCGGGACCCCGAAGGGCGTCCCGGTCAGCCACCGGACCATGGCGCTCACCGTCTCGCGGGCCGCCGAGGCGTACGAGCTGTCCGACCGCGACCGGGTGCTGCAACTGGGCGCCCTGGGCTTCGACACCTCGCTGGAGCAGATCTTCGCCCCGCTGCTCAGCGGCTCGGCCGTGGTGCTCGGCGGCCGCAACACCTGGGCGCCGATCGAGCTCGCGCACCGGATCCTGGAGCTCGGGATCACCGTGGCCGACCTGACGCCCACCTACTGGCACCGCTTCCTCGACCTGCTGACCGAGGGCGCCCGGCCGCCGGCCTCGCTCCGGCTGATGATCGTCGGCGGCGACACCGTGCACGCCGAGGACGCCCGGGCCAGCCTGCGCCGGCTGCCCGCCACCCGGCTGCTGAACGCCTACGGCCTCACCGAGGCCGGGATCACCTCGACCGTCTGCGAGATCCTCCCCGGCATGCTGGCGGCCCCCGCGCACGCCCCGGTACCGGTCGGCCGGCCGCTGCTGGGCACCTTCGTGCACGTGCTGGACCCGACGCTGCGCCCGGTGCCGCCGGGCCGGCGCGGCGAGGTCTTCCTCGGCGGCCGCGGCCTGGCCCGCGGCTACTGGCGCCAGCCGGGCCTGACCGCCGAACGCTTCCTGCCCGAGCCGTACGCCGGCCGGGCCGGCAGCCGGATGTACCGCACCGGGGATTCGGCGCGGTGGCGGCCGGACGGCAACCTGGAACTGCTCGGCCGGACCGACGAGCAGGTCAAGGTCCGGGGATTCCGGGTCGACCCGGCCGAGGTGGAGGCCCATCTGACCGAGCACCCGGCGATCGGCCTGGTCAAGGTGCTGGCCCCCGAGGGCGGCGGCGGTGCGCGGGCGCTGACCGCGTACTACACGCCCGGCGAGGGCAACGGGCCGGACTTCCGCGAGTTCCTGGCCGGACGGCTGCCGGACTACCTGGTGCCGACCTCGTTCGTCCCGGTCGAGCAGATGCCCGTCACCCCCGGCGGGAAGATCGACCGGCAGGAGCTGGCCGCCACCGGCCGGCCGACGGCCCGGGTCGGGCCGCGCGGCTCCGGCTCCTCCGGCTCCAACGGCTCCAACGGTGACGGCGACGGCGGGCGGGTCACCGGCGGCGCCGAGCGGGTGGCCGAGCACGGACTCGCCTACCTGTGGGCGCAGTTGCTGGACGTGGACACGGTGGCCGCCCAGGACGACTTCTTCGAGCTGGGCGGCAACTCGCTGCTGGCGATGGAGATGCTGGCCCGGGCCCGGATCATGTTCGGGATAGGCGTCGACCGGATCCGCGAACTGACCCGCGCCCTGCTCACCGACCCGACCCTGGGCGCCTTCACCGCCGCCCTGCACGCCGCCCGCCAGAGCCCCACCACCCCGGCCCGGCGCCCGGCCGACCGCCGGATCGACTTCACCGGCGAGGCCGAACTCGGCTTCCCGGTCCGGCGGACGGCGCCGCTCACCAACCCGCCGGACCGCCCCCGGGAGATCCTGCTCACCGGCGCCACCGGCTTCTGCGGCGCCCACCTGCTGCAGGCGCTGCTCGCCACCACCGACGCCACCGTGCACTGCCTGGTGCGCGCACCCGACCCGGAGCACGCGCTGGAGCGGCTGCACGCCGCCCAGCAGCGCTTCCTGCGCCGGGGCCTGGACCCGGCCAGGGTCCGCCCGCTGGTCGGTGACCTGGCGGAGCCGCTGCTCGGTCTCGGACGTACCAGGTTCGAGCAGCTCGCGGACACCGTGGACGCCGTCCACCACCTCGGCGGGCAGGTCAACTTCCTCTATCCGTACCACCAGTTGAGAGCGGCGAACGTGGCCGGCACCCGGGAGGTGATCCGGCTGGCCGGGCACTCCCGGGCCGTGCCGGTGCACTACCTGTCCACCATGGCGGTGCTCGCCGGCTTCGGCGTGGCCGGTGTCCCCGAGGTCACCGAGGACACCCCGCTCGACCACCCCGAGCACCTGTCGGTCGGGTACGTGGAGAGCAAGTGGGTGGCCGAGGCGCTGCTGCACAACGCGGCCGCCGCCGGGCTGCCGGTCTCCATCTACCGGGTCAACGACGTCACCGGCGACCTGACCACCGGCACGATGAACCTCGGCACCGAACTCTGCGCCCTGATCCGGTACTTCACCGACACCGGCGAGGTCCCCGACGTCGAGCTGCAACTCGACTTCGTGCCCGCCGACTCCTTCACCCGGGCGCTCGCCCACCTGGCCGGGCACTCCCCCGCCACCGGCCGGGTGTACCACCTCACCAACCCCCGCCCGGCGATGCTCTCCGCGCTCGCCGACCGGATCGCGCACCGCGGCGGACGGGTCGAGCGGCTCCCGTACGAGCGCTGGGTGCGGCGGCTGGTGGCGTACGCGGCGGCCCATCCCGAGCACCCGATCACGCCGTTCGTCCCGCTGTTCGTGGACCGCGGCGCGGGCACCGAGATGTCGATCAGCGAGATGTACTTCCGGCCGACCTTCCCGCTGTTCACCAGCACCCGTGCCGAGGCCGAACTGGCCGGCAGCGGCATCGAGATCCCGCCCGTCGACGACCGGCTGCTGGACTTCTACCTGGACCGGATGGCGGCCACCGGCTTCCTGGAGCAGGCCGCATGACCAGCCGCACCACCGACTGGTGGGACACCGTCCGGGTCAGCGGGGCACCGGCGGACGCCCCCGCCGCGTTCTGCGCCGACCTCGGCGCGGACAGCCTGCTCGCCGCGTACCGGGCCGGGATGTTCCCGATGCCCGCGCCCGACGAGTACGCCCGCTGGATGAACGAGGCGCTGTACGAGGACCGGGTGGCCGGCGGCGCGATAGCCGTGCCCGGCGGGGACGGCGAACACCCGTACCAGGTCTCCTGGTGGTCGCCCGACCCGCGGCCGGTGATCCGGCCGGACCAGGTCCGGCTCGGCCGCCGGCTCGGGCAGCGGCTGCGCAACCGGCTGGACTGGTGGACCAGCGTCGACCGCGACTTCGGCCGGGTGGTCGCCCAGTGCGCGGCCGACCGGGAACCGCGCTGGCTCACCGAGGAGCTCCGGCGCGGGCTGCTCGACCTGCACGAGCGCGGCCGGGCGCACAGCGTCGAGGTCTGGCAGGGGCCGGAGCTGGTCGGCGGCGCGTTCGGGATCCGGGTCGGGCCGGTGCTCAGCCTGGACTCGATGTTCCACCGCCGGCCGGACGCCTCCCGGGTCGCGGTGGCCGACCTGGCGAGCCGCTTCGGGGCGGCCGGCGGCCTGCTGCTGGACGCCCAGTGGGACAGCGCGCACATCCGCAGCCTGGGCGCGCTGCCGATGCCCCGCCAGGAGTACCTGGACCTGCTCCACGGCGGCCCGGCCGCCGACCCGCCGGCCACCGACCTCCTCCCGGCCGCCCGCCTGGCCTGACCGGGGCCGGTGACCGGCTCAGGCCGGTTCCGGGGTCCAGCCGGCCGCCGGGCGTTGCGCCGGGATGACCGCTGCCGCCAGCAGCGGGACGGCCGCCGCGACCGCGAAGGCGAGCGGGTAGCCGTGCCGGGCGATCAGGCCGCCGACCAGGGGCGGCACCAGCACGATCGCGCTGTGCTGGCCGACCCCGTGCACGCCCAGCACCCGGCCGGCCCACTGCGGGCCGGCGAACTCGGCGACGGCGGTGTTGTGCAGGCCGTTGGTGCTGACGGTCAGTCCGGCGGCCAGCAGCAGTGCGGCGGTGCCGACCGGCGAGTGCCGGGCCGCGCCCAGGGCCAGCAGGGCGAGGTCGACGGCGGTGGCCAGCGCCAGCAGCCGCATCGGCCGGACCCGGCTGCCGACCCGGTCGGACCACCAGCCCGCCAGCAGCCGGACGCCCGCACCGGCCAGGTTGGCCACGGCCAGCACCGTCCCGGCGGTCCCGGGCGACCAGCCCCGGGACTCGATCAGGAACACCAGCGCGAAGCCCGTCACCACGAACTGCGGGACGCACAGCAGCGCTGCCACCAGGTGCAGCCGCCACAGGTAGTCGCCGCGGTACGGCGCCGCCGCCCGGACGGTACGGGCCGGCCGCGGCGGATCGGCCGCCAGCACGGCGACCGCCAGCCCGGCCACGGCGCACAGGCCGGCGCAGAACAGCAGCGCGGCGCCCGGTCCGGCCGCCGCCGCGATCGGCGGCAGCGCGGCCGCCGCCAACCCGGTGCCGAGCGGCTGCGAGGCCTGCCGGACCCCCATCGCGACGCCCCGCCGGTCGGGCGGGAACCAGCCGATCACCAGCCGCCCGGAGGCCGAGATCACCGAGGACCCGGTCGCCCCCGCGAGCACCAGCAGCACCCCGAGCGTCCGGACCCCGTGCACCTGCGAGGCGACGGCCAGCACCACCGCGGCCGGCAGCAGCCCGGCTGCCAGCGCGAGCCGCTCGCCGTACCGGTCCGCCACCATCCCCCAGCCCAGCAGCGAGAGCAGGATGCCGAGGATCGGGCAGGAGACCAGCAGCCCGGCGGCGGGCAGAGACAGGCCGAACTCCTCCCGGAGGGCCGGGAGCAGGAACGGCAGGCCGTAGAGCACGGTGGTGCTGGCGGTCTGGCCCGCCGTCCCGATCCCGAGCATCAGCCAACTGCGGTGCGTCCGGTGCTGGTTCATGCCGGGACCCTAACAGCGCCGCCGCAATGTGAGACGAACTGTTCTGTATGTTGAGACGCCGCGAGAAGGGTCCGCCCGGTCCGGCGGCCCGTCAGGTCTGCAGCGAGGCCAGCGTGACCACCGTGATGTCGGACGGCGCGCCGACCCGGACCGGCGGGCCCCAGGCACCCGCGCCCCGGGTCACGTACAGCTGGGTGTCGCCGTAGCGCTCCAGCCCGGCCACGGTCGGATTGGCCAGCTCGGCCAGGTAGTTGCCGGGCCAGAGCTGACCGCCGTGGGTGTGGCCGGAGAGCTGGAGGTCGACACCGTGGCGCACGGTCTGGTGGATGGTGACCGGCTGGTGCGCGAGCAGGACGGCGGTGCGGGTGCGGTCGCGGTCGCCGAGCGCCTTCTCGTAGTCCGGCCCCTGGCCCTCGGCGGTGCCCTGGATGTCGTTGACCCCGGCCAGGTCGAACCAGGGCAGTTCGGTGCGGGCGTTCTCCAGCGGGTGCACGCCGAGCTCGCGGACGAACTCCACCCAGGGTGCGGCGCCGGAGAAGTACTCGTGGTTGCCGGTCACGAAGAACGCCCCGTCGCGGGCCCGCAGATCGGCCAACGGCTCGGCGGCCCGGCCGAGTTCGGGCACCGATCCGTCGACCAGGTCGCCCACCACGGCGATCAGGTCCGGCTGGGTGCGGTTGATGGTGTCGACGATCCGGCGGGTGTGCGAGCGGCCCAGGATCGGGCCGAGGTGGATGTCGCTGACCACCGCGATCCGGTAGCCGTGCGCCCGGCGCGGCAGCTTCGCCAGCGGCACCGTCACCTGCTTGACGGCCGGACCGCGCAGCACCCCGTACATCCCGGTGCCGACCACCGCGGCCGCCGCACCGCCCGCGGCGAGGGCCACCGTACGGGCCACCAGCAGGCGGCGCGCCGGGTCGGCCGGACCGCCGGCGGGCGGACCACCGGCGGTCGCGGGCTCCTGTGCCTCGTGCTCGACCCCGACCGGCTCCTGCTCGACCCCGACCGGCTGCTGTCCAACCCCGACCGGCCGCTCCGGCAGCGGCGCGCGGCGCCCCGGCAGCCGCAGCAGCAGCGGGCGCAGGGCCTCCCCCACCACCAGGGCGAGCACCAGGTCCAGCATCAGCGCCAGCCACAGGTACCCCGGCCACGCGAACCACCGCTCCACCGCCAGCGGCAGCAGCCGCCCGCCCACCAGCGCACCGAGGCTGAGCAGCGGCAGCAGCACCGCGAGCACGGTGCCGATCCGCCGGTACCACCCGCCCGGGGCGGAGACGTCCCGCACCAACCGCCGCCAGAGGTACCACTGTGCGAGTCCTACGCCGCCGAGCCCGAGCAGCAGGACGAGAATGATCACCATCGGGCCAGTATCGGCCCCGCCCTGCCGGCCCCCGCCGCAGGGTGGCGGACCCCGGATACCGGCGCAGCGCCTTCGCTCCCGGTAGCCGGTCGGTCGCACACAGCCGACCCGGCCGTCCGGTTCCTGTGAGGCCGCCCACACCGGCACTCCGCTCTACTGCCGCCGATAGTTGACGACCGGGCGCGATCGGCGGCGGACGGCCCGGGCGATCGCGGCGTGCGACCGGAGCGGTGCCGATCGTCGCTGGTCAGCCCGGGAATACCGATCGGTCGGGGCGGTGGCGTTTGCTGAGCATAAGGAGCGGGTAAACCGCGCCGTCGCGGTCGTGGGCCGCCGGGGCGCCCCGCCGTGTGTACTACCGGCCGTAGTTTCGGGCTCGTTGCCCCCGCCGCGCGGGTCTGCGAAGAATATGCCAGTCGTCAGGCGGCGCGGTCGGACCAGGGCCGCGCCTGCCGCCCGCCCCGGCCCACCGACGGGGTGCCACGGCCGTCCGACCCGGCTCGCGGGCCTGTTCCCCGAACACGCTTCCGCGGTACCCGTGTGTCCGGTGCGGCCCGACAGAAGAGGTCCTCCGCTCCATGCAGCCCCACAAGCACCGGCTCCCCCGGAACCGCCGCACCGCCCTGATCACCGGTGTCGCCACGCTCGCCGTGGCCGGCTCGGCCACGCTCGCGCTCGCGCTTCCGCAGGACGCCAAGGTCGCCGAGGCCGCTGCGCCCAGCCCCACCGCCGCCCAGGCCACCCCGTCCGCGCAGCTGCTGGCCGAGCAGGCCGCCGCCGACGCCGCCAAGGCGAAGGCCGACGCGGACGCCAAGGCCGCCGCCGACGCCGCCTCGGCGCAGGCCCAGGCGGACGCCGACGCCCAGGCGAAGGCCGCGGCGGACGCCCAGGCTGCGGCTCAGGCCGACGCCAAGGCCGACGCCGACGCGAAGGCCAAGGCGGACGCCGACGCCAAGGCGAAGGCCGCCGCCGCCAAGGCCAAGGCGGACGCCGACGCCCGGGCCAAGGCCGAGGCCGCGTCCCGCTCGCAGGCGCGCAGCCCGCTGGCCGCGCCGGTGCCGACCGGCAGCCCCAAGGAGATCGCCGCGCAGCTCGTCCCGGCGGGCCAGCTCCAGTGCTTCAGCAACATCGTGGAGCGCGAGAGCGGCTGGAACGTCACCGCCACCAACCCGTCCTCGGGCGCCTACGGCCTGATGCAGGCGCTGCCCGGCTCGAAGATGGCCTCGGTCGGCGCGGACTGGAAGACCAACCCGGTCACCCAGATCAAGTGGGGCCTGAACTACATGAACGAGACCTACGGCAGCCCCTGCGCCGCCTGGACGTTCTGGCAGGCCCACAACTGGTACTGAGCCCGGCCGCGCGCGCCGGTTGCCCTCCGGCGTCCCGACCGTAAGCACACGGTGAAGATTTGGCGGAGTCCGGCGCACCTATGTCACCGATTGCCCGGTTTCGCCAGAGTTCCGTTCTTGGCCGCAGGGTCTCCGGCGCCCTAGCCTCCGGGCCATGGCTCCGCCCCTGATCACCGTCGTGCTCCCCGCCTTCGACCACAACCAGCAGCTCAAGGACTGTCTGGACGCACTGCTCGCGCAGTCGTTCCGCGACTTCGAGGTCGTGCTGGTCGTGGACCGCTCCCCGCAGTGCCCGGAGCGGGTCGCCGACGCGTACGAGATCCGGGACCCGCGGGTGTCGGTGCTGCGGCTGGACGCGGCGGTCGGCATCGGCCGCGCCCGCAACGCCGGCGCCGCCCGCGGCACCGGCTCGTACCTGCTGTTCCTGGACAGCGACCACGTGGTGGCCCCGGACGCGTTCCAGGCGATGGCCGACCGGCTGGCCGCGACCGGCGAGGTGGACCTGCTGCTGTTCGGCCACAGCCGGGAGCACGGCGGCCGCAGCTGGCCCGGCGGCGCCGCCGGGCTGCTCGCGGCGGCCGGGCCCGAGGTGTTCGGCCCGCTGGAGCGCCCGGAGCTGCTCAGCGCGCCCCCGCTGGTCTGGGACCGGCTGCTGCGCCGGGGCACCGTGCCGTCGTTCCCGGACGGGCACTACGAGGAGGTCCCGGCCGTGCACCGGGCCCTGCTGGACGCCCGCCGGGTGGCCGTGCTGGACCGCGAGTGCGTGACCATCCGGCGCCGGCACACCCTGCACCCTGCCGGCTCCCCCGGCAGCAGCCACTTCGACGTCTTCGAGCAGTACGAGCAGAGCTTCGAGCTGCTGGCGGAGCGGCCCGAGCACGAGGTGGTGCGCCCGCACCTGTTCACCCGGATGATCCGGCACTACCTCTTCGTCTTCGACCTGGCCGGCTGCGTGCCCCGGGCCCAGCGCCCGCAGTTCTTCCACCGCGCGGCCGACCACTACCGGCGCTTCCTGCCGCAGGGCTACCGGCGCCCGGACGGCCGCGAAGGGGTCAAGTTCTCGCTGCTGGCGAGCGGCGCCTACGCCGCCTTCGAGGTCGCCAAACTGTCCCACCTGGCCCGCGGGGCCGTCGGCCGGCGCTGAGCAGCCCCCGCGGGGCGCGTACGGGACCCGCCGGGCGCCCGCCCCTGGGATGATGCCCCCATGGACACCGGGCCGGCCCATCCCCTGGCCGCCGCGCTGCGCGGCGAGCTCCGCGGCGAGGTGCGGTTCACCACCGCCGAGCGGGCGGTGTACGCCTACGACGCCTCCAACTACCGGCAGCTGCCGCTCGGGGTGGTCCGGCCCGCCGACACCGACGACGTCCGGGCCGCGCTGGCGCTCTGCCGCGCGCACGGCGTCCCGGTGGTGCCGCGCGGCGCCGGCACCAGCATCGGCGGCCAGGCGATCGGCCCCGGCGCCGTGGTGCTGGACCTGCGCCGGCACGTCAACCGGATCCACGCGCTCGACCCGGACGCCCGAACCGCCCGGGTGGAGCCCGGCGTGGTCCTGGACGACCTCCAGCGCGCCGCCCGCCCGTACGGCCTGCGGTTCGGCCCGGACCCGTCCTCGCACACCCGCTGCACGCTCGGCGGGATGATCGGGAACAACTCCTGCGGCTCGCACTCGGTCGCCTGGGGACGCACCTGTGACAACCTCGACTCGCTCGACCTGCTGCTGTCCGACGGCACCGAACTCACCGTGGGCGGCCCGCTGCCGCCCGAGGAGCGCGAGCGGCTGCGCCACCGCCCGGGCCGCGAGGGCGAACTGCACCGCGCGCTGCAGGACCTGGCCGCCGGGCACCTGGCCGCACTGCGCCAGGGCATGCCGCACCTGCCGCGCCGCACCTCCGGCTACCCGCTGGACGCGCTGCTGCCCGAGCGCGGCTACGACCTGGTCCGGGCGCTGACCGGGACGGAGGGCGGCTGCGCGGTGGTGCTCGGCGCCACCGTCCGGCTGGTCGAGGCCCCCGCCGCCCGCGCGCTGGTGGTGGCCGGCTACCCGGACGAGACGGCCGCCGCGGACGCCGTCCCGGCGCTGCTGCCGCTCGGTCCGCTCACCGTCGAGGGGATGGCCGCCGACCTGATCGCGGCGCTGCTCGCGGCCGGCCCGCGGCCACCGGCGCTGGACCGGCTGCCCGAGGGCGGTTGCTGGCTCTTCCTGGAGGCCGGCGGCGCCACCGCCGCCGAGGCGCTGGACGCCGCCCGGGCGCTGGCCACCGCCGTGCGCCGGGAGCCGCGCGCCACCGTCACCGTGGTCACCGACCCCGGTGAGCAGCGGCAGCTGTGGGGCGTGCGCGAGGCGGGGGCCGGGATCGTCACCCGGCTGCCCGACGGCGGCGAGGCCTGGCCCGGCTGGGAGGACTCGGCGGTGCCGGTCGAACGGCTCGGCGGCTACCTGCGGGAGCTGCGCGCCCTGCTCGGCCGGCACGGGCTGCGCGGCGTCCCGTACGGGCACTTCGGCGAGGGCTGCGTGCACCTGCGGCTGGACTGGCCGCTGACCGATCCGGGGCGGCTCGGCGGGTTCCGGGCCTTCCTGGAGCAGGCGGCCGACCTGGTGGTGGCGCACGGCGGTTCGCTCTCCGGCGAGCACGGCGACGGGCAGGCCAGGGCCGAGCTGCTGCCCCGGATGTACCCGCCGGAGATCATCGCGCTGTTCGGCCGGTTCAAGCGGATCTGGGACCCGGAGAACCTGCTCAACCCCGGCTCGTTGGTCGACCCCCGCCCGCTCGACGCCGACCTGCGCTTCCCCGGCCGGGACCTGCCGCTCGCGCTGCCGTACCCGCAGGACGACGGCAGCCTGCTGAAGGCCGTGCACCGCTGCGTCGGCGTCGCCAAGTGCGTGGACACCACCAGCGGGGTGATGTGCCCCAGCTACATGGTCACCGGCGAGGAGCGGCACTCCACCCGGGGGCGGGCCCGGCTGCTCGCCGAGATGCTGCGCGGCGAGCTGGTCACCGACGGCTGGCGCTCGGAGGAGGTCCGCGAGGCGCTCGACCTCTGCCTGGGCTGCAAGGGCTGCGCGAGCGACTGCCCGGTCCACGTCGACATGGCCACCTACAAGGCCGAGTTCCTGCACCAGCACTACCGGCACCGGCCGCGCCCCGCCGCACACCTGTCGCTCGGCTGGCTGCCGCTGTGGCTGCGCGGGGCGGCCCTCGCCCCGCGGGCGGCGAACCGCCTGATGGCGCATCCGGCCACCGGCGGCCTGCTCCGGCGGCTGGGCGGGATCGACCCGCGGCGGGCGCTGCCGCCGCTGCCCGGCCGGACCTTCCTGCACCGGTTCCGACGCTACCGGGCCGCGCACCCGGAGCCCACCCGGGCGCAGCCCGTCCTGCTCTGGCCGGACACCATGGCCAACCTGCTGGACCCGGAGCCCGCGATGGCGGCGGTCGAGGTGCTGGAGGCGCTGGGCTTCGCCGTCCGGCTGCCCGACGGGCCGGTCTGCTGCGGGCTGACCCTGGTCTCCACCGGCCAACTCGGGCTCGCCCGGCGGGTGATGCGGCGCAGCCTGCGGGCGCTGCCGGCCGGGCTGCCGGTGGTCGGGATCGATCCCAGCTGCACGGCGGCGCTGCGCGAGGAGTGGCCGCGGCTGCTCGGCGCCGAGGCCGGCCGGGTGCCGGGTCGGGTGCACACGCTGGCCGAGTTCCTGGACGCCGCCGGGGTTGCCCTCCCGCGGCTCGGCGGCACGGCGGTGACGCAGGTGCACTGCCACCAGCACGCCGTGCTGGGCACCGCGGCGGACCGCCGGATCGAGGCCCGGATCGGCCTGGACAACCAGGTGCTGGACTCCGGGTGCTGCGGTCTGGCCGGCAACTTCGGCTTCGAACGCGGCCACTACGAGGTGTCGGTGGCCGCCGCCGAGCGGGTGCTGATGCCCGCCGTCCGGGCCGCCGACCCGGCCACCCTGGTGCTCGCCGACGGGCTGAGCTGCCGGATCCAGATCGGCCAGCTCGGCGACGGCCGGCGGGCCCTGCACCTGGCCGAGGTGCTCCGCCTGGCGCTGCGCGCGGGCGAGGTCAACCCCGGTCCCGCGGAGGGTGGTTGAGCCCTCCGGCGGCGGCCCGGCGCAGCAGGGCGCGGACCACGCGCCGGTGGAACGGGCGGACCGGCAGGAAGTAGGCGCGGCCCAGCAGGTTGCGGTAGCGCACCACCGTACCGAGGGTGAGCACGCCGTCGGCGAGGTGGACGGAGCTGCGGAAGTCCAGGTGCCGGTCGTCCCGGCCGAACACCACCTCGTGGTCGGTGGTAGCCAGTTGGGGGAAGGGCGTGAGGCTGCTCCGGTCCCGGGTGCCGAGGCCGAACGGGCGGACCAGGGCGTCGCGCAGCCGCATCAGCCGGCGGGTCCAGCCGGGCGGGCGGGTGAACAGCCGGCGGGTCCATTCGACCGGGTCGGTGCCGGCGCCCGGCGGCAGGCGGACCGCGAACGCGTCCCGGTGGTCGATCCGCGGGAGCGCGGCGTGGAGCAGCGAGTCGGCGGGGATCGGCACCGCGCGGGCGGGATGGGCCATGCTCCGTACGGTAGTCGCGGACCACGGCGGGCGCGGCGCAGGCGCGGCGGTGCCCGCCCGCTCGGCGGGTGACGTCAACTCCAACGGATCCGCAGGCTCTTCAGCCCGTTCTGGAAGTTGGAGACCAGGCGCGGCGGCGGTGCGCCCGGGGCGAGTTCGAGGTCGGGGAGGTCGGTGAGGGTCCGGCGGAGCAGGGCCGCCGTCTGGATCCTGGCGAGCTGCGCCCCGACGCAGAAGTGCGGGCCGTAGCCGAAGCTGACGTGGTCGTTGGGCGTCCGGGTGAGGTCCAGCCGGTCGGGGTCGCGGAACACCGATTCGTCGCGGTTGGCGCTGGCGTGGTGGACGACCACCTTGTCGCCACGGCGGATCCGCTGCCCGGCCAGCACGAGGTCGCGGGTGGCCGTGCGCCGGAAGTCCAGCACCGGGGGCCAGAACCGGAGCAGCTCGTGGACGGCCGTGCCGAGCAGCTCCGGCCGGCGGCGCAGCAGGTGGTACTGGTCGGGACGGTCGAGCAGGGAGTACAGGCCGCCCGGCAGCCCGTTGCGCAGGGTCTCGTTGCCGGCGACCGCGAAGAGGAAGAACATCGTCTCGAACTCGGCTCCGCTCAGCCCGGATTCGCGCATCCGGGCGACGATGCTGCCCGGCGGCGCCTGCTCGGCGAGGGCGTGCGCGTAGGCGAACATGTCGGCGAGCGCGGCCCGCGAACGCGGGTTGACCGGGCGCCCGTCGGGGGCGAGGGGCGGGTCGGGGCGGTGGGCCAGCGCGGCCCGTCCGAGGTCGGTGAGGGCGGCCGGATCGGCGGTGCTGGACCGGGCGTGGTCCGGGTCCTGGTAGCCGATCACCCGGTTCGACCAGTCGACCAGCAGCTGCCGGTCCTGCTCCGGCACGCCCAGCATCCGGGCCAGCGTCCAGACCGGCAGGTCGGCGGCGAGCGGTACGAAGTCGGCCTCGCCCAGCGGGCTTACCGCGGCGATCAGTTCGGCGGCGCGGGCCTCGACGGCGGCGGTCAGCTCGCGCAGCGCCCGCGGGGTGAAGGCGGCCGTGACCGCGCGCCGCAGCCGGGCGTGGTCGGGCGGGTCCTGGTTGAGCATCATGGTCCGGGCGAAGTCCAGGTCGGCCGCGGAGTCGGGGTCGCGGATCTGGGTCCCGCCCAGGTGCGAGGAGAACAGCTCGGGCGTGCGCAGCACGTACTTGACGTCGGCGTGCCGCAGGACCGCCCAATAGCCGGGCCCGGCCGGCCAGTCCCCCACCGCGGGTTCCTCCACCCACCACACCGGGGCGGCCGCCCGCAGCTCCCGGTACAGCTCGTACGGCACGCCCTCGGCGTAGGTCGCGGGGAGGAAGATCCGGTTCACCTGCGCCTGATCGAGACCCATGGCGC
Organism: Kitasatospora sp. NPDC094015; assembly: GCF_040304075.1. Classification (NCBI taxonomy): domain Bacteria; kingdom Bacillati; phylum Actinomycetota; class Actinomycetes; order Kitasatosporales; family Streptomycetaceae; genus Kitasatospora; species Kitasatospora sp. NPDC094015. The sequence continues at coordinate 19,702 of NZ_JBEOUL010000034.1, forward strand.
TCGACGGTACGCCACCGCCCGGCGGCCCACCAGCGCCCCGGCGCGAGCAACCCTCGCGCTCTCGACCGGTGGTGATGTCGCGTCAGGGCGGACGCGGGGACGCCCGGCGCCCTACCATCGCGGGATGACGATTCTCCCCACCGCCGAGGCGGACCGGATCCTGGCCGAGAACTTCGCCCCGTGGGTGCGGGCGCTCGGCCTGTCGGTGACCGGCACGGGCGACCGGCACGCGGTGCTGCGCCTGCCGTGGTCCGACGAACTGGCCCGGGAGGGCGGCGCCATGTCCGGGCAGGCGCTGATGGCGGCGGCGGACACGGCGGCGGCGGTCGCCGTCTCGGCGGCCCGTGGCGGCTTCGGGCCGATGACCACCGTCCAGCAGTCGACCAGCTTCCAGCGGGCGGTGCTCGGCGCGGACGTCCTGGTCACCGCCCGGGTGACCAAGCTCGGCCGGCGGCTGGCCTTCGTCGACGTCACGCTCACGGCCGAGGGCGATCCCGAACCGGCGGCCCAGGCCAGCGCGGTGTACGCGTTCCCGGGCTGATCGCGGCGGCGCGCGACCCCTGTGCAGCGGCGCTACCGAGCAGTAGCCTCACCGGGCCGAGCCCTCACCTCGGCCGGCCCACACGGGAGGTCCGCATGCGCCCAGTCCTGTCCGCCCGGCTCCGGTCCGCACGGCTGCTGCGCCCCGCAAGACTGCTGTCCGGCCGGTCCGGCACGCACGGCCGGCGCCGGTCCGCGGGTCTGCGGCTGCTCGTCCCGGTCGCGCTGCTCGCCGCCTCCGTGCTCGGTCTCCCGGCCACCGCCTCGGCCGCGCCGGCCGGTTCGACGCCGCGCTACTACCTCGCGCTGGGCGACTCGCTGGCGGCCGGCTACCAGACCACCCCCGACGGCGGGCACGTGGTCGGCCGCGGCTACGCCCAGGACATCGCCCAGGTCCTCGGCGCCCGGGCCGCCTCCGCCGGGCAGCCGTTCGGCTTCACCGACCTGGGCTGCCCGGGCGAGTCCACCACCACGATGGTCGGCGGCGGCTGCCCGTACCCGCATCCGTACCCCGGCTCGCAGCTGGCCGAGGCGGAGAAGTTCCTCGCCGCGCACCACCGGGACCAGGTCCTGGTCACCCTGGACATCGGCGCCAACGACATCGGCGGCTGCACCGCGGGCGGGTCGATCGACCTGCCGTGCACCCTGGCGGGCATCCGCACCGCCGGGCACGGCCTGGACACCGTGCTCACCCGGCTGCGCGCGGCGGCCGGCCCGCAGACCCGGATCATCGGGATGAACCTGTACGACCCGTACCTGGCCGCCTGGACCACCGGTGACCAGGGGCGGGCCACGGCGGTGCTCTCGGTGCCGCTGGCCGGCCTGCTCAACCTCACCATCGCCGGGGTGGACGCGGCCCACGGCGTGCCCACCGTCGACGTGGCGCGGGCGTTCGGCACCGACGCCTTCCTGCCGACGGTGCCGGTGAACGGCACCCGGCTGCCGTCGAACGTGGCCCGGATCCTGCGCTGGACCAACATGGCCCGCGGCGACGTGCACGCCAACGACGCCGGCTACCAGGTGATCGCGGACACCTTCCTGACCAGGATCTGACGGCGCCGGGCACACCCGGGCCCGGGACGGGAGCCCTCCGTCCCGGGCCCGCTGCCCACCGGCCGCCCGGCTACCGCTCCGCGCAGATGGCACCGACGAACTCGGCCAGCCGCCCCTGCGGCATGTTCCGGGCGATGTCGGCCTCGCTGATCATGCCGACCAGCTTGTGGTCGGGGTGGTTGATCACCGGGAGCCGGCGCACCAGGTGCTGTTCCATGATCCGCAGCACCTGGTCGGCGTCCTCGTCCTCCTCGATCACCATCGGCCGCCCGACGGCGAGTTCGGTGGCCAGCACGGTGCTCGGGTCACGGCCTTCGGCGACGCACTTCAGGACGATGTCGCGATCGGTCAGGATCCCCAGCAGCTTCTGGTTCTCCCCGCAGATCGGCAGCGCGCCCACGCCCCGGTCCCGCATGATCCGCGCCGCGTCCGCGAGGGTCTCGGTCTCCCCCACGCACTCGGCCCCCGGATGCATGATCTCTCTGGCTGTGGTCATGGTCAGGCCTCCCGACGTGGGTGAACAGCCCCGTTACTCCATCCTGGGACGGCCCCGGCGCCCACGCCACCGGGCCGGGCCGCCCGCTCCACCGCGCCGGACCGCCTCACGCCACCGGGCCGCACTCAACCCCGGGCCGACTTCAGCACCTGCTCGGCCGGCACCTCGGCGGCCAGCACCTGGTCCGCCGGCACCTCCCGGGCGAGCACCTCCTCGGCCGGCATCTCCTCGGCCAGCACCCCGTCCAGGTCCGGCAGTTCGAGCTGCTCCACCGGCCGCGGGCCCGGCGCGGCGGACGCCGGCGGTGCGGCGGCGGCGCTCCGGCCGTCCGGCTCGGCGGGCTTGGTGACGCTCTCCAGGAAGCGCAGCAGTTCGACCGGGAACGGCAGCACCAGCGTCGAGTTCTTCTCCGCGGCCACCTCCACCACGGTCTGCAGCAGCCGCAGTTGGAGGGCGGCCGGGGTGGCGCTCATGACCGCGGCGGCCTCCGAGAGCCGGGCCGAGGCCTGGAACTCGCCGTCCGCGGTGATGATCCGGGCGCGCCGTTCCCGCTCCGCCTCGGCCTGCCGGGACATCGAGCGCTTCATCGACTCGGGCAGCGCCACGTCCTTGATCTCCACCCGGTCGATCTGCACGCCCCAGCCCAGCGCCGGGCTGTCGAGCATCAGTTCCAGCCCCTGGTTGATCGGCTCCCGGTTGGCCAGCAGCTCGTCCAGCTCGCTCTTGCCGATGATCGACCGCAGCGAGGTCTGCGCCACCTGCGAGATCGCGAAGCCGTAGTCCTGCACGCCGACGATGGCCTTCACCGGGTCATCGACCTTGAAGTAGACGACGGCGTCGACCCGCACCGTGACGTTGTCCTTGGTGATGCCCTCCTGGGCGGGCACCGGCATGGTCACGATCTGGACGTTCACCTTCCGCAGCCGGTCCGCCACCGGCATGATCATCACCAGCCCCGGCTGCCGCACCCGGTCGACCACCCGGCCGAACCGGAAGACCACCCCGCGCTGGTACTGCTGCACCGTCCGGAAACTCAGCCCGGCCAGCACGGCCAGCGCCAGGATCACCCCCACGAGTACGTCCACTACGAGCATCGCGTCACCTCGGGCAGGATTCGACGGACCCGCTCCCCACGCTACTCCGTAGGATCACCCCCATGGACACGTCCCGGCACCACCCTTGCGACGACGTCCGCGGGCTCGCCGAGCTGGACGCGCGGGTGACCGGCTGCCGGGCCTGCCCGCGCCTGGTGCAGTGGCGCGAGGAGGCCGCCCGGGTCAAGCGCCGGGCGTACCTGGAGTGGGACTACTGGGCCCGCCCGATCCCGGGTTTCGGCCCGCCGGACGCCGCGCTGGTGCTGGTCGGGCTCGCCCCCGCCGCGCACGGCGGGAACCGCACCGGGCGGATCTTCACCGGCGACCCGTCCGGCGACCTGCTCTACCGGGCGCTGTACGAACTCGGGCTGGCCTCCCAGCCGCACTCGGTCGGCCGGGACGACGGGATGGCGCTGCACGGGGTGCGGATCACCGACCCGGTGCGCTGCGCACCGCCGGAGAACAAGCCGACCACCGAGGAGCGGGACACCTGCCGGCCGTGGATCACCAAGGAGCTGCAGCTGATGCGCCCGACCGTACGGGCCGTGGTGGCGCTCGGCGGGTTCGCCTGGCAGGCGGTGCTGCCCGTGCTGGCGGCGGCCGGCTGGATCGTTCCCCGGCCGCGGCCGGTCTTCGGCCACGGGGCGCGGGCGGTGCTGCCGGCGGCCGACGGCGGGGCGCCGCTCGACCTGTTCGGCTGCTACCACGCCAGCCCGCGCAACACGTACACCGGCCGGCTCACCCCGCAGATGCTCCGCGACCTGCTCGCCACCGCCGCCACGGCGGCCGGCCTGCGGCCCGCCTCGCCCCCGCAGTCCTGACCGGCGGCTCGGCCCCGCTCAGCGCCGCAGCGCCTCGGCCGGCTCGATCCGGGCCGCCCGCCAGGCCGGGTAGAGGCCCGCGACCAGCCCGGTGACCAGGCCGAGCGCCGGGGCGGCGAGCACGGTGGCCGGGTCGACCACCGGCGTCCAGTCCCGGGCCAGCACCACCGCGAGCACGGTCAGCACCCCGAGCGAGGTCCCGACCAGACCGCCCAGCAGGCCCAGGGTGGCCGACTCGGCGAGGAACTGCCCGGTGATGTGCCGGCCGCGGGCGCCGAGCGCACGGCGCAGTCCGATCTCGCCGGTCCGTTCCAGCACCGCCACCAGGGTGGTGTTGGCGATCCCGACCGAGCCGATCGCCAGGCAGATCCCGGCCAGCAGCAGGAACAGCTGGTCCAGGTCGGAGGTGACCCCCGAGCGCAGGGTGCGCGGGTCCGGCGGCGGGACGGGCTTGAAGTTCTCGGGGTGCGCCGGGTCCAGGGCGACCGCCGCCTCGGCCGCGACCTGCCGGGCCGCGCCGATCCGGGTGGAGATCAACATGGTGGCGCGGTCGCCGGTGGGCGCGCCCCACAACCGCTCGGCGGTGCTGCTCGGGACGGTCACCGAGAGCAGCAGGTCGGACTTGCGCCGTACCCCGTCCACGATGCCGATCACGGTGAACGCGTGCTGCCCGATGAACACGGCGGGTGCGGTGTCCAGCGTGGTGATGCCGAGCCGGGCCGCGAGGGCGGAGCCGATCACCGCGACCCGCTGGCCGGTGGCCTCGTGCCAGCGGTCGAAGACCCTCCCCTGCGCCAGGTGCGGCTGCGCCGCGGCCAGGACGCCGGCCGAGGCCGCGAGCACCGGCACGGCGCCGCCCGCAGCCGCATCGCCGACCGGCGAGGACCGGACGGTGGGATCGTCGAGCCGGACCGGCCAGGAGACCCCGGCCGCCTCCACCCCGTGCAGCCGCTCCACCCGGGCATCGGCGTCGGCGGGGAAGGAGAGCGGGGTCAGGTCCGGACGGGCGCCGCCGGTGTCCTCCACCGTCACCTCGGTCGCGCTCAGCACGCTGAACCGGGAGTCGATCTGCGCCGAGGCGGTGGCCGCCAGGCCGAGCACCGCGACCAGCGTCCCCACCCCGAGGACGGTACCCAGGGCGGTCAGCGCCGAGCGGGCCGGGCGTTGCAGCACCCCGGCCAGCGCCTCGGACACCAGCTCGCGCAGCGGCAGCCGGGAAGGTTCGACGGGGCCGCGCGGCGCCCGCCGGCCGAGCCGTGGGATGCCCTTCGTCGTGCCCCTCATACCGCGGCCACCTCCCGCAGGACGCCGTCCCGGATCAGCACGGTCCGCCCGGCCCGGGCGGCCACCTGCTGGTCGTGGGTGATCAGGACGATGGTCAGGCCACCGGCGTGCAGGGTCTCCAGCAGGGCGAGCACCGACTCCGCGGTGGCGCTGTCCAGGTTGCCGGTGGGCTCGTCGCACAGCAGCAGGGACGGCCGGTTGACCAGGGCCCGGGCGATCGCCACCCGCTGGCGCTCCCCGCCCGACATCCGGCTCGGCAGCGCCCCGGCCCGATGGGCCAGCCCGACCTCGGCCAGCGCGGCCTCGGCCCGGGCCCGCCGGTCGGCGGCGCCGAGGTGGCCCTGGGCCGGGGCGTAGAGCATCGCCAGGGCCACGTTCTCGGCGGCCGAGCGGTGCGGGAGCAGGTGGAAGGACTGGAAGACGAAGCCGATCCGCCGCCCGCGCAGCGCGGTGCGCGCGCCGTCGGCCAGCTCGGCGGTGTCGATCCCGTCCAGCAGGTAGCGTCCGCGGCTCGGCAGGTCGAGCAGGCCGGCGAGGTTGAGGAAGGTCGACTTGCCCGAGCCGGAGGGCCCGACCACGGTGACGTACTCGCCCTGCCGGATCTCCAGGTCGCACGGCTTCAGGGCGGTGACCGGCGGCGGACCCGGGTAGTCGAGCGCGACCCCGCGGAACTCGATGACGGGGGCGGTCATCGGGCGCCCTCCCGGCCACCGGCGGCGCCGACCCCGACGATCACCTGGTCGCCCTCGCGGAGCTGGTCCGCCCCGGCCGGACGGACCTCGACGCTGCCGCCGCCGACCGTCCCCGGGGTCACCTCGACCGGGCGGCGCCGGCCGTCCTGGTAGACCGTCACCACGGTCCGGCCGTCCGCACCCGCGGAGACCGCGGAGAGCGGGACCACCAGCACCGGGCCGGCCGAGGAGGCGGACTGCACGCTCAACCGGACGTCCTGGCCCGCGAGTTCGGCACGCAGCGGATCGGTCGGTCGCACCGTCATCCGGTAGCCGGGCTGCCCGCTGCCGGCGCCCTGCTGCGGGGTGGTTCCCGGCGCGCCGCCGGTGCCGGGCTGCCCGCTCTGCCCCCGGCCGTCGTCCATGGTGTCGGCCACCGCGTCGACGGTCCCGGCCGCGGTGGTCCCGGTCAGCTCGGAGAGGATCTGCACCTGCTGGCCCGGGTGCACCAGGCCCTGGTCCGAGGGGCTCAGGGTGCCGTGGACGACCAGCGCCCCGGCCGAGACGGTCAGCACCCGGCCGGTCACCTCGCTGCCGACCTGGGCGGCGATCCCGTCCACCCGGGCCGGGAAGCCGGAGAGGAAGAGCAGCTCGGCGGCCGGGACCATCGCCCCGTTGGCGGCCTCGACGGCGGCGAGCCGCTGGCGGGCCAGCGCCAGGTCCTGCGCGGTGCGGTCCACCTGCTTGCGGGCGGCGCCGGACGACGGCGCTGCGCCCTTGGCGTCCGGCGTCGTGCCCTTCGCGTCCGTCGCTGTGCCCTTCGCGTCCGGTGCCGTGCCCGCGCCGCCCGACCGGGCCGCCTCGGCGAGCGCGTCCCGGGCGTCCGAGGCGGCCCGGTCGGCCGCGGTGACGGCGTCCCGCGCGGCCGACAGCTGGGCGTCCCCGTCCGGCGCGGCCGGGAGCGGGTCGTAGCCACGGGCGGCGTAGAACGCCTCGACCGCCGCCTTGGTGGCCTCGCCGAAGGTGCCCGGACGGTCCCCCGCGCTGCCGAACCCGAGGGCGCCCAGCGCCCGTTGGAGCTGTGCGACGTCCTGTCCGGTGGTGCCGGGGCGCAGGTCCCGGTAGACCGGCAGCTCGCCCGGCAGGGCGAAGACCGGCCGGCCGGAGACCTCCAGCACCGACTGACCGGCGAGGATCGGGTCGCCCGCCTTCAGCGGCAGCTTGGTGACCACCGCCCGGCCGCCCGCCTGCCCGCCCGGTGCCACCGGCGCGACGTCCACCGACTGGGCCGCGGTGACCTGGCCGCGGACCACGACGGTGGCGGTCAGCACCCGCTTCTCCACCGGCGCGGTGAGCACGTCCGCGACCGGCGGACCGGCCTCGGCCGCGGCCTGCGCGGGCGATTTGATCACCAGGGCGGACGCCAGACCGCCGGCGGACAGCACGACGGCGCAGGCCATCACCACGAGCAGCAGCCGGCGCCGGCGGCGCGGCCCGTACCGCCCCTCGGGTGCGGCGGCCGCCGGGCCCGCCATGACCTCGGCGGCCAACTCGACCGCCGTTCCCGGCCCTTGCCCGAGCAGCTGCTGCTCGAAGGGCTCCTGCTCGAACTGCGCCACGACCCCGCTCCGATCCTTGCCCGAGTGACCGCCGGTCAGGACGCGACCGCCTGCGCCGCCATCCGCATCCGCTTGTCGATGTCCTGCTTCACCGCGGCCAGGGCCTCGGCGTGCTGCTCGATCAGCACCGACTCGTACGCCGACTCGACGGTGAACCAGACCCCCACCACGTTGGCCTGCACCTTGCACCGCGCGTCGGCGGTCGCGGTGGCGCGCTCCTGCGCCGAGGCGACGGCGCCGGCGGCCCACTGCGGATCGGCGTTGGCCTCGATCGGTGTGCCGTACGTGTAGCCCTGCGCCTTCATGCAGTCCGACCAGGACCGGAAGGCGGCCAGCACCCGACCGTCGGTCTTCGAGGCCTCCCAGGCCTGCGCGTCGAGGTCGCGGGCGAGCCGGTCGTCACCGCCGTTGCCGTTCTGCGCGGACGCCCCGGTCCGGTCCAGCGCCTCGCCGACGCAGCCGCCGCGCGGGACGGTCCGGCCGTTGATGTCCTGCCCGCCGGGGGCGCCCTGGGAGCCGGGCTTGACGCCCGGGTCGGTGCTGCCGCTCAGCGCCACGGCCATCGCGCCGGTGGGCGGATCGGCCCGGGGCGGCACGGGCGGCTGCGCCTTGGCGTGGTAGCCGTACTGGGCGGCGAACGCCGGATCGCTGACCAGGTAGCGGTTGGCCGTCCGGGTGGCGGGCGTGAACCCGGTGTCGATGCCGGCCGGCACGTGGTAGCCGAAGCCGAACCCGGCCATGCAGTGCTCGGTCACCATCCGTACCGCGGCCTCCAGTTGGCCGCGCTGGTCACGGTTGAGCAGGTACGGGTCGATCGGCAGCGCCCGGTTCGCCACGTCCGCGGCGAGCACCGGGACGGCGCCGATCGGCGGCGGCGGCAGGGGTGCGGCCGAGCCGGCGGCCCGGGCGTCCGCCCCGGCGTCCTGCCGGTCGGCGGAGCAGGCGGCGAGCGCGCCCACCGCCAGCAGGACGGCGGCGGCCGCCACCGCACCACCCTTGGTACGTCGACGAGTTGACACAGCTGGGAACTCCCTCCGGCCTGGGGTTCGATCCGGCGCGCGGATGCGGCCGGGCACGGCTGGCGGGGCCGGGGGCGGCGGTCGACGGCCGCCCCCGGCCTCGGGTGCCGGTGTCAGCAGAAGTGACCGGCGGCGTTGTTGTTCTTGGTCACGGTCAGGACGCCGTCGCCGTAGACCGGGATGTAGTCCGAGCGGCCGCCGTTGCCGGTGCTGAACTCGTACTCGGTGATCCCGCAGCTCTGGTTCCAGTTGTCCACGTACGCGGTGTGGTTCTTCACCACGAGACCGTTGCCCGCGCCGCCACCGCTGAAGTAGCTGTTCTGGTAGTTGGAGATGCTGCCGTTCTGGGTGAAGTGCGCCCCGTAGCCGTACGACGGCGAGTTGTAGTACAGGCAGGCGTTCCCGACGCCACAGGTGACCCGGCCGTCGGCCGAGGCAGTGCCGGCCGTGGCGAGACCCACGCCGGCGGTGGTGGCGAGAAGGGCGACGGTGGCGAAAGCACGCTTGAGGTTCACGAGGTATCCTCCGGGTTGTCCGTCGACTGGCATCGATGGGATGGCCCCGGCGGGGGTCTCAACTCCCCGCCCTGAAAGGCCCGGCGGTCGGTTGCTCGGCCACCGGGCCAGGTCGGCCGAGGCCAAATCTAGGCGGCGTCGAGGGTGGGCGACATTGTCCGCGGGGACAGTTCCCGCACCGGGGCCCCGGACGGCACCGCCAGCCGGTCGACCAGGGCCACCTGGGCGAGCTGGAGCCGGGAGTCCACCCCGAGGCGCTCCATCAGCGCCGCGACGTGCGCCTTGGCGGTCCGCTCGGTGATGCTGAGCCGTTCGGCGACCTGACGGTTCGACAGGTCGCCCAGCAGCAGGGCGAGTACCTCGCGCTGCCGGTGGCTCAGCAGGCCGATCCGGCCGGCTGCGGTGCGCAGCAGGCTCAGCGCGTCCTGGACGGTGGTTTCGTGCACACTCATCACTTGAAGTCCCCCGGATTCGAGTAGGAGTTCGGCACCGGCCGCGACGCTAGGTGCGCAAAGTATCCGCGGCGTAGCGCGGCGGAGGCGCCGGCGTCCGGCGCCGAGGCGCAGCCGCTACCGCCGCTGGTGTGACGGGTGGGTCTGCGGTGACGCGGCCTCAGGCCGCCCCGGCCACCCGCCGCCAGACCGCGGGGAACTCCTCACGGGCCCGCTCGGCCGCGGCGAACTGCCGTCCGTACAGCACCCCGTAGCCGAAGCCGCCGTCGGAGAGCGCGCGGACGGCGTGGCCGGTGACGACCGCGTCCTGGTGGCGGCCGAGCACGTCCTGGACGGACTTCATCCGGGCGGTGAACCGGGCCGCGCCGGGGCCGGCCGTCTCGCCGGTGTAGCGCGCGCGTTTCGCGGCCTTGCGGGCCTCGTGCAGGGCGTGCTCGGTCGCGGCTCCGGGGGCCGCGGACTCGGCGGCCCGCACCCGGCGGGCGGTGCGGCGGTACTCCCGCCGCACCGCCCGGTCCAGCTCCGGGCCGGCGGGGCGGCCCGCCCGGCCGGCCGGTGCGGCGGCTGCGAGGGCGACGAGGTCGGCGAGAGCGACGGGCAGCGCGGCGAAGCGCGGGCCGTCGAGGGCAGCGCGCACCTCGATGCCGCCGAGCAGCCCCTGCTCGTGCGCCCACTCGGCCAGATCTGCCACCACCTCGCGTCGCCCGGCGTCCGCCGGGAGCTCCCGCGGGCCTGGCCGAGCAGCCGGTCGGCGAGCACCTCGACGTCCCTGGCCCGGGCGAGCGCGCCGCCCAGCCAGGCCAGCTCGGCGGCCACCTCGGCCGCGTCCTCGGGGAGGGCCGCCCGGAAGACCCGCAGGGTGGCCCGCAGCCGCCGGCAGGTGATCCGCAGCTGGTGCACCGCGTCGGGCTGCTCGGCGCGGGCGTCGGCCGCGAGCGCCACCAACCGGGCGCGCTGCTCGGTGATCCGGGCCGTCAGCACGGCGCCGATGGTCCGGTCCGCCGGTCCTGCGGGGTGCGGCACGGCCTGCGCTCCCTCCGTCCGTCCGTCCGGGAGCGTCCAGGGTATGCCCGCGGGGGCGCTCAGGGCCGGAGCTGGATGGCCGCCGCGAGGGTGTAACCGACCAGGGCTCCGAAGAAGCAGACCGCGGTGATGTGCCGGGCGGTCACCGGCAGCCCGGCCAGCGCCGGGTACAGCAGGACGGCGATGCCGGCGCAGATGTCCGCGGCGTACAGGCCCACCGGCGGCAGGACGTGGGTGCTGCGGGCCGCCCAGCCGGTGGCCACCAGGAAGCCGGTGAGCAGCACGAACCCGGAGAGCAGGCCGGAGCCGATGGTGGACAGCACGGGATGCGGGTCGGGCGGCACCTCGCCCTCGGCGATCACGGGGCGCAGCCGGTGGCCGACGGCCAGGGCGGCGAGGGCGACGATCATCGCGGCGGCGGCGCCGACGAAGGCGAACAGGTTCAACTGCGGCTCCGGGGTGCGTGCAGGGGGAGGGCGAGGGCGGCGATCGCCGCCGGGATGAGCACGGTGATCAGGAGGACGGCGGCCCACAGCCCCGGGTCGAGGGCGGGCGCCTGGCCCGGGGCGGCCGGGGGCGGCAGCACGGCCACGGCGGTGCTCCCGGGGGCGGCCGCCGCGACGGGCGGCAGCGGGCCGGGCGGCGGGGGCGGGGGCTGGGGCGGGGGCTGGGAGGACCCGACCGGTACGGCCGTGGCGCTCCCGCGAGCGGGCGGGGCGGCGGGGGCGGCCGGGTGGGCCGGGGTCGCCGTACGGGCCGGTGGGGTGGCTCCGGGCGCACCCGGGTCGGCGGCGTGGCTCTCCGCCGTCGGGGGCGCGGGCGAGGCATCGGGCGACGGCGAGGCGGGCGGCGGGGGTGGTGATGCGGTCGGCGGGGGTACGACCGGTGGGCAGGGCCGGTCCGTGCCCGGCGGCGGTGCCGGGGGACGGCCGTGCGGTGGCCACGGTAAGTGCGGCAGGTGCAGCCGGTGCACCAGCTGCGACAGATCCGGCGGCTGCGGCAGTGGCAGCCACCCGGTCACCGGCAACGTGTCCATCGGCCGATTGTCCCGAGCGGTCCGCACCCCCGGCCGGGGGTTCCGCCGGGAGCCACTCCCACGGGTGACGGCCGCCGCCCGCGGCCGGTGAGGCTCGACACAGCCGCCCGGCCGGGCGCACCCCGTCCGTGCCACCCGGCAGGCCCGTACGGACCGGCCGCCCGCCCTTGCGCCCGTACGGCTCCGGGCCTCCCCGGCCGTCCCGCCCCGGGTGGCGCGGGGTGGCCGGACCGGGTCCGCAACACCCTCCCGGCGGGCCCGTCACCCATGACATACTCCGGAACCATGACCCAGAACCAGGCGAGCAGGGCCCTGCGGGCAGCGGTGTTCACCGCGCTCGCCGTGCCGCTCGCCGCCCTGGGCCAGGTCGTCCTGACCGGGCGGGCGCTTCCGCTCAGCCTGGTCCTGGCCGCCTCCGCGGCCGTCTTCCTGCTGGCGATCGTCCTGACGGGCACCCGGCGGAGCTTCCCGCAGATCGCGGCCGTGCTGGTCCCGGTCGAACTGCTGCTGAACACCGCGTTCAACCTGGGCCAGGACACCTGTGCCACCGCCGCCCCCGGGCACAGCATGGACCTGCTGGTCTGCGGCGGCGGCTCGGTCGGCGGCAGTTCGCTGCTGACCGACTGGTCGGGCCACTCCGGCGGCTGGGTCAAGCTGCTGGTGCTGCTGGTCCACGTCGGCCTCGCGCTGGCCGCCGCCGCCTGGCTGCGGCTCGGCGACCGGGCGCTGACCGGCCTCGGCGAGGCGCTGCGCGCCGTGCGCGCCCTGCTGCCCGCCCCGTGGCGGGCGCTGCTGGCCGGCAGCCCGCTGCCCGGCTGCCCGCCCGCCCTGGTACCCGCCCCGCAGGCCGAGCGCCCCTTGGTGCGGACGGCCCAGCTGGTACTCACCCCCGCGCCGCGGCGCGGTCCGCCGGCCCTGGTGCTCGCCGGCTGACGACTCCTCCCCCGGAGGGTCCGGCCGGCCCGCAGGCCACCCCACCCTTCCCGCATGCCCGGCGCGTGTCCGCGCGGCATGCCGTGCACCAGGAGTCGACGGACCATCATGAGCAGCAACCAGCAGACCCCCCTCTCCCCCCGTGACCGCATGAAGCAGGCGAAGCTGCAGGAGGCCCGCAGCGCCGCCGTCCGCCGCCGCGTGATCGTCGGCGTCTCGGTCGTCGGCGCCCTCGCCGTGGTCGGCGGCGCCGTGGCCCTCGCCGTCGGCACCGGCAAGAGCGCCGCGGACGGCGCCGCGCCGGGCGCCGGCGGCGCGCTGGTGGTGCCGGCCAACGCCTCCGGCCCGGACGGCACCGTGGTGGTGTACGGCAAGGCCGACGCCCCGCACACCCTGAAGGTGTACGAGGACTTCCGCTGCCCGATCTGCAAGAACCTGGAGACCTCGGCCGGCAGCACCGTGCAGCAGCTGGCCGACGACGGCACCTACAAGATCGAGTACCACCTGGCCGCGTTCCTGGACAACAACCTCGGCGGCAAGGGCTCGAAGACGGCGCTGGCCGCGGCCGGGGCGGCGCTGAACGAGGGCGTCGACAAGTTCAAGCAGTTCCACGACGTGCTGTACGCCAACCAGCCGGACGAGCGCGAGGACGGCTTCGGCGACGTCAACCGGATCCTCCAGCTCGCCGACCAGGTGCCGGGCCTGAAGACCGAGGCCTTCACCAAGGCCGTCACCGAGGGCACCTACCGGCCGTGGGCGGCCAAGGTGGCGAGCGCGTTCAACAGCAGCGGGGTGCAGGGCACGCCGACCCTGAAGCTGGACGACAAGGCGCTCAACGTCTTCAACCAGAGCGGACCGCTGACCGGCGACCAGTTCAAGGCGCTGGTCAAGCAGTCGATCGGCGGCTGACCCGATGACCGCTCCCGCCCCGGTCGGCGCGGGGCGCCGGTACGGCTGGCTGCTGCTCGTCGGCGGCCTGCTCGGACTGGCCGCCTCGGCCGTGCTGACCATCGACAAGATCCGGCTGCTGAAAAACCCGGACTACCGGCCCAGCTGCAACATCAACCCGATCATCAGCTGCGGTTCGATCATGCGCACCGGGCAGGCCGAGGCCTTCGGCTTCCCCAACTCGCTGATCGGCCTGGCCGCGTTCGCCGCCCTGGCGGCGGTCGGCGCGGGCCTGCTGGCGGGAGCGGCCTACCGCCGCTGGTTCTGGCTCGGCCTGCAGGCCGGCACCCTGTTCGGCCTCGGCTTCGTGGTCTGGCTGATCGACCAGGCCCTGTACGAGATCGGCGCGCTCTGCCCGTACTGCATGGTGGTCTGGGCCGTGGTGCTCCCGCTGTTCTGGTACACCACCCTGCACACCATGCGCACCGGCATCCTCCCGGCCCCCCGCTGGTGGCCCGCGGTGGCCCGCTGGCACTGGGTGGTCCCGGCCCTCTGGTACCTGGGCATCGCCCTCCTGGTACTGAACCGCTTCTGGTACTACTGGTCCACCCTGCTCTGATCGGTGCTCCCGACGGCTCCCACCCGCGCTGCTGCGGGCGGGAGCCGTCGGGCTGCCGGACCCTCGGCGGGCCGTCAGCCCGGGTGGAAGGTGATCCGGACGGCGGTGTCCATCGGGAGGACCAGGACGTTGCCGTCCTCCCAGGTCCAGTCGCGGGGGATGAGGAACATCCGGTCGCCGGCCTGGGCCAGCAGGCGTACGCCGCGGTAGCGGTAGCGGAAGCGCTGGCCCGCGCCGGCGTCCGGGAGGGCTCGCTCCTCGACGCCGGGCCACTGGAGGTACAGCCGTTCCGTGGTGTCGAGCACCACCGCCGGACGCAGGGTGAGGTGGCCCGCCAGCCATCGGGCGTCGGCCGTCCCCTTGCGGTGGGCGATGCCGGCGGCGGCCCAGAACGAGCAGAGCACGATCAGCGCCACGCCGATGCCCAGCGCCGCCCGCTCCCCCGTCAGCGGGTACGGCGCACCGGCCGCCCGGACCGCCAGCAGCCTGGCCAGCACCACGAGCAGCAGCGCCCCGCCGATCAGCAGCGGTGTGCCCGTCGGGCCGGCGTCGATCACCTCGAAGCCGGCCAGGAGGCCCAGCACCAGCAGCAGCACCGCCGGTACCACCGCCAGCCGGCAGGCCCGCCGCACGGCCCGACAGCCCTCCGGGCGCCCGCACACCGTCCGGGCCATCAGGTGGTACCCGGCGACGACCAGCAGGCCCACGCAGAGCAGCACGCCGGCGGGCAGGTAGAGGACGGGCGAACTGCGCAGCAGCAGTTCCTGGGTGGAGAAGCCGAGGGTCGCGGCGTCCACGCCGAAGTAGTGGTAGAGCGAGTCGGTGTACGCGTAGCCGAAGAAGAACAGCAGGGCCGTGAGGAACGTGGTCGGCGCGATCCAGGACGCGAGCAGGCCGATCCAGCCGCTCCAGCTCCGGCCGGGCGGCGGTCCTGGTGGCCCCGGCGGCTCGGGGTCCGCAGCAGCGGCGTCCGGCTCCGGGGCGTCCGTGGTCAGCGGGGACTCGCCGGCTCGGACCGGGCGGGCGATCGGCTGCCGGCGCCGGCGCTCCCGGAGCTGCCCCCGCCCGGGGCCGGGCTGTCCGGGGAGCTGCTGCCGGAGCGGGACGGGCCCCCGCCGTCCGTCGGCGTCCCGGAAACGACGACCGAGCCCGGGGCGGTGAGGGCGTGCGTCTCACCCGCGATCGTGACGCTGATGCAGAACGGGCCGAGCGTGCCGCTCGGCGCCGGCGAACCGCCCAGCTGGAAGCTGGCGGCCTCCGGGCTGTGCCCGTTCACCACAGCGACCCTCCGTACATCCCCTGACGAGTACCTCCCGGTGGCACAGTCCCGGACCTCCTGGACGGTCGCCGTGAAGCTCGCCCCCGTCGAACTCGACAGCTCGATTCGCACCTCCGGCCACAGCCCGCTGCCGGTCGCCGAGACCTGGCCCGCCGCCTTGAACCCGCCCGGGTTGCCGCCCGCCTCGCTCCGCTGCTCCTGCGGCCCGCCCCCGGATCCCTCCGCCTGCGGTGACGCGCCGAGGTCGGTGGTCGACCCCGCCGTACCGGCCGTGGCACCCGATCCCGCATCGGAGCCGCCCCCGCACCCGGCGAGCGCGAACACCGACAGCACCGCAGCCACCGCGGCGACCCGGCGGACCGGACCGACGACGGCGGCGCATCGGGTGGAACGCGGTGTCCCGGACATGAGTTCTCCCCTCCGAGGGGCGGGAGGGGAGGACGGGCGACCGAGCTGCGCCGAACTCCCCTGGTGCACGAGACTCCTGGCCATCCGCCAGGGGAAGGGGCCGGCGGCGGGCCCGCCCCGCCGCCGGCCGGGCCGGATCAGCCCCCGTCCTCCTCACTGCGGCTGCCCGCCCGGGCGGCCAGGAGAAAGACGGCGAGTGCACCGCCGGAGAGGCCGAGACCGATGTAGAGCCAGAGCATGATCCTCCTTCACCTTCTCCTGGCGTTGTCGGCACACGGACGGTCGGACATGAGCGCCGACCGGGCGCGCGTCGCGGTCGACGTGCGCCCGGTCGGCGCCGGGCGGCGCGGGCCCGGTTACATCGGCTGCGGCTTGAGCACCGCGAAGGCCGCGCCCTGCGGGTCGGCGACCACCGCCATCCGCCCGGCCGGCATGTCGAACGGCGGCGCCAGCACCGAGCCCTGCCGCTTGACCAGGGCGTCGACCGTGGAGTCGACGTCGTCCACGGCGAAGTAGGTCAGCCAGTGCGCGGGGGTGCCGGGCGGGTCGTTGTCCAGCCGGGTCGCCCCGCCGACCGCGCGGCCGCCGACGTTGACCGCGAAGTAGTCGTCCATGCCCTCCATCAGCCCGATCTCGGCGCCGAACACGGCCCGGTAGAAGGGCGCGACGGCCGTCGGGTCGGCGGTGTGCAGCTCGTTCCAGACCAGCGCGCCGTGCTCGCCGGTCACCTGGGCGCCGATGAAGTCGGCCGGCTGCCAGACCCCGAACACCGCTCCGGCGGGATCGGCCGCCATCAGCATCCGGCCGGTGCCGGGGATGTCCATCACCGGCATCAGCACCGTGCCGCCGGCCGCGGCGACCGCGCTCGCGACCGCGTCCGCGTCGGTGCAGGCCAGGTAGGTGGTCCAGGCGACGGGCGGCTCGGGCATGCCCTCGGGCGCCATCTGCGGACCGATCCCGCCCACCGCACGGCCGTTCAGGCTGCACACGGCGTAGCCGCCGAGCTCCGGCGGCCCGATCTCCCCCTGCCAGCCGAAGAGGTCGCGGTAGAAGTCGAGTGCCGCCTGCTGGTCGGCGGCGGTCAGGTCGATCCAGCACGGCGTGCCGGTCGCGTACGCGGTGGTGATCTCGGGCATCTTCGTCCTTCCTGGTGGTGGCCCTCCCGCCGCTCACCCTCCCGGCCGCCACCGGTTCCCGCCACCGGAGCCCGGCCCGCCTGCGGCGACGTGCCCCCACCCCGTCACGGAGCCCGCCGGCTCGAGCTGCCGCCTGCGGGGCCCGATGGCACGCTGAGACGGATGCCCGTCGCCGGATCCCGTGGGAGCGCCCGATGAGTCCGACCGGAAGGCTGGCGGCGCTGCCGTGCGGGCGCCGCAGCAAGTGGATCGTGCTGGGGCTGTGGGTGATCCTGCTGGTGGTGGCCGGTCCGCTCGCCGGCAAGCTGACGGACGCCGAGGATAACGAGGCCTCCAGCTGGCTGCCCGGGAGCGCCGAGTCCACCCAGGTGCTGGTCGAGCAGCGGACCTTCCAACCGGTCGACACCGCCCAGGCGGTGGTGGTCTACGAGCGTCCGGGCGGGGTGAGCGCCGCCGACCAGGCCAAGGCCGCCCGGGACGCCGCCTCGTTCGCCACCCTGCCGCACGTGGCCGGCCGGGTGATCGGGCCTCAGCTGTCCGCCGACGGTGAGGCGATGCAGACCGTGGTGCCGGTCGAGGTCGGCAGCACCGGCTGGAACGACCTGCGCGACGCGGTGGACGACATGCGGACGACCGCCGCCGACGGTAGCAACGGCATGGCCACCCACGTCACCGGCCCGGCCGGGATCGGCGCCGACCAGGCCGAGGCGTTCGCCGGGATCGACGGCACGCTGCTGTTCGCCACCGTGGCGGTGGTGATCATCCTGCTGCTGCTCACCTACCGCAGCCCCACCCTGTGGCTGCTGCCGCTGCTGTCGGCCGGCGTGGCGCTGTTCGTCGCCCAGGCGGTGATCTACCTGCTGGCCGACCACGCGGGCCTGACCGTGAACGCGCAGAGCGCCGGCATCCTGATCGTGCTGGTGCTGGGCGCCGGCACCGACTACGCACTGCTGCTCACCGCGCGCTACCGCGAGGAGCTGCGCCGGCACGAGGACCGGCACGAGGCGATGGCGTACGCCCTGCACCGCGCCGGGCCGGCCATCCTGGCCAGCTCCGCCACGGTGGTCGCCTCGATGCTCTGCCTGCTGGTGGCGGAGATGAACTCCACCCGGGGCCTCGGCCCGGTCTGCGCGATCGGCGTCCTGATCGCCCTGGTCGCGATGCTGACCCTGCTGCCGGCGCTGCTGGTGATCTGCGGCCGCTGGGTGTTCTGGCCGGTCAAGCCCGGGTACGGGACGCCGGAGCCGACCAGGACCGGCCGCTGGGCGCATGTCGGCGCCTGGATCGACCGCAAGCCCCGCAAGGTCTGGATCGGCACCGCGCTGGCGCTCGGCGCCTGCTGCATCGGGCTGGTCTCGCTGAACGCCAGCGGCCTGTCCACGGCCGGCACCTTCACCGGCACACCGGACTCGGTGGTCGGGCAGCAGGTGCTCACCGAGCACTTCCCGGGCGGCACCGGTGCGCCGCTCACCGTGATCAGCGCGGCCGACCGGGCGGAGGCCGTCCGGGTGGTCGCCGCCGCCACCCCGGGGATCGCCGGAACCACCCCGGTGACGGTGCACGACGCCCTGGCCACCTTCCAGGCCACCCTGGCCGATCCACCGGACAGCCAGGCCGCCAAGGACACCGTGGACCGGGTCCGCGACGCGGTCCACGCGGTGCCGGGCGCCGACGCCAAGGTCGGCGGCAGCACCGCCGTCATCCTGGACGCCGGCCGGGCCGCCTCGGCCGACAACCGGACGATCATCCCGCTGGTGCTGGGCGTGGTGCTGGTGATCCTGGCCCTGCTGCTGCGGGCGGTGACCGCCCCGCTGGTGCTGATCGCGACGGTGGTGCTGTCCTACGCGGCGGCGATGGGCATCAGCGCCTTCTTCTTCGCGCACGTCTTCCACTTCGACGGCCAGGACAACGCGTTCCCGCTGTTCGTGTTCGTCTTCCTGGTCGCGCTGGGCATCGACTACAACATCTTCCTGATGACCCGGGTGCGCGAGGAGTCGGCGCACCGCGGCACCCGGCAGGGGGCGATCGCCGGGCTGGCCGCCACCGGCGGGGTGATCACCTCGGCCGGCCTGATCCTGGCCAGCACCTTCGCGGTGCTGGGCACGCTGCCGGTGGTCGGGTTCGCCGAGATCGGCTTCGCGGTGGCGCTCGGCGTCCTGCTGGACACCCTGGTGGTGCGGTCGGTGCTGGTCACCGCACTGACCATCGACCTCGACCGGCACATGTGGTGGCCGAGCGCGCTCTCCCGCCCCGGCCCGCCGCGGCAGCCGGTCGGGGCCGCCCCGGCGGACGCCCCCTGACGTGACGGCGGCGGCCGGCCGGGCCCCGCAGCGGGTGCCCGGCCGGCCGCCGAACGGTGTCAGGACCCGGCCGGGACCAGGGACTTGCCCAGGCAGATGCTGTCCGGGTGGTCCTTGTAGTAGCCGAACTTGACGATCGGCAGGTAGCCCTCGGAGGCGTAGAGCGCGATCGCCTCGGGCTGCTTGTTGCCGGTCTCCAGCACCAGCCTGGTCCGCCCGGCGGAGAGCGCGGCCTGCTCCAGATGGCGCAGCACGCCCCGGGCCAGCCCGCGGCCGCGCGCGGTGGGCACCACGTACATCCGCTTGAGCTCGGCGTCGCCCTCGCCGAGCCCCTCCTCGTCCTTCTCGTTCACCCGCCAGCCGCCGCAGGCGGCCGGCTCCCCGTCCAGGTAGGCGACCACGAACAGGCCGAACGGCGGGTCGAAGTGGTCGGGGTGGATCGAGGTCTGGTCCATGTCGCCGTAGCGGCGCACGTACTCCTGCTGGACCTCCGCCGACAGCCTCACGGCGTCCGGATGGCCGTACCCGGTGGTGCGTATCTCCATGGTGACCAAGCCTAAGCGGAGCCGGTCAGCGCGGGTCGAAGCGGGCCACCAGGTCGTCCTTGCCGAACATCCGGGCGGTCTCCAGTGCGGACGGCGCACCGGCCAGCGGGTCGGCTGCGCCGGCCAGCAGGGCGTCGATCACCGCGGCCTCGCCCTTGAAGACGGCGCCGGCCAGCGGGGTCTGGCCGCGGTCGTTGGCGCGGTTCGGGTCGGCGCCGCGCTCGAGCAGCACCCGGACGGTGTCGGCGTGGCCGTGGTAGGCGGCCAGCATCACCAGGGTGTCGCCCCGGTCGTTGCCGAGGTCGGCCGGGGCGCCCGCGTCGAGGTAGGCGGCCAGCAGCGCGCTGTCGCCGGTACGGGCCGCGTCGAACAGCTTCCCGGCCAGCGCGATCACCTCGGCGTCGGGCGCGTCGGGCGGCTGGGGTGCGGAGTCGGCCATGAGGGACCTTTCGTGGAGGACCTGCGGATGGGCGCGTGGGGCTGCACCAGGCACCGTAGCGGACGAGCCGGGGGCCGAGCGGTCACGCATCCGTTCGAGCGAATTTCCGCACGCGGCGGAACCGGGCCGGGCCGGGCGGGGAGGCCTTTTGCACGGTCCGCGGACCCAGGACGTACACAGTCGACCGGCCCGCCCCGGCAAGATCCACCCGTTTGCCACGCACCATCATCTATTACTTTTTGTCACGATTAGGGCACTTTCTGCAACCACCTGTCCCCCCTCTCCGAGGAGCAGACCCGTGATCCTCTCCATCTCCGGCATCGTCCTGTTCGGCACCATCGCCTTCCTCTTCTTCCGACGGGACGGCCTGAAGGTCTCGCACGCCATCGTGTGCGCGCTCCTCGGCTTCTACATCGCCGGCTCCTCGATCGCCCCGAGCATCCAGGCCGGCGGCGCGAGCCTGGCCAGCCTCATCGGCGGCCTGAAGTTCTGAGCCGCAGCTCCTTCAGGGACGGCCCGGGCGCGGATCCCACCGCCCCGGGCCTGCTGCCAACCGCCACCCGCCGTCCCACCGCCCGGGGAGTCCCACCATGCCAGTCACCCGCCACCTCAGCCGGGGTCGCGATCTCGCCCGCACGGCCGGCGACCACGCCGCCGACATGTTCGCCCCGCTCGCCCTGATCGGGCGCGGGCTGCGCCGCCACGCCGACTGGGCCAAGGCCCGCTGGGCGGCCACCCCGAAGGACCGCCGCGGGCCCACCCTCTTCCTCACCGCGGCCGCCCTGCTCGGCATCGCACTGCTGCCGCACGGCGTGCTGCTCGCGGTGGCCGCGCTGATGGCCAGCGCCGCCTGGGTCGGCCGCCAGCCCAAGGCCGCCGGCGCCGCGCCCGCCCCGGACGTCGCCGAGCTCAAGCTCGCCGCACTGTACGCGGCGCTCACCCCCTACCTGGCCGGCCCCGAGGAGCTGGGCTCGCTCTACCGGCCCGAGGGCGAGCCCAAGGACGCCTTCCACGCCTGGGAGTTCGACACCGAGGGCCGGCTGACCTCGCTGGAGCTGTCCTACCCGGTGTACTTCACCGACACCGAGCCGGCCGCCCGGGCCCGGATCGAGCAGGTGCTGCAGGGCAAGGCCGGGCGGGCCCGCGAGTACCGGTTCGACTGGGACGAGGAGTCCAACCGGCTCAAGGTCACCGCCCTCGCCCCGCTGGCCACCGACATCGCGGCGCAGCGCTTCGTCACCTCCCCCGGCGAGATCGTGCTCGGCTTCACCGACAGCGACAGCAGCCACCTCGCCATCCCGGTGGTCCAGGGCGGCGCCGCGGCCCAGCAGCCGCCGGTGGTCTGGCGCACCGGCCCGCGCTCCGCCGAACCGCACCTGCTGGTGCTCGGCGCGGCCGGCACCGGCACCTCCTCGCTGCTGCGGTCGATCGCCCTGCAGGCACTCCCGCACGGCGACCTGGTGGTGATCGACGGCGCCGGCACCGGCGAGCACGCCTGCCTGGTCAACCGGCCGGGCGTGCACACGGTGGAGACCAGCCTGCACGGCGCGCAGGCCGCGCTGGAGTGGGTGGCGAAGGAGACCGAGCGCCGGCTGACCGTGCTGAACGCCTCCCGGCACCACGGCATCGCCGCGCCGGAGGACGTCACCCGGCCGCTGTGGCTGATGCTGGACCACCCCACCGAGCTGTCCGAGCTGGCCCAGGCCGAGGGCCGGACCGACCCCCAGGACCTGCTGGAGATCCCGCTGCGGCACGGCCGGGCGGCCCGGATCACGGTGGTCTTCGCCGATGACGTCGAGGCGCGGGACCGGGTCTCGACGACCGTCCGCTCGACCTGCCGGGCCCGGGTGGTGCTCGGCCCGACCACCCCCGACGCGGCCGCGGCCGCGCTGGGCGGACCGCTGGACATCGCGCCGGCCGCACAGACCCCGCCCGGCCGCGGCTACGCCCGGATCGGCGCCGGCGCACCGGTCCGGCTCCAGGTGCCGACCACCGTGGACCCGCTGGACGAGGAGGCCGCCCCGCAGCTGCGGGACGCGGTGATCGCCCTGCTGCCGCACCGCGACACCCGGACGGAGGCGCCGGCCCCGGCGCAGCCCGTACCGGACCTCGTGGCGGACCTCGTGGCGGAGCCTCCCGGGGCGGACCGGTCGATGGCCGGTGAGTCGGCCGTGCAGCCGGTGGTGGTGCCGGTGACGCCGGTGGCCGCGGCCGAGCCGGTGGCGACCGCCGCAGCGGTCGAGCTGACCAAGGAACCGCAGCCGCTCCAGCCCGGTCCGGCCTGGTGAACCGGCCCGTGGAAGGGCCGGTTCGACCGGGTCGGAGCGTCATGACCAAGCGAGCATCAAGCGCATGACGGTAGGCTGTCCGCGCATCGACCATGCGGTCGCAATGTGTACAAGATGTGACACACAGGGTGATATCACCGCTCAGATGTGACAAATCGGGCGGCGATGGGTACAAACAGGGGCGGCACGACAGGCGACGCCCGTCCCGGGACGGGAATCTTCGTCGGCGGCCGAGCGTTGGACCGAACGACGAAGACAGCGACCACTAGTCCTGTGGGCCAGAAGCCCGGGAGGCACGATTCATGAGCGAGCGAGCTCTCCGCGGCACGCGACTCGGGGCGACCAGCTACGAGACCGACCGCGGCATCGATCTGGCTCCCCGCCAGACCGTCGAGTATGCATGTCAGAACGGACACCGGTTCGAGGTTCCCTTCTCCGTCGAGGCGGAGATCCCCTCGATCTGGGAGTGCCGGTTCTGCGGCCAGGAAGCCATGCTTCTCGACGGTGATGAGCCGGAGGAGAAGAAGACCAAGCCGACGCGCACCCATTGGGACATGCTGATGGAGCGTCGGACCAGGGAGGAGCTGGAGGAGGTGCTGGCCGAGCGGCTGGCCGTCCTGCGGTCCGGCGGGATGAACCTCGCGATCCACCCGCGAGACACCCGCAAGAGTGCATAACCGGTTCTCCGCCACGGCGGAAGGGCCATGAGGAAGGGCCCCGGGCTACCAGCCCGGGGCCCTTCCTCATGATGTCTGCGGCTGCCCCCGGCCGGTCGGCGCGCAGAGGCCCCCGGCCGGACGGCGCCCAGCGGGAGGCCACGGTGCTGCCTCAAGGCCGGTCGTCCCGGCGCGTCAGTGTGCCAGCGGCGGGCGGTAGGCGGTGTCCGGGCCGTCGGCGCCGGGCTGCGGGTGGTCGACCACCTCGCCCTGGATCACCTTGCCGTCGGGCCGGTGGATGCGCAGCTGCTCCTGCAGCCGCAGCGCGTCCGCGAACGGGGCGGCGCCCGCCGGAGCGGTGGAGTTCAGCACCCGGCCGGCCGTGCGGCGGCCGAGCGCCCGCCAGAGCGCCCTGGTCGGCGGGAACAGCAGGCTCAGCCCGAACAGGTCGGACAGGAAGCCGGGCAGGATCAGCAGCACGCCGGCCAGCACGGTCAGGCTGGTGCCGGTCTGCGCCTGCGCGGGGCGCGGGTCGCGGCTCTGCTCGACGGCCGCCGAGAAGGCCTTGCGGCCGGCCCGCTTGATCAGCGAGCCGCCGAGGAAGACCCCGGCGACCAGCAGCACCAGCACGGCGAACCAGCCCACCAGGCCGGCCACCACGGTCAGCAGCCAGATCTCCAGCAGCAGCCAGGCGACGACGGCGAGCGGCAGCAGGCGCCGCACTCGGCCCCGGCGGGCCGGGCGGACCTGGTCGGTTGTCTGGGCCACGGTACGAATCCACTCCATCGGGGTGCTCTGCTGTGCACCGCCGGCGGACTCCGGCCGCGGCTACGGCACCTGTGTGGTCAACGGCTCGGACGCGGGGGATGTTCCGGACCCGCCGCCCGAGCGCCGCCGCCGCAGCCCGCCGGCGGCCGCGAAGCCGCAGGCCAGCAGGCCGGCGACGGCCAGCGTCCACTCGGGCGCGGCACCGAGCCGGTCGGCCACCGTCGTCCCGTCGCGCAGCGGCACCACCGCGTTGAGCACGGCCGGGGTGAGCTCCTCGGTGCGCGAGACCACCGAACCGTCCGGGGCGATCACCGCGCTGATCCCGCTGGTGGCGGCGATCAGCACCGCGCGGCCGTGCTCGACCGCGCGCAGCCTGGACATCGCGAGCTGCTGCTCGGGCTGCCCGCTGCGGGCGTAGGTGGCGTTGTTGGTCTGCACCACCAGCACCCGGCCGCCGTCGTTCACGGTGTCGCGGACGATCTCGTCGTAGGCCACCTCGAAGCAGATCACGTCGCCGATCCGGGCCGGGCCGAGCTGCATCACGCCGTTGTGGGTGCCGGGGTAGAAGTCCCGGGCGACCCGCTGGAGCCGGGCGATCACCTTGGACAGCTCGGCCCGGAAGGGCACGTACTCGCCGAACGGGACCGGGTGCTGCTTGGTGTACGAGGCACCGGGCCCGAGCGCCGGGTCCCAGACGATCCCGTTGTTCTGCACGTGCTGCGCGTCCGGGCCGTCCACCAGCGCGCCGACCAGGGTGGGCACGCCCACGCTGCGGACGGCCTCGTCGATCCGGGCGTAGGCGGCCGGGTCGGTGTACGGGTCCAGGTCGGAGGAGTTCTCCGGCCAGATCACCACGTCGGGGCGCGGGACCTTGCCGGCCGCGATGTCGGCGGCGAGCTTCTCGGTCTCGGCGGCGTGGTTGTTGAGCACCATCATCGGGCGGCCGAGGAAGTCCATGCCCGGCTGGGCGACGTTGCCCTGCACCAGGGCCACCTTGACGGTGTCGTCGGCGGCGGTCGGCACCGGGACCAGGTAGCCGGCGAGCAGGGCCACCAGCGCGGCGCCGGCGCCCATCGCCGCGACCGGGAACGAGCGGTGCGGGCCGCGGCGCAGCCGCAGCGCCGCCCAGGCCAGCAGGGCGCCGCAGAGCGCCACCACGAAGGTCACCAGCGGGGCCCCGCCGAGCGCGGCCACCGGGGTGAACGGGCTGGCGGTGTTGGCGAAGGCCAGCCGGCCCCAGGGGAAGCCGCCGAGCGGCAGCCGGTCGCGGGCCCACTCCTGGGTCACCCACAGGCAGGCCGCCCAGAGCGGCCACAGCGGCAGCCGGGAGGTGAGCGCGAGCGCGCCGCCCAGCAGGGCGACGAAGAGCGCCTCGACGACCGAGAGGCCGACGGTGGCGTCCCAGCCGATCACCCGCAGCCAGGAGAGCAGGGTCAGGAAGAACGGCAGCCCGAGCGCGAACCCGGTCCAGGCGCCCTGACGGAACGTCCGGCCGCGGGTGAGCAGCGAGAGGGCCGCCACCGCGAGGATCGACAGCGGCCACAGGTCGTACGGCGGGAAGGAGGCGGCCAGCAGCAGGCCGGCGAGCACCGCCAGGCCGGTCCGGGGCAGGCCGGCGCGGATCCGGGCGAGGCGCCCCGGGCGCTCGGGGCGCCTCGGGCCTTCGTCCGCCGTCTCGTCCACCGGCTGCTCCTGCTGCACGGGCAGTGCCACCTGCGCACCACCTCTCTGGTCGGTCCGTCCGCTCGATCCGGCCGCCCACGATCGAGAGCCGTCCGACGAAGGTACCTCGCATCAGTATCCGCCCGGCTCACGGGGTGTCCCAGGTCACGCGCGGCGCCCGCGCCCCGGCTCAGGCCAGGTGCACCGTGCGGCCGCGCACCACCGTGCGCAGGCAGACCGGCAGCGGCCGGCCGGGGGTGAGGTCGGGCAGGCCGGGGGTGCCGGAGCGGGGGTCGGTGGACCAGCCGGCCACCCGGTCGTCGGGGGCCTGGACGACGAGTTCGGCGGCGTCCCAGACCGCGAAGCTGGCGACCGCGCCGGGCACCAGCACGCCGTCCTGGTCGCGGCCGAGCGCCCGCCAGCCGCCGCGGGTGTGCGCGGTGAAGGCGGCCCGGACCGAGATCCGGTGCCCGGGGGTGCGGTGGAAGGCGGCGGCCCGGACGGTGCCCCAGGGGTCGAGCGCGGTGACCGGCGCGTCCGAGCCGAAGGCCAGCGGC
The DNA here is from genome assembly GCF_040304075.1 of Kitasatospora sp. NPDC094015. Lineage (NCBI taxonomy): Bacteria > Bacillati > Actinomycetota > Actinomycetes > Kitasatosporales > Streptomycetaceae > Kitasatospora > Kitasatospora sp. NPDC094015. The sequence continues at coordinate 45,803 of NZ_JBEOUL010000034.1, forward strand.
ACGCCGGCCCGCAGCAGCGCGGCGAACGGGTTGAGGCCGGCCGCCCGCTCGGCGCCCAGGCGCTGGGCGTACATGCCGTCCGGGCCGCCCCAGGCGGCGTCGAAGGCGGGCTGGACGGAGGCGGTGAGGCCGAGCTCGACGAAGGCGGCGACGGCCTTGTCGTCCAGCGACTCGGCGTGCTCGACGCGGTGCCGGGCGGCCTTCACCCGGGCCGTGCCGACCCGGTCGGCGGCGGCCCGGACGCCCTCCAGCACGGCGGCGACGGCGGCGTCCCCGATGGCGTGGAAGCCGGCCTGCAGGCCGGCCTCGGTGCAGGCGGCGACGTGGTCGGCGATCTGCTCGGCCGTCAGGTAGGCGGCGCCGGTGTGCGCCGCGTCGGCGTAGGGGGTGTGCAGGCAGGCGGTGTGCGACCCGAGGGCGCCGTCCACGAACAGGTCGCCGCCGGCGCCGACCGCGCCCAGCCGGCGGGCGGTCTCGATGCCGCCCAGCTCGCCCCAGTAGCCGAAGACCTCGGGGCCCTCGGTCGTGGCGGCCAGCTCCAGCAGGGCGGTCAGGTCCTGCTCGGAGGAGATCTGCGGGCCGGCGCACTCGTGCAGGGCGCCGATGCCCAGCTCGGCGGCCCGGGCCAGGGTGGCCCGCTGCGCGGTGCGGCGCTGCTCGGCCGACAGGTGGGCGAGCGCGGCGGCCCGCACGGCGTGGTGGGCGTCGCGGCTGAGCGGCGCCTCGGGGTGGTACCCGGGGAGCTGCCCCAGGCCCTCGGTGAGCCCGCGCAGGGCGCTGGTGGCCAGCGCCGAGTGCACGTCGGTGCGCGACAGGTAGAGCGCGGCGCCGCCGGCGGCGCCGTCCAGCTCGGCGAGCGTCGGCGGCCGGCCCTCGGGCCAGCCGGTCTCGTCCCAGCCGTGGCCGATCAGCACGCCGGCGGGCGAGCCGGCGGCGAAGGCGGCGATCCGCGCCAGCGCCTCGGCCAGGCTCCCGCAGCCGGTCAGGTCCAGTCCGGTGAGCGCGAGGCCGGCCGAGGTGGCGTGCACGTGGGCGTCGACGAAGGCCGGGGTGACCAGCGCACCCGCCAGCTCCACCACCTCGTCGGCGGTGCCCGCGTACGCCTCGGCGGCGCCGTCGCTGCCCACCCAGGCGATCTGCTCGCCCTCCACCAGCATCGCGGTGGCGAACGGGTCGGCGGGGCTGTAGACGTTGCCGCCGCGGAGCAGGACGGTGCGGTTGGTGCGTTCGGTCATGGCCCAAGTCTGCACCCGACCGATCCGGCTCAGAGCTTCGGGGGGCGGGCCTCGTACGGGGTGGACAGGACCACCGTGGTGCGGGTGGAGACGCCGGCCGCCGACCTGATCCTGGCCAGCAGGTCCTCCAGGTCGCCCGGGCCGGGCACCCTGACCTTGAGGATGTAGTTCTCGTCGCCCGCCACGCTGTGGCAGGCCTCGATCTCGGGCAGCCCGATCAGGCGGTCCGGGGTGTCGTCCGGGGCGCTGGGGTCGAACGGTTTGACCGAGATGAACGCGGTCAACGCCAGGTCGACGGCCTGGGCGTCGACGATCGCCGTGTAGCCGCGGATCACCCCCCGCTGCTCGAGCCGGCGCACCCGCTGGTGCACCGCCGAGGTGGACAGGCCGGTGGCCTTGCCCAGGTCCGTGTAGCTCATCCGGCCGTCTTCGAGAAGCAGCTGGACGATGCGCTGGTCGAGATCCTCCACAAGGCGCAAACCTAGCGCCCCGGGGCGGCTCCCGCCGAGCCCGCAGCTCACGCGCCCCGCGGACGGCCCGCCGGCGCCCCACCTGCGGCGCGCGGGCGGGCGCCCGTACCGAACCGGCGCGGTGCGGGAGGCACATGCCGGGCGAATGTGGCGAAGGACACACCGCGTGCATCATCGTGCGCCGACCTGCAGGGTTATGACGGCCCGTCGGCGGGAAGTGCTGCTGTTGGCCCGGGCTTCACCCGCGGCCGGCCCGATCCGAGGGGGATCCCGATGCCTGCTACTGACCAGCGCTCGCACAGCGCCGCGGACGAACGCACCGAGGAGGACGGCTACGCCGAGTTCGGCCCCACCCCGGGGGCGGACCCGGGCGACGCGGAGACCTGGGAGATCGTCCGGGTGCACTGCCCGTCCTGCGACCGTCCGATCGCCCTGGTGGGCGACGAGGAGCGGCTGCCGCTGCACGCCGTGCTGCCGACCGCCTGGCACCCGTTCTCGCCCGCGGTCTGCGCCGGCTCCGGCGCCCCGGCCGACGACCTGGCGGAGTGCGACACCCCCGAGCACGGCGGGCCCGACCTGGCCGCGCTGCTCGCCCTGCCCGCCGAGCTGGACTGGCGCACCCAGCCGTTCTCGCACGCCGGCCCCCGGCGCACCGCCGAGCACACCCCGCCGGTCCCCGCGCAGCGGACCTCGGGGCGGCGCTGACCCGGTCGAAGGGCCCGCGCCGCCCCGCGGCGGCGCGTCAGCGACCGGTCAGGTGCCGGCCGATCACCAGGCGCTGGACCTGGTTGGTGCCCTCGACGATCTGCAGCACCTTGGCCTCGCGCATGTAGCGCTCGGCCGGGTAGTCCTGGGTGTAGCCGTAGCCGCCGAGCACCTGCACGGCGTCGGTGGTGACCCGCATGGCGGCGTCGGTGCAGAACAGCTTCGCCATCGCCGCCTCCTTCGAGAAGGCCCGGCCGGCGTCCTTGAGGCGGGCGGCCGACAGGTACAGCGCCCGACCGGCCTCGATCTGGGTCGCCATGTCGGCGAGCATGAAGGACAGCCCCTGGAAGTCCGCGATCGGCCGGCCGAACTGCTGCCGGGTGCCCGCGTAGTCCACCGCCAGGTCCAGCGCCGCCTGGGCGACGCCGATCGCGCAGGCGGCGATGCCCAGCCGGCCCGAGTCGAGGGCGGCCAGCGCGATCTGGAAGCCCTGCCCCAGCTCGCCGATCAGCCGCTCGCGGGCCACCCGGACGCCGTCGAAGTGCAGCTGCGCGGTCGGCGAGGAGCGCATGCCCATCTTGTGCTCCGGCGGGGCCGCCGACAGGCCGGCCGCGCCGCCCGGCACCAGCAGGCAGCTGATCCCGCGGGCGCCGTCCTCACCGGTGCGCACCATCGAGCTGTAGAAGTCGGCGTGCCCGCCGTGGGTGATCCACGCCTTGGTGCCGCTGACCACGTACTCCTCGCCGTCGAGCACCGCCCGGGTGCGCAGCGAGGCCGCGTCGGAGCCGGACTGCGGCTCGGAGAGGCAGTAGGCGCCGAGCTGCTCGCCGCTCAGCATCCCCGGCAGCCAGCGGTCGCGCTGCTCGTCGGTGCCGAACACGGCCAGCGCGTGGCAGGAGAGCGTGTGCACGCTGACGCCGAGGCCGACCGCCAGCCAGCCCGCCGCCAGCTCCTCCAGCACCTGGAGGTAGACCTCGTACGGCTGGTCGCCGCCGCCGTACTGCTCGCCGTACGGGAGGGAGAGCAGGCCGGCCCGGCCGAGGGTGCGGAACACCTCGCGCGGGAAGCGGTCGCCGGCCTCGTCGGCGGCGGCGTGCGGGGCGACCTCGTTGTGCACCAGCTCCCGGGTCAGCCCGAGCAGCTCGCGGGCCTCCTCGCTGGGCAGCTGACGGTCCACGGGCTTGGCGGATACGGCGCTCATGGCTGCGTCTCCTCGATCGGGCGGGCCCAGGTGTGGCGGGCCCGGTACGGGGCTGACGGGTCGGGTGGACCGTCACCGACCGATGTGAACGGTCGTTCACACAGGCGCGGCGAAGCGAGTATGCCCGATATCGGCCTGACCAGTCACTGTTACGGCTCGGTCACCGCCCGGACGGGGACCTAGAGTGAGCTGGTGACCGACCTTCCGCGCACCCCGGACGAGCAGGACGCCGCCGGGCCGGCGGACCTGGCGGCCGTGCTTCGGGCACGGGCGCCCTCGCTCGGGCCGGTGCGGCTGGTCGCCGTGGACGGGCACGCGGGCTCCGGCAAGACCACCTTCGCGGGCCGCCTGGCGGGCGCCCTCGGCGGCGCCCCCGTGGTGCACCTGGACGACCTGGCCACCCACGAGGAGCCGTTCGGCTGGGTCGGACGGCTGCGCCGACAGGTGCTGGAGCCGCTGGCGGCCGGCCGGACGGCCGAGTACCGGGTCTACGACTGGACGCTGCGCCGGTTCGCGACCGTCCGCCGGGTGGAGCCGGCGCCGGTGGTGCTGCTGGAGGGCGTCGGCGCGGGCCGCGTCGAGGTGCGCCCGGTGCTGAGCCGGCTGATCTGGATGGACCTGGACGCGGCCGCCGCCCGGGCCCGCGGCGAGCTGCGGGACGGCCCGGAACTGGCCGGCTTCTGGGCCGGCTGGGCCCGCGCAGAGGAGGCGCACTTCGCCGCCGATCCGAGCCGGCCGTACGCCGATCTGCTGGTCGACGGGGTCACCGGACGGATCGTCCGCGGCACCCTCGGTGACCCCGCGCAGCGGCCTTGACCTGGGGTGTCGCCAGGACTTAGGTTCACTTCACGCGGGAGATAGTTGAGCCCGCAACATCAGACTCGGCACCTCCGGCTTGTTCCCCCGTGAGCCGGAGGTGCCGTTCGCCGTCCCAGCACGCCCCGCCCGCGCAACGCCGCGGGCCCGCCGCCGCCCGGCCACTCCCCCGCCGACGCCGGGCCACTCCCCCGCCGCTGCCGCCCGCTCCGCCGGTGGCACCGGCCAACGGCCCGGCCACCGCGCGGATTTGAAGCGGTGCCGCACCCTTCCGGATCAGCGCTGCGCCGGTACGATTCCAGTCAGGCGCGCAGGCGCCCAGGGGGTTGCGGACGGACGGGTGGTGCCTGCCGCTCGTCGACCGACTTGGCCTCGATGCACTCGGCGGGGGGCGTGAGTGGCGGTGGAGACGTCCGACATCGGTTCCGGCGGTACCGAACCCGGCCGGCAGGCCGACCGCGCCTGGCTGCGCGCCACGGACGCCTACGCGGCCGGCTCCTACGCCCGCGCCGAGGAGGAGTTCCGCACCGCCGTCGAACTCGACCCGGCGATGGCGGACGCCTGGCTCGGGCTGCACGCGCTGCGCAGCGACACCTCCGGGGCGCTGCTCGCGATGTACCGGCACCAGGACCGCTTCGGCGAGCAGCGCCGGCTCCACCGCCGTCCGCTCAGCTCCTGGTACTGGCTGGGCTGGTGGGTGCAGCCGGTCCTGGAGGACACCCGCGACCTGCTGCTGGCGCACGCCTCGCACTGGCTGGACGGCCGGCACCTGACCGAGCTGGACCGGGCCCTGGCCGAGTGCCCGCCGCCCGAGCTGGACGCCTCGGTACGGTTCCTGCACGCCTGCCGGTCCTACCTGGTGAAGGACTGGGAGCAGCTGATCCGGGACACCGACCGGCTGCTGGACGATCCGGTGCTCGGCATCGAGGCCGGGCTGTTCGGCGGCATGGCCCGGGTCCGGCTCGACATGTGCGCGCAGGCGCAGGCACCGCTCGCCACCTCGCTGGCCCGCTGCCGCTCCGAGCAGCCGCAGCGCAAGGAGCTGCGGTACTGGCTGGCGCGGGCCTACGAGGGCGCCGGGCGCAGCGCCGCGGCGCTGCCGCTGTACCGGGCGGTGCACCGGGCCGATCCGGCGTTCATGGACACCTCGGCGCGGCTGGCGGCGATCGCCTCGGACGGGGTGCTGGACGCGCTGCTGGTCACCGAGGCGGACCGGGCGGTGCTCGAACCGGCGCTGCCCGACGCCGAGTTCGCCCCGGGGCCGGCGGCCGGCGGGCCGGACCTCCGCGCGGACCTCGGCGCGGGCCCCGGCCCGGATCGCGGTCCGGACCCCGCCCCCGGGCCGGCGGACGGGGTCACGACCGGGCCGGGCGGCGAGGTCGGTCCGGAGCCGGCCGGCGGACCGCTGATCGAGCGGTCCGGCGCACCCCTCGGCGGCGGCAGCGGCGCCGGCGGGGAGCAGTGCGCCGGCGGGCAGCCGGTCGACCGGCCGTCGCGCACGGCCGCCGAGCCGCAGGCCGCACCGGCGGGCCTGGCCTACCCCCCGGCCGCGAGCCTGCTGCCGAGCGACCAGGGCCAGTTGGACGAGGCGCTCGCGGCGCTGGAGCGGATGGTGGGGCTGGAGCCGGTCAAGCGCCAGGTCCGGGCACTGTCGGCGCAGTTGCGGATGGCCCGGCTGAGAGCCGACCAGGGCCTGCCGGTCCAGCCGCCGAAACGTCACTTCGTCTTCTCCGGCCCCTCCGGCACCGGCAAGACCACGGTGGCCAGGATCCTCGGCCGGGTCTTCCACGCGCTCGGGCTGCTCTCCGGCGACCATCTGGTGGAGGCCCAACGGGCCGACCTGGTCGGCGAGTTCCTGGGCCAGACGGCGGTGAAGGCGAACGAGCTGATCGACTCCGCACTGGACGGGGTGCTCTTCATCGACGAGGCCTACAGCCTCTCCAACTCCGGGTACACCAAGGGCGACGCGTACGGCGACGAGGCGCTCCAGGTGCTGCTCAAGCGGGCCGAGGACAACCGGGACCGGCTGGTGGTGATCCTGGCCGGCTACCCGGCCGGGATGAACCGGCTGCTGGCCGCCAACCCCGGGCTCAACTCCCGCTTCACCAGCCGGGTGGACTTCCCCAGCTACCGGCCGGCCGAGCTGACCGAGATCGGCCGCACGCTGGCCGCCGCCGACGGCGACAGCTGGGACCAGGACGCGGCCGAGGAGCTCGCCTCGATCTGCGGCCACGTGGTCGGCGAGGGCTGGATCGACGAGCTGGGCAACGGGCGGTTCGTGCGGACGCTGTACGAGAAGTCCTGCGCCTACCGCGACCTGCGGCTCTCCGCGCAGGGCGAGCCGCCGAGCCGGGAGGACCTGGCGGCGCTGCGGCTGCCGGACCTGCTGCAGGCGTACGGGGAGCTGATCGACGGGCGGGGCGAGTAGCGCCGGGCCCGCCGTGGCAGGCGTTGCCTCCCCCCGGGGTTCGAACCCCGGGGGGAGGCAACGTTCAGGAGCGGGGTGCCGCCGGGCGGCGGTGGTCCGGGTCGTGGACCTCGCCGACCAGCTCCTCCAGGACGTCCTCCAGGGCGACCAGGCCGAGCTGGCGGCCGTCGGCGTCGACCACCACGGCCAGGTGGGTGGCGGCCCGCCGCATCGCGCCCAGGGCGTCGTCCAGCGGGAGCCCGCCGCGCAGCACGGTGACCGGGCGCCAGAGCCGGGCCGGCACCGGGAGGTCCGGGTCCTCGACCTCCAGGACGTCCTTGACGTGCAGGTAGCCGCGGACCGTCCCGTCCGGGTCCACCAGCGGGAAGCGGGAGAAGCCGGTGCGGACGGCGAGCCGCTCGATCTCCCGGGCGGTGACCCCGGTGGCGACCGTGACCAGCTGGTCGGGCGCGAGCAGGACCTCGGTGATCGGCCGGTGGCCGAGCTCCAGGGCGTCCTCCAGCCGCTCCTGACGGCTGCGGTCGAGCAGACCCGCCTCCTGGGAGTCGGTGAGCAGCAGGAGCAGCTGCTCGGTGGTGTACACCGAGGCCACCTCATCACGGCCCTGCACCTTGAACAGCCGCAGCACCCCGTTGGCGAAGGCGTTCAGGAAGCGGATCACCGGGCCCAGCAGCCGGGCCAGCCGGTCCAGCGGCGGGCCCAGCCAGAGCGCGGCCTTCTCCGGGCCGGCCAGGGCGATGTTCTTGGGCACCATCTCGCCCAGCACCATGTGCAGGAAGACCACCAGCGCCAGCGCCAGCGCGTAGCTGAGCGGGTGCATCAGCGACTCCGGCACGCCGATCGCGTGGAACGGGCCCTCGACCAGGTCGGCGATGGTCGGCTCGGCGAGCGCGCCGAGCAGCAGCGAGCAGACCGTGATGCCCAGTTGGGCGGCGGCGAGCATGGCGGAGACGTTGGACAGCGCGTGCAGCACCGTCCGGGCGCGCCGGTCGCCGGCCTCGGCGAGCGGCTCGATCTGGCTGCGCCGGACCGAGATGACGGCGAACTCGGCGCCGACGAAGAAGGCGTTGCCGAGCAGCAGCAGGAGCGAGGCGGCCAGCAGGAGCACGGTCATCGGGTCTGGTCCTCGTCGTACCGGTCGTCTCGGGTGCGCCGGATCTCCACCCGGCTGGTGCGGTGGCGTTCGACCGCGAGCACGGTCAGCCGCCAGCCCGGCAGGGTGGCCTGCTCACCGACCTCGGGAAGCTTGCCGAGCAGATCGGCGAGCAGGCCGCCGAGGGTCTCGTACGGGCCCTCGGGGGCGTGCAGGCCGATGCTCTCCAGCTGGTCGGTCCGGGCCCGGCCGTCGGCCTCCCAGACCGGCAGGCCGCCGACGGCGGGCAGCGGGCGCAGCTCGGGGACGTCGGCCGGGTCGTGCTCGTCCTGCACCTCGCCGACCACCTCCTCGACGATGTCCTCGATGGTGACGACGCCGGCGGTGCCGCCGTACTCGTCGACCACGATGGCCATCGGCTGCTGGCGGCGCAGCAGGTCGAGCAGCCGCTCGGCGGGGAGCGTCTCGGGCACCAGCAGCGGCGGGACGCCGATGCCGGCGACCCGGGTGGCGGCGCGGTGCTCGGCCGGGACGGCGAGCGCGTCCTTGAGCGTGACGGTGCTGATCACCTCGTCCAGGCTGTCGCCGTAGACCGGGAAGCGGGACAGGCCGGTGGCGCGGGTCAGGTTGACCACGTCGGCGGCGGTGGCGTCGCGCTGGAGTGCGGAGACGGCGACCCGGGGGGTCATCACGCTCTCCGCGGTCAGCTGGCCGAGGCCGAGGGTCTTGACGAACAGGGTCGCCGACTCCTCGTCTATCGCCCCGGCCCGGGCCGAGTGCCGGGCGAGCGCGACCAGTTCGGCCGGGGTGCGGGCGTGGCCCAGCTCCTCCTGGGGCTCCAGGCCGATCGCCCGGACCACCTTGTCGGCCGCGCCGTTGAGCACGGTGATCAGGGGGCGGCAGACGGTCGAGAAGACCCGCTGGGGGCCGACCACGGCGTACGCGACCTGGATCGGGCGGGCGATCGCCCAGTTCTTCGGGACCAGCTCGCCGATCACCATCTGGACCACGGTGGCGAGCACCAGGCCGGAGATCAGCGCGACCCCGCGGGCGGCGGAGTCGGGGATGCCGACGGCGGTCAGCACCGGGGTGAGCAGTTCGGAGAGCGCGGGCTCGGCGAGCATGCCGACCACCAGGGAGGTGACGGTGATGCCGAGCTGGGCGCCGGAGAGCTCGAAGGAGAGCCGGCGCAGGGCCTTGAGCAGGCCGGCCGCGCGGCGGTCGCCGTCGGCCGCGGCCCGCTCGACCTCACTGCGTTCCACGGTGACGAAGGCGAACTCGGCGGCGACGAACAGGCCGTTGGCGAGGATGAGCAGCACGGCGGCGCCGAGCATGAGCCAGGCGGAGGTCACTGGGCCGCCGCCTTCCTGCCGTGGGTCGGGAGAGAGGCGGCGCTGGGACTACCGGACGGATCGTCCATCGAGGGGAGGTGTCACTCCTCTGGTCGGGATGGGCTCGTGGCGCCGGTGGCTTTGCCCCGGCTTTACCAGCGTAGACGATACCCGAACGAGTGTAGGGATCTTGTTACGGCCGCCCGGGACGGCACGCCGAACGGTCAGCCGGCGTGCCGCTGCTCCACCAGGTCGCGCAGCGTGCGGGCGGCCGCGATGGCGCGCTCGCGGCCGCCGCCGGCCTGGATGCCGACCGCGGCCAGCGCGGTTCCGTCGGCCAGATCCAGCGTCACCCAGGGGTCGCCGGCCCGGAAGTTGACCCGGACGATCTCGGCCCAGGCCAGCCGGCGGCTGCGGACGAAGTTGACCACCGTGACGCCGTCGGCGTCGGCGCTCACCCGGGGCCGGGCCAGCATCAGGGCGACACCGGCGAACAGCAGGCCGCTCACCACCATGGCCACCCGGTCGTTGAGGTGCCAGTTGGCCGGCAGGGCGAAGGCCATCACGGTGAAGACGGTGACCAGGACCGCGCACATCGGCAGCAGCACGGCCCGGGTGCGGCGGGGGGCCCAGGTGACGGGGAGGGGGGCGGCGGCGGTGGACACGTGGTGCTCCAGAGGGGCGGGCGGGGGCCGTCGGGGCCCCCGCCCGGGTGGTCGGGTGCGGTCAGAGACGGCAGGCGTGGATGTTGGTCACCAGGATGGCCCGGGCGCCGATGCCCCACAGGTCGTCCATGATCTGCTGGGCCTCCTTGCGGAGCACCATCGACCGGACGGCGACCCAGCCCTCGGTGTGCAGCGGGGAGACGGTCGGCGACTCCAGGCCGGGGGTGAGCGCGACCGCCTTGCCGACGTTCTCGGCCCGGATGTCGTAGTCCATCAGCACGTAGCGGCGGGCCACCAGCACGCCCTGCAGCCGGCGCATGAACTGCTCGACCCGGGCGTCCTCGCCGGCGCCCTTGGGCCGGATGACTACCGCGTCGGAGATCAGGATCGGCTCGCCGAACACCTCCAGGCCCGCATTGCGCAGGCTGGTGCCGGTCTCCACCACGTCGGCGATCACGTCGGCGACGCCGAGCTGCACCGCGGTCTCGACCGCGCCGTCCAGCTTGGTGACGGTCGCCTTCACGCCCTGCTCGGCCAGGTGCTGCTCGACCAGGCCGGTGTAGGAGGTGGCGATCCGCAGCCCCTCCAGGTCGTGCACCGAGCCGACCTCCAGGCCGACCGGCTTGGCGAACCGGAAGGTGGAGCCGCTGAAGCCGAGCGCCAGCACCTCCTCGGCGTCCGAGGCGGAGTCCAGCAGCAGGTCGCGGCCGGTGATCCCGACGTCGAGCCGGCCGGAGCCGACGTACACCGCGATGTCGCGCGGCCGCAGGAAGAAGAACTCCACCTGGTTGCCCGGGTCGACCAGCACCAGTTCCTTGGGGTCCTTGCGCTGGCGGTAGCCGGCCTCATGGAGCATCTCCGCCGCGGGACCCGAGAGCGAACCCTTGTTGGGGACGGCGATGCGCAGCATGAGCGGAGGTTCCTTCGCTGAAAGGGGGTGGAACAGGGCGGGCTGGGGCGGGACTCAGAGGTGCGCGTAGACGTCGTCGAGCGTCAGCCCGCGGGCGACCATCATCACCTGAAGGTGGTAGAGGAGCTGGGAGATCTCCTCGGCGGTGCGCTCGTCGGACTCGTGCTCGGCGGCCATCCAGACCTCGGCGGCCTCCTCGACGACCTTCTTGCCGATCGCATGGACGCCCTGCTGGACGAGCTGCGCGGTGCGGGAGGACGAGGGGTCGCCTGCGGCGGCCTTCTGCTGGAGCTCGGAGAAGAGCTCCTCAAATGTCTTGGAAGCCATGATGAGCTCACCTTACGGCTTGCGGGCTGACCGACGGTAGACAGTTCCGCACAGTGGACAGTACGTTGGACGCCGCCGCCGCGGCCCCCGCCGGCCGGCTCCGCGGCGGCCGGCGGGGAGTCCGTCACCGCCAGGGCTCGGAGACCGAGCGCAGCGCCGCGGCGGTGGCGACGGCGGCGGTGACCGCCTCGTGGCCCTTGTCCTCGGCCGAGCCCGGCAGGCCCGCGCGGTCCAGCGCCTGCTGCTCGGTGTCGCAGGTCAGCACGCCGAAGCCGACCGGGACACCGGTCTCCACGGCGACCTGGGTCAGGCCGAGGGTGGCGGCCTGGCAGACGTACTCGAAGTGCGGGGTGCCGCCGCGGATGACCACGCCGAGGGCGACCACGGCGTCGTAGCCGCGGCCGGCCAGCTGCTTGGCGGCGACCGGCAGTTCGAAGGTGCCGGGGACGCGGACCACGGTGGGCTCGTCGATGCCGAGCTCCTTGAGGGCCCGGTGGGCGCCGTCCAGCAGGCCGTTCATGACCTCGTCGTGCCACTGCGCGGCGATCACCGCGACCCGCAGGTCGGCGCAGTTCTTCAGGTTCAGCTCGGGGGCTCCGTGGCCGCTCACGTCTCTACTTCCTGTTCGTTCCGGGGTGCGGGTGATGCGGGTGGTGCTGGGTGATCCGGGTGGTGCGGGTGGTCGTACGGGCGGTGCTCAGGCCTGCTCGTCGTCGAGCCAGGGCAGCTGGTGGCCCATCCGGTCGCGCTTGGTGCGCAGGTAGCCGAGGTTGTGCTCGCTGGTGCGGACGGCGAGCGGACGGCGGCCCTTGACCTTGAGGCCGTGCTCGGTGAGCGCGGCCAGCTTGTCCGGGTTGTTGGTGAGCAGGGTCAGCGAGCGCACGCCGAGGTCGGCGAGGATCTGCGCGCCGATGCTGTAGTCCCGGCCGTCGGCGGGCAGGCCGAGGTCGAGGTTGGCGTCCACGGTGTCGCGGCCCTGCTCCTGGAGCTCGTAGGCGCGCAGCTTGTGCGCCAGCCCGATGCCGCGGCCCTCGTGGCCGCGCAGGTAGAGGACCACGCCGCGGCCGGACTCGGCGACCTGCTGGAGCGAGGCCTGCAGCTGGGGGCCGCAGTCGCAGCGCAGCGAGCCGAACACGTCACCGGTCAGGCACTCGGAGTGCAGCCGGACCAGGACGTCCTCGCCCTCGGGCAGCCGTCCGTCGGCGTCCAGGCCGCCGGCCACCAGGGCCAGGTGCTCGACCCCGTCGATGGTGCCGCGGTAGCCGACCGCGGTGAACATGCCGTGCTCGGTGGGCAGGGCGGTCACGGCGGCCCGGTCGACGTGCAGTTCGGTGCGGCGGCGGTAGGCGATCAGGTCCTCGATCGAGATGATCGCCAGGCCGTGCTCGCGGGCGAAGACCACCAGCTCGGGCAGCCGGGCCATGGTGCCGTCGTCGTTGACCACCTCGGCGATCGCGCCGGCCGGGGCGAGGCCGGCCAGCCGGGCCAGGTCCACGGCGGCCTCGGTGTGGCCCGGGCGGACCAGCACCCCGCCCTCCACGGCGCGCAGCGGGAAGACGTGGCCGGGGCGGGTGAGGTCGGCGGCGGTGGTGCCCGCCGAGGCCAGCAGCCGCACGGTGCGGGCCCGGTCGGCGGCCGAGATGCCGGTGGAGACGCCGTCCCTGGCGTCCACCGACACGGTGTACGCGGTGCCCTTGCGGTCCTCGTTGACCCGGGTCATCGGCGGCAGTTCGAGCCGGTCCGCCTCCTCGCCGGTCATCGGCACGCAGATCACGCCGGAGCTGTAGCGGATGGTGAAGGCCATCAGTTCGGGGGTGGCGGCGGAGGCCGCGAAGACGATGTCGCCCTCGTTCTCGCGGTCCTCGTCGTCCACCACGATCACCGGGCGGCCCAGCGCGATGTCGGCGATGGCCCGCTCGACCGGGTCGAGCACCGGCTCCTGGTCGATCTGGTCGGTGGTCATGCCGTGACTCCCTCGGGAAGGTCGGCGCCCATTGGGCGCGGGGTGCGGGTGCGCAGCCACCAGGCGCGCAGGCCGAGCAGCACCAGCACGAAGTAGATGCTGTAGGTGAGGCCGGAGAAGGCGTAGCCGCTGTCGAAGGCGAGCGGGACGCCGACCACGTCGACCGCGACCCAGGCGAACCAGAACTCGACCCAGCCGCGGGCCTGGGCGTACATCGCGGCCAGCGTGCCGACGAAGATGTAGGCGTCCGCCCACGGGTTCCAGGACCAGCCGGGATTGGCCAGGTAGAGGCCGGCCAGGGCCACCGTGCCGGCGGCCAGGCCGCCGACGAGCGCGGCCCGTTCGGGCCAGGAGGCGAACCGGACGGCGATCTCGCCGGCCGTGCGCCTCCCCTGCTGCCAGCGGGTCCAGCCCCAGGCCGCGGCGGCGATCACGATCACCTGCTTGCCGATCAGGCCGGGGTTGGGCGAGTCGCCGCCGAGGTACGCGGCGATCAGCACCGCGCCGGAGAGCAGTTGGACCGGCCAGCTCCACACCGACCGGCGCCAGCCGAGCGCGAGGCCGGCGAAGCCGAGCAGGTTGCCGAGCATGTCCGCCCAGATCACCTGCTGGCCGAACGCGGTGAAGGCGGTGCCGCCGAGCCAGTTCACCGCGACTCCCCGGCGATGGTGTCGGGCAGGGTGCGGGTGTCGAGCAGCCGCTCGACGTACTTGGCCAGCACGTCCACCTCGAGGTTGACCGGGTCGCCGACGGCCTTGGCGCCGAGCGTGGTCAGTTCGAGGGTGGCCGGGATGAGCGAGACGGTGAAGGAGTCGAGCGCGGCCTCGACCACGGTCAGGCTGACGCCGTCCACCGTGATCGAGCCCTTCTCCACCAGGTACCGGGTGATGCTGTGCGGCAGCGAGAAGCGCAGCACCTCCCAGCGCGGGGTGCCGTCGGCGTCGAGGTCGCCGGGCTCGCGGGAGAGCAGCGTGCCGGTGGCGTCCACGTGCCCCTGGACCAGGTGGCCGCCGAGCCGGGCGCCGAGCGACATCGCCCGCTCCAGGTTGACCCGCGACCCCGGCCGCAGTGCGCCCAGGCTGGAGCGGTGCAGCGTCTCGGCCATCACGTCGGCGCTGAACTCACCGGTGCCGGCGGCCAGTTGGTCGGGCTTGTCGAGCACGGTCAGGCAGACGCCGTTGACCGCGATGGAGTCGCCGTGGTGCGCGTCGGAACAGACCACCGGCCCACGCAGGCGGATACGCGAGGAATCGCCGATCTCCTCGATGGAGACGACCTCGCCGAGCTCTTCGATGATGCCGGTGAACACCCGGGTTCTCCTCGCGCTTGGGGCGCGGACTCCGGGGCGGCACGTGGGAGATGACGCGGACAGCGGCACGCGGAGCCACCCCCGGCCCGGCTGCGTCGCCGAACGAGAGCTCTCCTGTCGTACCCGAGGTGGGACCGGCGGACGAGCCGCTGGTCACACCGATCCGCCGCGCACGCCTCCCATCCGGACTTTAACCGTCGGTCCAGGAATTTCACCTGGTCAACCGGCCGCTGGCTGCGGACGGGTCGCGGACTGTAACCGCCGGTTCGGATTTTCACCGACCCCGGAGTGCGCTGAACGTCACTACTACTACTCCCGTCATTCTGCCATGATCGGCCGCCGGGCAGCAGACCTTTGTCATGTGGCCTGCTTCACTCGGCGACCGGCCGCTCACGGGAACAGAGCGGGGGTGGGCGGCGAACCCGGGACCGGCACCCGGACCGCGTGCAACTGCCCGGCGTGCGGGGAGAAGGCGCCGTCGGCGGCGGGCCGGCGGGCGGTGGTGATGTAGAGGGTGCGCAGGTCCTCGCCGCCGAAGGCGCAGCTGGTCGGGTGCGAGACGCCGGTGGGCAGCACGGTGTCCAGGGTGCCGTCCGGCAGGTAGCGGTGGAGCGCGGCGCCGCCCCACAGGGCGACCCACAACGCGCCCTGCGCGTCGACCGCGAGACCGTCCGGGAAGCCGCCCTCGACGGCGGCCAGCGGGCGCCGCCCGCCCAACGTCCCGTCCGCGAGGTCGAAGTCGAACACGTCGATCCGGCGGGTGGGGGTGTCGATCCAGTACATCCGGGTGCCGTCCGGGCTCCAGCCGAGGCCGTTGGAGATGCTCGCGCCGGGGACGACGGCGGTCAGGCCCCCACCGTCCAGGCGGTGCAGCGCGCCGCGCCCGGGGAGGTCGTCGGGGGCCATCGTGCCGAGCCAGATCCGGCCCGCCGGATCGGTCTTGGCGTCGTTGCACCGGCTGGCCCGCCCCAGCGGGACGGGCACCTCGCCCGGCTCGTCCAGCGCGGTCACCCGGTCGCCGAGGACGGCCGCCCAGCCGGTGGTGGTGGGCAGGATCGCGCAGGCGGGCGGCGGGAGCCGGAGGCTGTCCCCGTCGGTGCGGTGGACCAGGCCGGCCGGGATGTCGACCCAGCGCAGGGCGCCGGTGCGCTCGTCCCAGACCGGGCCCTCGCCCAGGTCGCTGATCCGGTCGTCGACGGGTTCGGGCCGCACTCGGCGCGCTCCTCGGACTGGGACGGCGGGGCAGCGCCGTCGGCGGGCCGGCGGGCCACCGGTACGGCGCCCGCCCGGAGCCCGCGCTCCCCGGCGACGGTACCCGCGGGGTGGGCTCCCCGGGGAAGCTAGCAGAGCGGGCCGGCCGGCGGCAGGTGCTGCACCCGAGGGGTTCCCACAAGATCGGCCGTGGGCTAGGTTGCCGGTACGTGAACACACCACCGCCCCGCAGCCAGGTCTTCCGCACGCTCGAGGCCACGGCCGTCCGCGACGCCACCGGGCTGCGCGAGCTGTACGAGCCGCCGAGCGAGCTGGTCCGGCACAAGGAGGTCGACCGGATCCACGAGGTGGCCCGGCAGGTGATCGGCCGGTCCTCGCTGGTCTTCCTGGCCACCGCCGGCGCCGACGGGCGCTGCGACGTGACCCCGCGCGGCGGCCCGCCCGGGTTCGTGGCCGTCCTGGACGAGCACACCCTCGCGATCCCCGACGCCACCGGCAACCGGCGGCTGGACTCGATGCACAACATCGTCGACACCGGCCGCACCGGGCTGCTGTTCGTCATCCCCGGCCGGGAGGCCACCCTGCGGGTCAACGGCCGGGCCTGCGTGTCCACCGACCCCGGGCTGCTGGCCCGGCTGACGCCGGTCGGCAAGCCGCCGCGCAGCGCGGTCGTGGTGGAGGCCGAGGAGGTCTACGGCCACTGCCCGAAGGCCTTCCTGCGCGGCGCCGCGTGGAAGCCGGAGCAGTGGCTCGCCGCGGACGCGGCGCCCAGCTCCGCCGAGGTCACCCTCGCCCACCTCGGCCACCCCTCGCTGACCCTGGACCAGATCATGGCGGCCGAGGCGGAATCGCTGCTGCACCGCTACGAGTGAGGCGTCCGGCGGGGGTCCGCGGGCGGGCCCGGCCGGTCAGAGCGGGAAGCGCTGCCCCGCCCGGTAGCTGCACAGGGTGACCGAGTCCGCCGTCCGCCCGACCAGGTGGACCCGGCCCAGCCCGCGGACCTCCGCGCGGTCGCCGGCCAGCGAGAGCGAGGTGTCCTCGTCGATCGCCACGCCCCGCTCGGCCTCGCCCCACGCGACCGCCTCGATCAGCCGGGGCAGGGTGCCCCACTGCGCGGCGTGCACGTCGACCGCGAGGTCGATCAGGCCGAGACCGTCGCGGACGGTCAGCTCCGCCAGGTCCTCGCCGGCCTCCTCGGGGCAGAGCGGCACCCCGTCGGCGAGCCAACCACCCACCACCGCACGGCGGGCGGCGATCGCGGCACCCGCGGAGAACCCGGCGTACGGGAGCGGGCGGCAGGCCAGGTACGCGCCCAGCGGCCCGGCGATCGCGGCCTGGTAGGCGGGGGTCAGTCCGCCGCAGACCAGCACCGCGTCGGCCGCGTCCAGCACGGCGGGGTCGAGCGTGCCGCCGATCCGCACGGCGACCGGCAGCGGCCGGCAGGGTGCCACCGCGCGGAGCCGCGCGTCCCACGCGGCGAACTGTTCGGCCGCCGCACCCTCGTCGACACCCTCGTCGATCAGCACGCAGGCGACCACCGGGTCCGGCCCGGCCGAGTCGAGGAACGGCCCGTAGAGCGCGGGGAACGCGGCCGCCGTGCGGCCGCCTCCGATCAGCTGGACGGTGGTCATGCATCCCCCTGGGGCGGTCGACGAACGGGCGTGGCGGGACAGGTACGGCAGGACGGGTACGCCGGCGCAACGGCCGCGCCCGCCCGCTGCGTTCGCCGGGGAACGGCGGCAGGGGCGGGCGACGGGCCGGGCTCGTCCGAGCGGTCAGCCGGCGGCGTCGGGCGCCGGCTGGGCCTGCGGCGCCGGCTGGGGCTGCTGGGCGGGCTGGGGCTGCTGCGCCTGCGGGGCGGGCTGGAACTGCTGCACCTGCGGCTGGGCGCTGCGCTCGGACAGGCCCTTCACGAACTTGACGATCAGCAGCACCGGCAGGATGAAGGCCTGGAAGAACATCCGGTACTCGCCGCCCTCGAAGATGAAGCAGAGGTAGAACGAGTAGCCCAGGAACGCGGCGCCGAACAGGCCGTTGATGGCCCGTATGCCGGCGCTCTGACCGGCCCCGACGATCGCGAGCACGATCATGGCCAGACCGCTGACGGCCAGCAGGACCACGTACCACGAGAAAAGGGGATCGGCGGTGAAATCGAGGTTCAAGAAGAATTCCCAGGTGAAGTGGTGGGGAGAGACGATGCGCGACCCTAGCGGATTCCGGTGGAATCCGCCCCATCGGGCAGTCGGCGGGATTCCGCCGGGACATCGAACCAGCTGGTCGACGGCGGTCGCCAGGGGGTTTTCACCGACGATTCCCGGCCTTTGACCGAATATCCGGTGACAGTGCGCAAAACGCCCGCACCTCGGGCGGCCGGGCATTCGGAGGGCATCCGGGCGACGGGTGCACCGGACCCCAAGGGGATGAACGACCGTCAACCACCCACCGCGCGCAGGTCATCCGATCGGTGGGCTCATCGGCCAGGACGCCGCATGGGGGCGCCGGCCGGGGATACTCCGTGCCGTGCGCATTCTGATCGCGACCGCCGGGTCCCGCGGCGACGTCTCCCCGTTCCTCGGCCTCGGCCGCCGGCTGGCCGAGGCCGGCCACCAGGTGGCGCTGGCCACCCACACCGGCTTCGAGCCCCAGGTGGTCGCCGCCGGGCTGGAGTTCCGCCCGCTCCCGGTGGACCCGAGGGCGGAGCTGGCCGCCGAGCGCGGGCAGCGGATGCTCCGGGCCGGTGGCGGCCCGCTCGCCATGGCCCACCTGCTGCGGATGGGCCGGAGCTTTATGCCGGAGCTGGCCCGGGGCGTGCTGGAGGCCGCCCGGCAGGGCACCGACCTGGTCCTGCTCTCCGCCCCCACCGCCCCGCTCGGGCAGGTGGTCGCCGAGGCGCTGGAGGTGCCGAGCGCCGGGGTGTACCTCCAACCGCTCGACCCCACCGGCGACTTCCTCCCGGTCATCGCCGGCACCACCCGCTCGCTCGGGCCCCTGGGCAACCGCGCCGCGGGCCGGGCGGCCGCCCTCACCGTCGACCGCCTGTACGCCCCGACCGTCCGGGCCCTGCGCAGGCAGCTCGACCTGCCCGCGGTCCCGGCGGGCCGGCTGCGCCGCCGCTACGCCCGGGAGGGCTGGCCGGTCTTCCACGGCTTCTCCCCCAGCGTGGTCCGCCGCCCGGCCGACTGGGCGCCCATCGCCCGGATCAGCGGCTACTGGTGGCCGTACGAGAACCCCGACTGGCAGCCGCCGCAGGCGCTGCGCGCGTTCCTCGCCGAGGGGCCGCCGCCGGTGTTCGTCGGCTTCGGCAGCCTGGTGGTCGGCGACACGGACCGGCTGGGCCGCACCGTCTCGGCCGCGCTGCGGGCCGCCGGCCTCCGGGCGGTGGTCCAGCCGGGCTGGACCGGGCTGCGGGTGGAGGGGCCGGAGGTGCTCACCGTCGACGAGGTCCCGCACTCCTGGCTGTTCCCGCGGATGGCCGCCGTGGTGCACCACTGCGGGGCCGGCACCACCGGCGCCGGACTGCGGGCGGGCGTCCCGGCCGTCCCGGTGCCGGCCCAGCTCGACGGCAACTTCTGGGCCGCCCGGCTGGCCGGACTCGGGGTCGCCCCGGAGCCGGTGCCGCTGCGGCGCCTGACCGCCGACCGGCTGGCCGGGGCGCTCCGCCAGGCGGTCACGGATCCGGCGTACCGCGAGCGGGCCACCGGGCTCGCGGCCCGGCTCGCGGCCGAGGACGGCGCGGCGGACGTGCTGCGCTTCGTGGCGCGGATCGCCACCGGGAGCCCGCCGGAGGCAGCCGGTCCGGCCGGTCCGGCTAGTCGGGCAGCAGCAGGTTGACGTCCCCGAACTCGTGCCAGAGGTAGCGTCCGGCGACCGCTTCGGCGTAGCAGCGCTCCAGCAGCGGGAGGCCCGCGACCGCCGCCAGCATCAGCAGGTGCGAGGCCTGCGGCTCGTGCCAGCCGGTGAGCAGGCCGTCCACGGCCCGGATCTCGCGCTCCGGGGTGATCACCAACTCGGTCCACCCGTCGGCGGGCCCCGGCCGCCCGTCCGGGCCGACCGCGGACTCCAGCGCCCGCACCACCGTGGTCCCGACCGCGATCACCCGGCCCCCGGCGGCCCGGACGTGCCCGACCAGCCCGGCCGTGGCGGCGGGCACCCGGTACCGCTCGGCGTACGGCGGCTCGTGCGCCTCCGGCGAGGCCACGCCGGTGTGCAGCGTGACGGGTGCGACCAGCACGCCCCGGGCGGCCAGCCGGGCCACCGTGCCGGCGGTGAACGGCCGTGCCGCGCTGGGCATCTCGCTGCTGCCGGGCTCGGCCGCGAACACCGTCCGGTAGGCCTCGATCGGCCACTCGCGGTCGACGTAGCCGTAGCGGATCGGCCGCCCGTACCGGCCGAGGTAGCCGAGCACGTGCTCGGGGAGGATGAGCCGGGCGTGCCAGAGCCGCGGGGTGTGCGGGGCGGTGAGGTCCGCCCGCGCCCCGCCGGGCAGGTCGATCCGCAGGCCGGCCCGGGCGGGCGAACTCCCCGGCGGGAAGTACTCCGCGGCCCCGTCCGCCGGGCGGCGCAGCTCGACCAGGTGGTGGCCGAGCGGGTCGGGCCGGGCGCTCGACAGGTGCAGCGCGACCGGGGCGCCGTCGGGCAGCCGGCCGGGCAGCGCGGCCGGTACGGTGGCCGAGTTGTTGACCACCAACAGGTCTCCGGGGCGCAGCAGTTCGGGCAGCTCGTGGAAGTACCGGTGCTCGGTGGCCAGACTGTCGCGGTGGCCCACCAGCATCCGGACGCCGTCCCGGGTGAGGCCGCGGGCCTCGGCGGGGGCGCGGGCGGACAGCTCGGGCGGCACCGTCACGTCGAGGGCGTCCCCGGTGGCGGCGGCCATCTCACTCACCGTCCGCCAGCAGGCCGACGGCGCTGTAGCGGCCGGAGGCGGGGCGGCTCTCCAGCAGGCCGAGGAAGGCCGGCACGACGGTGATCGGCAGCGGCCGGTCCGAGATGTTCTCGCCGGGGAACGCCTCCTGGTGCATCCGGGTGCGCAGGTCGCCCGGATCCACGCTCCAGACCCGGACCAGCCGTTCCTCCCGGGCGAGCACGGCCGAGGCCTGGTCCAGGGCGGCCTTGCTGGCGCCGTACGCGCCCCAGCCCGCGTAGGCCTCGACGGCGGCGTCCGAGCTGAGGTTGATCACGGCGCCGCCCTGGGCGCGCAGTTGGGGCAGCAGCAGCTGGGTGAGGACGAGCGGGCCGAGCACGTTGACCTCGAAGGTCTCCAGCAGGCCGGCCTTCGGGTGCTCGGCGAGGCCCGGCAGCTTGGCGCCGGCCAGTTCGTAACCGGTCAGTGTGGAGGCGTTGTTGACCAGCAGCGAGGCGCCGCCGAGCGCGGCCGTGGCCTCGGCCACCCGCTCGCGGTGGTCGTCGTCCACCACCGATCCGGCGAGCGCGAGGACCTTGGTGTGGACGGCCAACTCGGTTTCGGCAGCGGCCAGTTCCACCTGGCCGCGGCCGGTGATCACCAGCTGCCAGCCGCGGAGGGCGAGGGCGCGGGCCAGTTCGAGGCCGAGCCCCCGGGAGGCTCCGGTGACGACGGCGATCCGGGCGGTGTTCTGCGTCTCGTTCATACCCCGAGCCTGCCCCTCACCCCGGCCCCGCCAGATCGGCCGCGGGCCGCGACCGCCCAGGTCCCTTGGTCCTAGGCCCTCGGCCCGTTGTCGGGTCCCGGGAACGGGGTGAGGGCCCGTCCCCGGGGTGGGGGCGGGCCCTGCGTGGTGCTGCTGGGTGGTGCGGGGGTGGTGCTTACTTGGTGAGGCCGGCCTTGACGGAGCAGACGGGCCAGGCGCCGGGGCCCTGGGCGGCGAGGACCTTCTCGGCGACGTTGATCTGCTG